>JBAPOS010000191.1:0-38864 GCA_049279755.1 Candidatus Dormiibacterota bacterium | reverse complement strand
ATGCTGCTCCGGTCGCACGTCGCACCGCCGTTGGTCACCGCCGACCCGGCCCCCGCGTCATCCTTCACGCCCCACTCCCGGTGACCATCTGATGGCCGGCCCGATGGTTCTTGCCGAAGCCGTCCACAAGTCCTATGGCCGCCTCGAGGTCCTCCGCGGCATCGACCTCGAGGTGGCGCCGAGGGAGGTGATGTGCATCGTCGGGCCGTCGGGCTCCGGCAAGAGCACCTTCCTTCGCTGCATCAATCACCTGGAAAAGATCGACGCCGGCCGGCTATCCGTTGACGGCGAGCTCGTCGGCTACCGCGAGCATGACGGCAAGATCTTTGAGCTCCGCGAGCGCGAGGTCTGCCGCAAGCGCGCCGAGATCGGCATGGTGTTTCAGCGCTTCAACCTCTTCCCGCACATGACTGCGCTCGGCAATGTCGTGGAAGCGCCAACTCGCGTCAAGGGTGAGCCGCGCGCGGTGTCCGAGGAGCGGGGGCGAACGCTCCTCGCCCGGGTCGGGCTCGCCGACAAGGTGGACGTCTACCCGAACCAGCTCTCCGGCGGGCAGCAGCAGCGCGTGGCGATCGCGCGCGCCCTGGCGATGCAGCCCAAGCTCATGCTCTTCGACGAGCCGACGTCGGCGCTCGACCCCGAGCTTGTCGGCGACGTTCTCGACGTGATGCGGGGTCTCGCCCAGGACGGGATGACCATGGTGGTCGTCACCCACGAGATGGGGTTTGCACGCGAGGTCGGCGACTCGCTTGTCTTCATGGATGGCGGTGTGATCGTCGAGAGCGGCAATCCCCGCGAGGTGCTCGTCAATCCGCAGCACGAGCGGACGAGGGCCTTCCTCTCCAAGGTGCTCTAGTCCCCGGACTTGGGGATCTCCCCTGGCAACTCCTTGTTCCTTGTCGATCGTCTAAGCGAGGATCTGCATGCCAGGACCTGCGTGCTAGAATCTGATGTTACTATCGAATTGCTAGCCTGCGCTGGCTGCGCGGGCACGGAGGCAGGCGCTGATGGCAGAAGAGACTTCGATGCGCGCGGTTCGCTTTCACGAGTACGGTCCGCCGTCCGTCCTCGTCGTGGATGCAGTCGAACGCCCGGAACCCAAGGCGGGTGAACTGCTCATCCGAGTCCACGTGGCCGGCGTCAATCCCATCGACTGGAAGTTTCGCGCCGGGTATCTGAAGGAGTACGTGCCGCTCACGCTCCCCCACACGCCGGGTCTCGATGTGGCAGGCACCGTCGAGGCGCTGGGCGACGGAGTCACCGGCTTGGCTGTCGGAGACAGGGTCTTCGGACGCGGAGCGGGCACCTACGCGGAGTTCGCGGTGGCTCCCACCACCACGATCGCGCGGATTCCCGAAGGCGTTTCCTTCGAGCACGCCGCACCCCTGCACGTTGGTGGCGAGACCGCCTGGGTGGGGCTTTTCGACACGGCACATCTCGAGCCCGGTCAGCGTCTGCTCGTCCAGGGCGGAGCCGGTGGGGTTGGCAGCATCGCAGTCCAGCTCGGCCACTGGAAAGGTGCACATGTGATCGCCACGGCGTCTGCGGCAAACCTCGACTTCGTCCGATCGCTCGGCGCCGACGAGGTCATCGACTACACACGCGTGAACATCGAGGATGCGGTCCATCAAGTCGACGTCGTTCTCGACACTGTCGGCGGCGATGTCACCGCCCACTCCTGGAGCGTGCTGACGCCGGGCGGAATCCTCGTGGTGGTCGCCGGGATGCCGGACACCGAGACCGCCGCCGCACGAGGGGTCCGCACGTCGGGGGTCGCTCATCCCGCCGAGACCCGCCCAGTCCTGGAACAGCTGGCCCGGCTCGTCGCGTCCGGCGACGTGAGGCCGCAGATCGGGCAGATCTTCCCGCTGGAGAATGCGCCACAAGCGCATGCAGCGTCGGAGACTGGACACGGACGCGGGCGGATCCTGCTCAGGGTCGTGGACTGAGGCTCATGCACCGTCCTCGCGGTGAACCTGGGATATGACCACGCTCGGCGGCGTCATCCTGCTCATCGGGCGCATCTGCTTCGTGGCACTCTTCGTGTCCGCGGCGCGCGGGCACATCAAGAATCACCCTCGCTACGTGGCAGGATCCGGGAAGAAACTTCCGTTCCCCATCCTCGCCGGATGGCCCGCCGGGGCATTTCTACTGGTCGCCGCGGTCTCCATCGTCGCCGGCGTCTGGGCCGACCTCGGATCGCTGATGATCGCCTGTTTCCTCGTCCCCGCCGCTGTGCTCTTTCACCCGTTCTGGAGTCAGCAGGACCCGGCCGCGCGACGCACGCACGAGGCGAGCTTCTACCGGGACGTGTCACTGCTCGGCGCCGCCCTCGCGCTGTTCGCACTCTTCGCGGCGTCGGGACACGTGCCCTTCGCGGTGACCGGCCCCCTGTTCAACCTCCGCTAGCTGCAGAGCCTCAGAGCTCCGGCGCCTCGGTGACGATCGCCGGCTCCCCGATCCCGACTCGCTTCCCGCGCGACCACGAGGCGACGGCAGCGACGAGGCACACCACCAGCGAGAAGGTGAAGGCCTGATGCAGGCCGGCCGCAAACGGACCCGAGATCAACTCTGGAAAGAACTGGCGACCGGTCAGTGCGGACGCGTTGACCGCGGACAGCTGCGAGAGGACGTGGGGGCCGATCAGCGACTGGATCGGGTTGTAGCCGAGAAACGCCGCGAACAGGATTGACACAGGGGGAAGATGACCGACGTGCTCCGCCACCGCGGTCGACACCCCGTGCGCCTCCAGTCCCGCGGTCATGGTCGTCGAGAGTGTCGATGCCAGCCCGGTGATCATCAGCGTGAAGAAGATGCCGATAGAGAGCACCTGCGCTGAGCTCTGGAAGGTCGCGTTCATGCCGCCGCCCGCGCCGCGGTCACCGGGAGGCAGGCTGTTCATCACCCCAGCGCGGTTCGGTGATGCGAACGCCCCCATCGACAGACCGTTGAGGAAGAGGATCAGGGCGAACAGCTGGTAGGGAAAATCGATCGGGAGGAGTTGCAGAAAGGCGAAGCTCGCGGCGGCGCCGATCATCCCGCCGGTTGCAAACGGACGTGATCCGAAACGGTCCGACAGGAAGCCCGACACCGGACCCGCGAGGAGGAATCCGACCGTCAGCGGAATCATGTAGATGCCCGCCCACAGTGGCGTCGACGTGAAGCTGTATCCGTGCTCGGGCAACCAGATGCCCTGCAGCCAGATGATGAGCATGAACATCAGGCCACCCCGGCCAACCGCGGCGAGAAAGCTGGAGAGCGTTCCGAACGTGAACGCGCGAATCCGAAAAAGGCCGAGCCGGAACATCGGATTCTCGACCCGACCCTCGACCAGCGCGAACGCCGTGAGAAATGCCGCGCCGAGCGCGAGCGCCGAAAGCACAAAGGGGCTCGTCCATCCCATCGGATCGGACCCGTACGGCTCGATGCCGTAGGTGATCCCGATCATCACCAGAATCAGTCCGATCGCGAATGTCAGGTTGCCCAGCCAGTCGATCGGGACCCGTCGCCGAACCCCGCGCTCCTGGAGCTTGAGATACGCCCACACGGTGCCGAACAGACCGAAGGGGACGGAGACGAGAAACACCAGCCGCCAGTTGATCGGTGCAAGCAGCCCACCCAGCACGAGCCCGATGAACACGCCGCTGATGCCCGCTATGTTGTTGATGCCAAGCGCGAGGCCGCGCTGGTTGATCGGGAAGGCATCGGTGAGGATCGCCGCCGAGTTGCCGATCAGGCACGCGGCACCGATGCCCTGCACCACCCGGAAGACCATCAACCAGATCGCACCCGATGGCCCGGTCATCCAGTCGATCGTCAACAGCAGCGATGCCCCTGTGTAGATCACGAACCCGAGGTTGTAGATGCGCACTCGACCGACGATGTCGCCGAGACGCCCCAGTCCCACCACCAGCACGCTGCTGACGATGAGAAAGCCGAGGATCATCCAGAGGAGATAGAAACTGTTCGCCGGGTCGAGTGGATTCAGACCGATGCCGCGAAAGATGTCGGGCATCGCGATGAGCATGATCGAGGCATCGATGGTGGCAAGCAGGACCCCGACCGTAGTGTTGGAAAGCGCGACCCACTTGTAGCCGTCTCCTCGCGTGCCTGGTGGAGCGGTGACGGTGCGCGCCGTGTCGCTGGTCGTGCCTATGACTCCGCCTTGATCACCCCGTGAGTCTGGCAGGGCTGCCCGGCTTCGCGACGGGGCCGCGCCGGGTCGTTCCGAGCAGATGTGCCACGATCCTGTGGGACTCGAATCAGCTCAGCGGGAGGCGAACCGTGCCACCTTCAGGCCCGAGGCGAAAGCAGATCGTGCTGATCGCTCATGACAACAAGAAAGCCGACATGCTCGAGTGGGCGCGGTTCAACCGCGACACGCTCGCGCGCCACGACCTCCTCGGCACCGGCACCACGGGCTCCATGGTGGCCGAAGAGCTGGGGCTGCCTGTCCATCGATTTCTCACCGGCCCGCTCGGTGGCGACCAGCAGGTGGGGGCGGCGATTGCCGAAGGGCGAATCGACGTCATCATCTTCTTCTGGGATCCGCTCGAACCACATCCGCACGACGTGGACGTCAAGGCGCTGCTGCGCATCGCCGTGGTGCACAACATCCCGATGGCATGCAACCGCGCGACCGCAGACTTCATCCTCTCGAGCCCGCTGATCAACGAGGCCTACCCGAGGTCGCTCGACGCGCTCCTGACTACCCCGTCGACATGAGACGCGCCACCCCTCCCTCCCCGGCAGGGCCGTCCTTGGTGATCCGGAGCCCGGTCGCGGGATTGAAGAGGTGCAGGCGCCGCGGCGGCGCCGAGAGGGTCACCGACTCCCCCACCCTCAATGTGTTGTCGGCGTTGATGATCGCCACCACGTCGCGGCCTCCGCTGCTGCCGTGGATGAGCTCGTCATTGCCGAGGAACTCAACAACGTCCACGACGACAGAGACGCTGAGACCTGGGCCGGACAGCGCGGCAAGTTCAAGGTGCTCCGGTCGGAACCCGACGATCACCGTGTCGGTCGCGAGGTCACGCAGGAGCGCTGCCTGGGTGTCGTCCGGCCGCAGCTCGGCACCCTCGCCGGTGAGACGCAGCACGTCACCATCCTTCGAGAGCTTGAGCTCGATGAAGTTCATCGACGGCGATCCGATGAACCCCGCGACGAACCGATTCTGGGGCAGCTCGTAGAGATCCTTGGGCGTTCCCGCCTGCTGCAGCACGCCCTCGTTGATCACCGCGATCCGGTCGCCCATGGTCATGGCCTCGACCTGGTCGTGGGTGACGTAGATCATCGTGGCCTCGAGGCGCGTGTGCATCCGTGCGATCTCGGCACGCGTCTGGACGCGCAGCTTCGCATCGAGGTTTGAGAGCGGCTCGTCCATCAGGAAGACCGCCGGCTCACGGACGATGGCGCGGCCCAGAGCGACGCGCTGGCGTTGCCCTCCGGACAGCTGCCCGGGCTTGCGATCGAGGAAGCGCTCGAGGTCGAGGATGCGCGCGGCTTCCACCACCGCCTTGTCGATGTCAGCCTTGGGCGTCTTGCGGAGCTGCAGCCCGAACGCCATGTTGTCGCGCACGCTCATGTGCGGGTAGAGCGCATAGCTCTGAAACACCATGGCGATGTCCCGATCGCGCGGGGGAAGGTTGTTGACGACGCGATCGCCGATGCGCACCTCGCCACTGGTGATCTCTTCGAGTCCGGCGATCATGCGCAACGCCGTGGTCTTGCCGCACCCGGACGGTCCGACCAGGCACACGAACTCTCCGTCATGAATGTCCAGGTTCAGCTTGTCGACGGCGAGCGCGCCGCCGTCATAACGCTTGGTCAGATCCTGGAGGACTACGCCGGCCATGACACGCTCCTCATTTGACCGCCCCGGCGAGCACGCCACGGACGAAGTATCGCTGGAAAGCAAAGAACACGATCAGCGGAACGATGATGGAAATCATCGCGCCGCTGGAGATGATGTAGTAGTTGTTTGCCAGAGCGCGGGTCTGGCCGTAGAGGAACATCGTCAGCGTGATGTGACTGCTGTTCCCGAGGAAGATAAGCGCGACCAGCAGGTCGTTCCAGACCCAGATGAACTGGAAGATGGCGAGCGATGCCAACGCCGGGATCCCGATCGGCATCACGACCTTCCGGAACAGCGTCCACTCCCCCGCTCCGTCGATCCGACCCGCCTCGAGCAGATCGTGCGGGATGCCCGAATAGAAGTTGCGCATCAGGAAGATGCCGAACGGCAGGCCGAACGCAACGTGAAAGATGATCGCGCCGATCAGGGATCCGAACAGGTGCAGCCCCGTGGAGGTGTCAACAACCTTGTACAGGCTGGCCACCGGGATGAGCGCCATCTGCAACGGCAGAACGAGCATCGCGACGATGAGCAGGAAGACGAGTGTCCGTCCCTTCCATCTGCCGAACACGAGCGAATACGCGGTGAGGCTCGAGATGACGGTGACAAGAATCGTGACCGGCACCGTGATCGCGATCGATGTGGTCAGTGAATCGAGCACCTGGCCCGGCTTGAATCCCGCCGAGAACAGACCCTGGTAGTTGGAGAACGTCAACTGCGCCGGTGCGGTGAGCACCGTCCACCATCCCGACTGCTCGAACGCGCTGTTGGGGCGAAGCGAGATGATCGCGATCCCGATCGACGGCACCAGCCAGAAGATGGCAATGGCCGCGAGGACGATGTTGAGGACGAGGCGTGTCGGGCGCAGCCGGAGGCGCTGCTTCTTCGCCTGAGCACCGACCGGCAACGACGCAGCCTGCACGCTCATCCGCGGATCCTCTTGAGGTTGAACAGCATCGCCGGCACGACCAGTACGAACAGCACCACGGCGAGCGCCGCCGCGAGTCCCTGACCGGTGGGACTCGAGAACTCGTTGTAGATGTCCACCGCGATCGTGGCCGCGCCGGCCTGCGAGGACGGAGCTGCCATGTTCAGGATGATGTCGAAGATCTTGAGGACGTTGATGAGCATGGTGACAAAGACCACGACGAGCACCGGCATCAGCATCGGCACGGTCACCCGCCGCAACGTCTGCCACTCACTCGCACCGTCGATCTGTGCGGCCTCGAGCACCTCGCGGTTCAAGGCGGCGAGCCCTGCGCCGATGACCACCATCGCAAAGCCCGCCCAGATCCAGAGGTAGGCGATGATCATCGCGATGTCGACGATCGGCAGGCTGAGGATCGCCTGCTCCGTCGGACTCAACGAGCTGGTTGGCGTCAGCGATTGCGTGCCGAGGAAGAAGATACCGCTGAACCCGGCATGAAAATTGCTGGCGTCAATCTGCACATGGTAGTTGCCCGAGCCGACACCGTCGAACTTGAAGGTGCCGTTGGTAGCTGTTGTCGTCGTTGCGGTGGCGGAGCCGCTCGAGCTCACCAACGACAGATGCAACCCGGGGATGCCGTCCTCGTCGGGGAATATCTGCCCACGCTGGGTGGGATGGGTCGGTGAGAAGTCACGCCACACCAGCCCGGTGATCGCTCCCGATGCCGCCGTCGGCGTGACAGCCGCGGCGGCTCCGTTTTGCTGCAACTCGCTGGGACTGATGGCGATCAGTCCGAGTTCGAGCGTGCCCCCGGCGCCAACGGTCGTCTTGCTTTCGAGGGTGCCACTCGGTCCCGGCTGGACCCCCGTCGCGGCCAGGCCCGCCACCGTCTGACCGGTCGTCGGGTCGATCGGGTACAGCCCCGGAGGACTGACCGCGTTGCTGACTCCCTGGATCGCCGCGTTGACCATGCCGGTGTGCGGGTCGATGAAGAAGATCGACGCCCAGGTCAGGCCCGCCGCGGTTGCGCTGAACACCAGCGGCATGAACACGATGGTCTTGAACGCCGTCGACCAGCGGATGCGCTCGGTGAGCACCGCGAACACGAGCCCGAAGAACGTGACCAGGAATGGAAACAGCACCACCCAGACGACGTTGTTCTTGAGGGACACGATGATGTCGGTCGTCGAGAAGATGGCCTTGTAGTTGGTGAGCCCGACAAAGTTCTGGCCGCTCGCATCGAACAGGCTGCGTACCACCGTCGCGATGAACGGGTACACGACGATGATCGCCAGCCACACTGCTCCTGGAAGCAGGAAGAGCAGTGACCCGAGGTGGCTTCGGAATCCGCCGCCACCGGCCGGCGTGCTCGTCGTCGGCAGGATCTCCGTGGACGACGTCGCAAGGGATTCGGTGGTCGGAACGGCTACCGCCACGTCAGGCTCTCACCACAGTGCGGGAGATGCTACGTCTGCGGACGGGCGACCGCAACCCGAAGTCACCCATTGGTATGAGCACGGATCTGAAGGAGTTGCGTTTCGAGTACAGGTGGAGTACACCAGTCCATTAGCATTGATTCGCCGGGGGCTTGGCGTGGGTTTCGCCCCTGTGAGGAGGACCTCTATGACGCAGGTCAGCACGCTGGGCAAGCTGGCGGTGGTGACGGCCGGGATCCTGGGAATCGCAACCGCATGCGGTTCGACGTCGACGACCACCCCGCCACCGGGCTCGAGCTCGGGCGCCAAGATCGGCGGATCGGTCACGGTCTGGGCCGAGTGGACTGCGCAGGAGCAGCAGGACTTCCTGGCTGCGCTGGCGCCGTTCGAAGCGAACACCGGTATCACCGTGAGCTATCAGGGAAAGGGCAACAACATGGACACCGCGCTCACCGCCGCGGTGTCTGGCGGATCGCCGCCGGACGTGGCCCTGGTCCCGGACCCGGGAACGCTGCAGACCCTGGCGAAAAACGGCTCGATCAAGGATCTCACCAGCATCCTTACCGGACTGACCTCCAACTTCGGCGCCGCATGGAACACGCTGGCCACCTACAACGGCAAGCAGTACGGGGTGTGGTTCAAGGGCGCCAACAAGAACACCATCTGGTACAACCCCGCCCTGTTCACCGCGGCGGGCATCATGTCGCCACCGACGACGTGGGAGCAACTGCTCACCGACGCCGCCCAGCTGCAGGCGGCGGGCACGACCCCGTTCTCGCTCTGCACCGACGTCGGCTGGCCGGTCGCCGATATGTGGCAGAACATCTATCTCAAGACAGCCGGCGCGGCGGACTACGGCAAGCTGGCGAGTCACACCCTCAAGTGGACCGACCCATCGGTGACCACGGCCTTCTCGACGATGGCCGCGCTCGTCGGCAAGACGTCGTACCTGCTGGGGGGACTCCAGGGCTCGCTCTCCAACGCGTACCCCACGTGCGTGGACAAGGTGTTCCCCAAGCCACCGGCGCAGCCCAAGGCGGCAATGGTTTTTGAAGGCGACTTCGTGGTCAGCGAGATCACCGGGAACTCGAGCAATTACGCTCCGGGCACCCAGGGCACGGGCAGCGTGGCGTGCAGCATCGACCCGGCGAAGACCCCGTGCTACAACTTCTTCGCATTCCCGGCGCCCGCGGCAGACAGCGCCAACAACGGGGCCATCCAGGGTGCCGGTGACGTGGCGATGATGCTGAACTCGACGCCACAGGCAAGCGCGCTCATCAAGTACCTCGCCGGACCCGAGGGTGGCAGCATCTGGGCTCACCTCGGTGGCTTCGCGTCGCCGAACAATCAGATCAAGACGAGTGCCTACCCGAACCCCGTCGCTCAGGCCGATGCCCAGGCGCTGGTCAACGCGAGCAGCTTCGTCTTCAGCCTCGACGACCTCCAGGGAAGCTGGGAGCCGAAGATGTGGGCGGATCTGCTCGATTTCCTCAAGGATCCGAGCAGCTCGAGCGTCTCGACGATCGAGTCGACCATGGATTCACAGGCGACGACCGCTCTCGGTCACTGACACTACGTCGCGCCATCGCGGCCAGTCCGGCTCATGATCGCGAGCCGGGCTGGCCGCAGGCGCGACCATCTGGACCGCCGTCGTCAACGACCGCCTCATGATTGACCGGTGTCCACGACTCAGCAATGCGCTGCCGTGAGCCCGACCCCGCGAGGATTGCTCACGCGATTCCTGAGCGGCTCCGGCGTCGAGCTCGGGCCAGGTCATCACCCGATGCCCATCCCCTACCCCGGCGCGTCGGTACGTTACGTGGATCGATGGCAACCCGACGAGAACCTGGCGCTGTTCACCAACCTGGAGGTCGGCGCGAGCTTCCCCAAGCCCGACATCGTGGCCAACCTCGACGTCGACCGCCTCTCCGCACTGGCCGACGAGAGCCAGGACTTCGTGATCGCGAGCCACCTCCTCGAACACCTTGCCGACCCGCTCACGCAGATCGCGGAAATCCACCGGGTGCTGAAGCCGGGTGGTGTGGTACTCGTGTTCCTTCCCGATCGGCGGCACACGTTCGATCGCAAGCGCACCCCAACACCACTCGCCCATCTCATTGCAGACCATCACGATCGGGTCACGGTTGTGAGTGACGAGCACGTCGAGGACTTCCTGCGCATGACCGACGGCTGGGATCCGTCGTGGACGCCGGAGCAGGAGCGCGAGCAGTTCGAGCTGCATCGGCAGCGATCGATCCACGTCCACTGCTGGTCGGAGGACTAATTCCTCCCTGTGATCGACCACACCATCGCGGAGATGGGAATGCGCTGGGAGCTGCTCGATGCGATGTTCGTCGAAGATGTTCCCGACGGGTTTGAGTTCGGGTTCGTGCTCCGCCGCTCCTCAGGTTCGGCCGACCCCGTCGTGGTGGCGGAGAAGTTGCGCCTGTCGTGGCAGGTGCTTGCGGCAAGGTCGCGGCGGAACGCCGAGGCAGAGCGCCAGCTTGCCCGGCTGCGCGCGCTGCCCGGCTTCCCGGTGATGCGGAGCGCATGGCGAATGCAACGCAGGCTCCGGCAGAGTCTCGCCAGGCGCTGACGCCGCTCCCCGTCTAGCCGAGCACCACTGCGGCGACCGCACCCACGACAAAGATCAGAGCCAGGTAGGCGAGCGAATAGTGGAACAGCAGCGCGGCCGCACCTGAACTCGCTTTGGCACGCGCCCACAGGGCCAGCGCGAGATAGACGCCGCCGAGCACCGCAGCGCCCGCGGTGTAACCGGCGCCGAGCGCGAGCCCGGGGAGCAGGCTGACGGTGATCAGCGCCACCAGGTACAGGAGGATGCGCCGGTGGGTCCGGGCGGTGCCGATGATCCCCGGGAGCATGGGCACACTCGCATTCCTGTAATCGCGGCGCAGCAGCAGCGCGAGCGACCAAAAATGCGGTGGCGTCCAGAGGAACACCACAGCGAACAGCACGAAAGCCGGCCAGGCGATGTTGCCCTGGACGGCCGCCCAGCCGACCAGCGGCGGAAAGGCGCCGGCGGCTCCGCCGATGACGATGTTGAGCGGGGTCCGGCGCTTCAGCAGCATCGTGTAGATGAAGACGTAGAACAACGCTCCCCCGAGGGCAAGAGCGGCTGCAAGGGTATTCACCGCGAGCGCGAACACTCCCACCGAGGCGAGGATCAGCGAGGCACCAAACGTCAGCGCCCGCCACGGCACGATGCGCCCGGAGGGGAGCGGCCGTCTGCAGGTTCGAGCCATCACCCGGTCGATATCCCTGTCGTACCAGCAGTTGATCGCCCCCGAACCTCCCGACGCGAGGGCGCCGCCGAGCGCCGCCCAGAACAGCAGAGCGAGTGACGGAATCCCGCGGGCCGCGATGATCATGGTCGCGACCTCGGTGATGAGCAGCAGGACGATGATTCGCGGCTTCGCAAGGCTCACGTAATCGCGAGCGGTGGCGCGGAGCCGCCGGGAGACATTGAGCGCGACGCTGTCAGCGGCACCGGCCGCGCTGATGGCGTCGGCGGGGCTCAGAACGATGTCAGCGCTGGTCTGCATGCCTCTCCTACGCGCTGCCTGTCGCTGACGTGCCCAGGAGCGTTGTGATCTCCGTATCGAAGTCGGCCGTGCTCATGACCCCGAGTGCTCCCAGGACCACATCGGCGACCTTGCCCTGGTTGTTGAGAAATACCAACGCCGGTGCAGAGGGGATTCGGTACTCGTAGGCGAGGACCGCGTTGGTATCGGCGATGCTGGGATACGGCACGTTGTTCTGTGATTGAAAGGTCAGCGCGACCGACGTCGTGTCCCGCATGTCGACGCCGACGAACGCAACCCCGCGAGGCGACCACTTCGCGTAAGCGGCGTTCAGCGCCGGCTGCTCATCCTTGCACGGGCCACACCAGGAGGCCCAGATGATCAGGACCACCGGATGGCCCCGGTAGGTGGTCAAGCGCACATCCTTCCCGGTGAGCGTGGGGCCGCCTGACGCGGTGACCTGCTGAACAGGTGTCGACGTCGGATGAGCTGCCCCACACGCCCCGATCAACAGGACGACCGCGCAACCGAAGGCGATGCGCCGGGTGCCGGTCACGGCCGTGCCGCCGCGGCTGTCGACACGGATCGATCGTCAACCTCGAACCACCTGATCCCGAGGTAGAGCAGCGCGATCAGAAACGGCGTACCGCCGGGAACCCACATGACACCCGCGGCGATCTCCTGGTCCGCAAGCAGGCTGAGCCCACCGGACGGAACCGGGTACGCGTAGAGAGGGTGCGTGGCGTATCCGATGACAATCGCGAGCCCCCAGCTCACGAACATACCGACCAGGACCACCGCGGATCGCCCGAGCAGCGTGAGCCGTCCGGTTGCCTTGACCGGGCTGATCACCTGATCCCAAAACAGCAGTCCGAGTACGAGAAATGTCAGGTGCTCGAGGTCGTGAATCGACGCCATCGTGAGGGTTGCGTTGTAGACAGCCGGGATATGCCAGACAAGGAGGTCGACGCTGAAGGCGAGCACGACCACGCACGCAGCTCTTGAACCTGAGTGAAGGACACGCGTGACCCGCGCCGGCCACGTTCCCTCGACTTTGATCGGCCGTCCCTGCGCAGCCAGATACCCGGCCCACGCGGTGCGAAATGGATCAGCCAGCAGGATGAGTGGAGGTGCGACCAGCAGCAGGAGCACGTGCTGCACCATGTGGTCCCACTGCAGTGTGGTGTCGAAGAAGGCCAGCGGTGATACCAGCGCGAGCAGGAGCGCGCCGATGCCGAGTGCGAACGCGGTATCCCCGTTGTCCCATGCTGTTCCGCGTCCGAGGGCCGCAGAGGCTGTTCGCCGCCCGCGACGGTACAGATACGCCGCCGTCGCGCATCCCACGATCGGAACTGGTTCGAAACTCCAGTTGAGCAGCGCTGGCCAGAGCATGCCGGCCTATGTGGCGTACTGGATCAGCAGGTAAACCGCGATGGAGACACCGGTCATGTAGGTCCATTGCTCCAGAATGGCTCGGGCGTGCGCGGTACTGAGGCGATCCGTTCCGCGGACATGCCCCATGACCAGGCTGAGCAACCAGAGACCCACGCCAATGAACTCGGCCAACAGGACCGCGTACCAGAGCGTCGCGAGGTCGGCGTACGTGCCGTCACTGTCGAGCGTCCAGCTGAACTGGTACATGAGCAGGATGCGGACCGCCCCGGTGAGGACGGCGGCCAACAGCGCAAGCCAGAGCATTCCGGTGAGCGCGCTCGATTCCCGCGACTTCTTGACCGTGGTCCAGACCGTCCAGAGCGCAAGCACTCCGATCACCGGGAAGGCCAGCGAGATGAGTGCGAGTGCCTGGGGCGGCGTGCCGACGCCGTTCGGATGAAACGCACCGCCGAAGTTGTTGGCTCTCAGATAGAGGAACGCGAATAGCAGGCTCAACTGAAGCGTCGTGTTCGACGCCATCACAAGCCGGGAGCTGAAGATGAGCGTGTGCCCGCCACCTTTGACCTCATCGATGACGGTAAGTCCGGTCGGGCTGACCTCACTCATTTTCAGGCTCCACTCAAGGCTGGTACGGCAGGTCCGAAGTCTGCCGCCGGCGTCCCCGTGTCGTAATTGTCTGGGAGCGACCACGAAACCGGGATCCGATCAAAGTTGAAGGTGGGCACCGGCGTCGGCACCTGCCACTCGACTCCGAGCGACTCCCATGGGTTGAAAGCCGCGACACGCTGTTTGATGACAACCTCCCAGATGAGAATGCCGAGGAAGAGCGCCATCGAGAGACCCAGTGCGAGCGCGAAGATCGACGCACTGTCATTGAGCGGCTGGAGGTATGCGGCGTAGCTGATGTCACGACGGGGCATGCCCATGATGCCCACCGCGATCAGCGAGAGAAACGTCCCATTGAAGGTGAGAAACACCGCCCAGAACTGGTAGCGCAGGAGCTTGATGTCCATGGTGCGACCGGTCATCTTCGGGAGGTAATACACGATCCCGGCCATGAGCGCGAAGACCTCCCCACCCATGATCGTGTAGTGGAAGTGTGCCTGCACGAAGTAGCTGGCATGCAGCGAGAAGTCGCTCGGGACGTCAGAGAGGAACACGCCCGTGAATCCACCGATCAGGAAGTTGAAGAAGAAGGCGAAGATGAACAGCATCGGCGTCCCGAAGCGCGTGCGAGCTCGCCACAGTGTTCCCAACGCCACCAGGTAGATGATGCCCGTCGGCACCGAGATCATCTCCGTGGAGAACATGTAGAAGGGTCGCAGCGACGGTGCGATCCCACTGACAAACAGATGGTGCTGCCAGACCACGAAGCTGAGGAGGCCGACCCCCACCATGCCGCCGATTCCCACGCGACGTCCCCAGAGCGGCTTTCTGGCGAAGGCCGGGAGCATTTCCATGATCAGGCCAAAGGCTGGGACGACAAAGATGTAGACCTCCGGGTGACCGAAGAACCAGAAGAGGTTCTCCCACAAGTAGGGGGAGCCACCGCCCGCGGGTACGAAGAACGTCGTCTGATAGGTGCGGCTGAACATCTCCATCAGAACAGCGGCGATCAGAGCCGGCGCCGCGAGCGCGCCGAGGAACGACGTCACCAGCACCGACCACACGAACACCGGCATCCGGCTCAGGGGCATCCCAGGAGCCCGCTTGGTGAGGATGGTCGCGATCATGTTCAAACCAGACAGTGCGATCGAGAGGCCGATCAGCGCGAAGCCCATGAGGTAGGAGTCCATGCCGAGCACGTTCTGGTCGGCGAGTGGCGCATAGCCCGTCCACCCCGTGGTGAAGCCACCGAGAAAGACCGTGGAGAGCAGGATCAAGCCGGCAGGCGGGAGGAGCCAGAACGTGAGCGCTTCGAGGCGCGGGAACGCCATGTTGCGCGCGCCGATCATGATCGGCACGAAGTAGTTGCCGAACGGACCGATGATCGCCGTCGACGCCATGAAGATCATCAGCGTGCTGTGAAGTCCAACCAGCGTCAGATATGACTGGGCGTTCGCCACCGACGGCACAGGCGTCAGCAGCTCGGTCCGGATGAACATCGCCCCGAGTCCACCGATGAACAGGAAGGCGAGGATCATCACGAGGTACTGCATTCCGATCACCTTGTGATCGGTGGTCATCCGGAAGTAGCGTCCGAGGCCTCCACCTTCGCCGTGCAGATACGCGTTGTCCTCCTCGGAGGGCCGCTTGGCCCCGAGGAGGCGGCCGATCGGGTAGTTCAGGAAGCCCATGCCGGCCAGGAACCCGAGGGCGCTCAGCGCATAACCCAGCAGGATCCCTGGGTCGGAGCCGAGGGAGTGGTCGACGTTGAACGAGTTGCCAATGGCGATCGTGCCGATCGCGAAGCCGATGATGAAGCCGATCACGGCGCCGATGACCCCCAGCAGCAGCCCCCACTCATTGAGGCGGCGTGCGAGTGTCGGCCGTGTCGACATCGGCGGCCGCGCAGAGGTTACAGCATCCACATCAGCTTTCCCTTATGTGCTTGAAAGTGTCGAACATCGTCACGTCCCGTAAATCATCTGGGTCGACGGTTCGTACGTATGGCTGTACGGCGCCAGGAACTTCATGACCGGTGCGTCGAGCGCTGTCTGTTGCTGAATCCAGGTCGCGAAATCGGAGGTGCTGACCACCATCGCGGTGTTGTCCGTCATGTTGCCGTGCCAGAGCCCGCACAGTTCTGAGCACTGGACGCGATAGGTTCCGGTTTGCGTCGGCGTCGCGGTGACAACGTTGTCGTTGAGCGGCACCGCATCGGCCTTGACGCCCAACGCAAAGAACCAAAAGGAGTGGATGACATCGAGCGACGTGATGTGGAATTCGATCTTCTGGTTCACCGGAAGGACCAGCTGCGCGGTCTCGATGCCGCCGTAGGTTGGATATCGGTACGTGAACCACCACTGCTGGGCGATCACTTGCACCTCAAGCGGTTGATCGGTGGACGTCGGCATCGGCAGGGGCGCCGAGGTGGTTGAGATGCCGGCCCCCGGCTGGTCTATCGCCAGCGCGACGGTGCCGTAGACCGCAAGGCTCAGAACGATCACGAGCGTGGTAACGATCCAGGTGGTCTGGACCCGGGTGTTGCCTCTCAGCGCGTCGGCGCTCACCTCGGCGGTGGGCGGCGCGAGCCGGTTGACCACGAGTGTGAAGAACAGCGCCGCAAGGACCCCTGAGAAGACGGGCCAGGCGATCACAGCGAGCACCAGGATCACCAGGCTCTCGCTCGAGGCGAGGTCGGAGGCTTGCCCTGGAGGGATGGGGCCGAGCGCCAGCCCCACATCGCCGCCCACGGCGGCCACGATCCAGGCGATGAGGACGATCCGCGTTGCGGTGGCTCTATTTCTCACGGCTCAGCCCACCTGGAGCTCGCCGGCCATGTAGCCGAGCGTTTGCATGGGTCCACCGTTGCCGTAGAGCGTCCCCGCCGCGCATGGAACGAAGCACTGCCAGCGGAAGAGCCCGGGCGTGTCCGGTACCACGAAGTCGAATTGAATGACCTCCTGGGCGTTCGCTGCGGCGTTGCTCGGGACCCCCTCTAGCGGGACGCTCACGCCGAGGTCAGGGATGGTGAAGGTGTGCGCAGCCAGCGATGGATCGAGGACCGACGCGACCTTGCCGTTGAGCGTCATCTGGTTGTTGATCGTGCCTCTGACCAGACCGAGGTACTCGTTGCGGAGCCCCGTCTGGCCATCCTGCTGATCGATGGTCATGTGCACCACCGCCCCGGCGGGCACCTTGAGATAGGTGGTCGGGAGGTAGCCGACCCAGTTGGGGTGCTCACCGTTGCCCTGGCCCGCGGTGCCCACCGAAGCTACCGTCGTGAGATTGAAGCTCACAACCGGCCGTCCCTGGAGAGTGGTGGAGGTGGTGGTCGCAGCGATCTGCGGTGGCGTGGGATTGAGGAAGCGTGTCACGAAGAACCCGACGAGCACGCCCGCCACAACCACGCCCGCCACGAGAATCCAGAATCTCGATCGCATGCTTGCCTTACCTCTCTATGAGCGCGACTGGGGCAATGGTGGAGACGCCATCGTCGACGAGCAGTAGATGCGGGAACGTCGCGTGGAGACGGCCACTGTGCAGAGCGAGCGTCCTCTGCCAGACCCGCGACGCCAACGGTGAGATGAATCCGGGCACCAGTTCTCCACTCAACGGGCTGCCGGTTCGTGCTGAAGGCGCCATGATCGCGGTGTGACAGGGGTTCCGTCAAGCCCCTTGATGGGTGCGCAGTTCCACGCACAATCGCTGGGTTTGTTTGCGCAAGTGTTTGCGCAGACTTGCTCAGTCAGCGCCTGGCGATGAGCTCAGGATCCCTGGCGTCGGAAGGCGTGCCGCTGTGCGGCGAAGACAACGGCTCGCTCGGCTCGGAAGCCGCGCCACGAGTTGACCCCGAGCGCGCCCTTCCCGCTCCGTACAGGCCGGCCCAGACAGCGATCAGTACCCCGACGACCAGGAAGATGCCCGCGATGCTGTGGCCATCGCCCTGGTGCTGAACGAACAGCGCCACCGCAAGCAGGGCGACGATGGCCACCACGGCAACAGCGCCGTCATCGACGAACAATCCCCAGAGTTCGAGCACGACTGCTCCGATCGCGCGCTCGACTCCCCCGACGGCCCCCCGCTCGAGAGACGGCCGGCGCAGAATCCAGACGAACGCCAGCGACGCGAGTCCGTACGCTGCCACCAGGATCAACAGGCTCAGATCGTTTCCCCACCAATGGACGCCGATGCCCTCGCCAGCAAAGAAGGTGCCGAAGGCGGTGAGCATGATCCCGACGACATATTTCATCGCGTTCTCGGGAACGCGAGTCAGCGGGCGGCGGAACGCCACGCCGGCCCCCGCGACGACGAGCAGCGCCACCAGCGCCCCGATCACCGCCGAGGGGATGTCCTGCAGACCACCGAGCGCAACCACGATGAAGACCACTTCGAGGCCCTCGAGGAAGACGCCGCCGAACGCGGTCGTCACACCGGCTCGATCGAGCCTGGTCGGCACCTCCGCAGCGACCTCGAGTAGCACCTTGGTCTCCTCGAAGATCTTCGCCTCGTCGTGGAGGGACTTGAGGCCACTCGACCGGAGGATCGCCTTATGGAGCCATTTGAGTCCGAACAGGAGGAGGAAGACGCCGACGACGGTCCTCGCATCGTCAATCGACACCCTCGAAGTGATCGTGATCCCGAAAACCGCGACGAGGGCCGTCAGCCCGACAAACGCGAGGGCCATGCCGAGAAAGGCACTCCGCCATCCCTTGAAAAGGCCGACGGCGAGCACGATCGTCAGCGCCTCGACCCACTCGACGCCGGCCGCGAGAGCGGTGGCGAGCAGAACCAGAATGCTCATCGGGGAACTTCCAGGCTGACCAAGCCGCGCATGGCGTCAGACTACCGGCATCCCTGACGTGCCGGGCACCAGAGGCCCACGCGGCCGGGGCTCACTCTCGGCCGAGGTCGAAGGGCCGCAGGAAGCGCGTGGGTGTGAAGGCGATGAACGCCGCGGGCGCGACGTTGTAGGTCGGGCCGAGTGCCGTCGCGGCTGCCTCGAGATCGCCGGCACTGGTGCTGTCGCCCCACACGCCGCTGTTCACTCTATGGATGAGTGCCTGAAAGGCCGCGATCGTCTCCGCCGGGGTGAACGTGCAATGGCCGGCGCGATGGACATACCCCTCGCGGAGCATCTGGCCGTCACCGGTGTCGCCGGCGACGTTGCGGTACGCCTGCTCATCCTGGTTGACGACGAGCCCGTCACCGGTGGTGTGGAGCGTCAGCACCGGACGATCCAGGTCGCCGTTGTAGACGATGTACTTGGTCAGGTATTTGACCGCGGCCGGATCCGCGGCGATCGGCGCCGATGCCTGGAGTGTCGCCAGGTCGGCGGTCAGGCTCAGGCCGGCCGCGGAGTAGAGCGCCTGAACCTCGGCGTTGTCAATCGACAGGGCGAGCTGCGCGGTGAAGTTGACACCCACCGTCCACGAGACGTTGCCGCCGGCTCGTGCTTCGAGCTCGGCCCTGAGCGCAAACGCGAAGGGTCCGTCGACCTGGGTCTGCCAGAGGAACTGATTGGCCTCCTGGCTGACGTAGTCGGTGGCCGCGGGCTCCGGGCTGGCGGGGTCAAACCAGCCCGGGAGGTCGCCGAGCGCACTCGCGAGCGCAATACGTGCTCTGCCCTGCGGGGTGGCCTGGGCCGTGGCGAGCAACGTCTCGGCGATGCCGAGGTTGGTCGTGGGGGCGGTGATGTCGACCACCTGCAGTCCGGACGCCGGCCCGAGAAGCTGCTGCACCGCCACCGCGGAATCGAGAGCCTCATTCCAGGTGCCCACGCCGCCCGCGAGCACGCCGCACATCGGGAGTGCCGCAGTGAAGCGGTCCGGCGCGACCTGCAGCAGTGCGGCGGTGATCATCCCGCCTAGAGAATGCCCCCACGCGATGGTTCGCGACGGCCTGCCGACGCGCCGGTCGAAGACATTCAGGGTCGAGAGTTGATCGGGAATCGCCTGCTGCAGCGCCCAGCCGGTTGTTGCGTAGGACGACCCGGCGAGCGCGTAACCGTTGCTCAACAGCCACTGGCCGGTGAGGGGGTCGCCAACGTCCGGCGCCGGGTTCGGGCTCCCCGGCGTCACGTAACCATGGCTGTACAGCACCAGCGTGCCATTCCAATTGGCAGGGACCTGGATCAGGTAGGTCGCGCCATCGTGCAGCGTCCCCGTGATTGTCGGTGCAGGTCCGGCTGCAAGTGCCCTGGCAGGTCCTGCTCCGATCGTCGCGGCGCCGGAGCCCAAGGCCAGGGCACACACGACCGCCAGACGGCGGCGGCTTGTCATTTGCTTGCGACGCATAGTCCGACCTCGCTGATGACGCCGACGACTGTCAGAGGGCCGACGCTACTCCGCTGGTCACCGGGCGGTCAAGCCGCGAGGATCGCCACGCCGTGCCCGCGTTTTCCCTGTATGGAGAAGCTCGCTCAACGCCCGGCGCACCCCTGAATCGTCGCGACGGTTCGAGGCGAACGCATCGTTCGCATCACCCGATGAATCCTATCTCGTGAGGCTCGTTGATCTCGGATCTCCAATGGGTCAGTCTTGGTGAGAGAGCGCCAAACGAGGCGCAAGAAGGACCGAGGGGGGGACTCAAGGTGCACATCGACCTGTACATCGCGCTGGCCGGGCTGATCGTCGGCTGCGCGGTTGGGCTCACCGGAATGGGCGGGGGCGCCCTGATGACCCCCGTGCTGGTGCTGCTGTTCCATGTCCAGCCGGTCGCAGCGGTGGCCAGCGACCTTGTCGCCTCGCTGGTGATGAAGCCGGTTGGTGCCGCCGTCCACGCGGGCCGCGGGACGGTGCGCTGGGGCCTGGTGGCCTGGCTTGCCATCGGGTCGGTGCCATCCGCCTTCCTTGGCGTCCTGTTCCTCAAGTGGGTCGGCGACGGCACACGGATTCAGACCATTGTCAGCGTCGCGCTCGGCGCGGTCCTTCTGCTGGCGGTCGCTGCGCTCGGCGTCAAGATGTTCATGGATCTGCGCACCGGGGATCACAGCGTCGCCGATGCACTCCGAGTGAAGAAGGTGCCGACGCTGGCGATCGGGGCATCCATCGGCTTCATCGTGGGGATCACCTCGGTCGGGTCGGGCACGCTGGTCATCGTCCTGCTGCTCTTCCTGTATCCGCGCCTCCGTGGATCCCAGATGGTGGGCACAGACCTCGCGCAGGCGATCCCGATGGTGGGCGCCGCGGCCATCGCGCACATCCTGTTTGGAGACTTCAAGCTTGGCCTGACCGCGTCCATCCTCGTTGGGAGCATTCCCGGCGTGCTGATCGGCTCGATGGTCTCATCGTATGCGCCGACGCTGTTTCTCAGAGGAGCGCTCAGCGCAGTGCTGCTCCTCTCCGGGCTGAAACTCGTCAACGTGCCGACGCCTGTGATCGGCATCGTCCTGCTCGCATGCGTCGTGGGGCTTCTCGCCGCCTGGATCACGATCCGCGTCAGCGGGCGGACGCTTCGGGAGATCGTGGGTGAGACGAGGAGCGCCGGCTCGGCTCGGACTCTCGCGCTGGGTGCCGAGGAGGCCGCCTGAGCCCCTCGAAAGCGGACGGCTCACCACTCCGTCCGGTCGGCTACGCCAGCTGCCGGATGGGAGAGTCCGCGAGGAACGCTTGGATGTCCTCGAGCACCCCTGCGAAGAAGTTCGCATACGTGTCACGAGTCACGTATCCGATATGCGGAGTCAGGACACAATTCCCGAGCTTTCGAAGCTCGTGGTCTGCGGGAAGCGGCTCTGTGTCGTAGACATCGAGAGCCGCGCCCGCGATCCAGCCCTCGCGGAGCGCGCGGACCAGCGCGGCCTCCTCGACGAGGGGACCGCGTGACGTGTTGATGAGGTAACTCGTCGGCTTCATCCTTCGCAAATCCGCCTCGGTGATCAGACCTCGTGTCTGCGGCCCGAGCACCATGTGTATCGAGATCACGTCGGCCTGCGCGAAGAGCTCCTCTCGCGGTAAGTACGAAACCCCATGCTCGGCGGCGCGCTCAACGCTCAGGTGGGGACTCCATGCAACCACACGCATGTCGAAGGCGAGACCGTAGCCGGCGACACGCGCGCCGAGATGACCCAAACCCACGACGCCCAGCGTCCGTCCAGAGAGATCGGTTCCGATCGTGCGCTGCCATCCGCCTGCCCGCATCGAGGCGGTTTCGACGATGAGGTTTCGGACGGAGGCGATCACCAGTCCCCACGTCAGTTCCGCCGTCGACCACGTCAATCCGTGGGTTCCACAAACGAGGATTCCAGCGTCAGTGGCCGCGCGAACGTCAATCGCCCTGTTGCGCATACCCGTGGTGACCAGAAGCCTCAGCTTGGGGAGACCCTGCAGGACGCGTGCGGGGAAGGCAGTTCGCTCACGCATCGCCACCACGATGTCGCAGTCGGCGATTCGCTCAACGAGTGCCTCATCCTCGAGATGCTCCGTAAGGAATTCGACGCGCACGCCTTCGCCGAGCACCCCCCAGTCGACAATCGCGTGCGCTATTGCCTGGTAGTCGTCGAGAACCGCAATGTTCATGCCGGCTGGAGCGTCTCAGGCCGTCGAAGGTGCCCGCCACAGGTCGATGCCGCTCTCGACCGCATATTGATCGATCTCGGCCAGCTCGCCGGCGGCAAAGTCAAGATGGTCGAGAGCCGCGACGTTCTGCTCGAGCTGCGTGACGCTGCTGGCGCCGACGAGGACCGAGGTCACCCGCGAATCGCGGAGTGCCCAGGCAAGCGCCATCTGGGCGAGCTTCTGGCCGCGCCGTTCTGCGATGGCTGTCAAAGCGCGCACGTGAGCCAGGTTGGCTTCGCTGAGCATGTCCTGATTGAGCGTGGCATTCTGCCGAGCTCGGGAGTCCTCGGGGATGCCGTTGACGTAGCGGTCGGTGAGCAGACCCTGGGCGAGTGGTGAGAATGCGATGCACCCGACACCTTCCGCACCGAGGACATCGAGCAGGCCGTGTTCGATCCAGCGGTTCAGCATCGAGTAGGACGGCTGATGTATGAGCAGGGGCGTGCCCAGCCCGCGCAGGATGGCGACGGCTTCAGAGGTCCGCTGATCGGAGTAGGAGGAGATCCCGACGTAGAGGGCCTTGCCCTGCTCGACGGCCGTATGGAGGGCACCGAGCGATTCCTCGAGCGGCGTGCTCGGGTCGAAGTGGTGGTGGTAGAAGATGTCGACATAGTCGACGCCCAGGCGCTGCAGGCTCTGGTCCAGGCTGGCCAGCAGGTACTTGCGGGAGCCGAGGTCGCCGTATGGGCCCGGCCACATGTCCCACCCGGCTTTCGTTGAAATCACCAGCTCATCACGGAGTCCCCGAAAGTCGGTGCTGAGGATGCGCCCGAAGTTGGATTCGGCGCTGCCGTACGGCGGCCCGTAGTTGTTGGCCAGGTCGAAGTGGGTGATGCCGAGGTCGAATGCGCGGCGCAGGATGGCGCGCTGGTCGTCGAGCGGCCGTCCCTCCCCGAAGTTCTGCCACAGGCCGAGGGAGACGGCTGGGAGCAGGAGGCCGCTGCGCCCGCAGCGGCGATAGGTCATCGAGGCGTAGCGGTCGGGTGCGGGGCGGTAGTCGGTCAGGTCTGTCACCCTCCGATTGTGCCGCATGCCGATTCGGCCAAGCCTCCGCATGTCGTGATCGTCGGCGCCGGGTTCGGCGGTCTTGCAGCCGCGCGCGCCCTTCGCCACGTGGATGTTGACGTGACGCTCGTGGATCGCAACAACTACCACCTCTTTCAGCCATTGCTGTACCAGGTGGCGTCGGGGCTTCTCGATCCGTCGGCGATCGCAAGTCCCGTTCGCACCATCGTGCGCAAGGCTCGCAATGTTGACGTCCTGCGCGCCGAGGTGACCGGCATCGATCTGGAGCACCGGCAGGTGTTCACCTCGGCAGTGACGCTCGACTACGACTACCTCGTGCTCGCGTCGGGTAGTGTGACGGACTACTTCGGCAACGAGAACGCGAGCAAGCAGAGCATCGGTCTCAAGGACCTCGGCGAGGCGCTCGAGTTGCGTTCACGCCTGCTCGGCTGTTTCGAACGCGCAAGTCTCATCACCGACGCGAGCGCTCGCCGCCGGCTGCTCACCTTCGCCGTGGTCGGAGCGGGCCCCACCGGCGTCGAGTACTCGGGTGCGGTGGCGGAGTTGATCAACCACGTGCTACCAAAGGATTACCGGCGGATCGACTTCACCGAGGTGTCCGTGGTGCTGATCGAGGCCGGGGACCGCGTCCTGGCAAGCTTCGCGCCACGCCTGAGCCGCCTTGCGGCGCGCTCGCTGCAACGCAAGTCCGTGCGCATCGTGCTCGGCAAGTCGGTGCGCAACATCGACGAGTTCGGGCTCGTGCTGGATGACGGCGAACGCGTCGAGACGAACACGGTCGTCTGGACCGCCGGCGTGCGGGCTGCGCCGCCGCTCGACCTCGGTGGTGACGCTCTTGTCCGAGGTGGGCGGATCAGGGTGACGCCATCGCTGCACCTCAGCGGTCACCCCGAGGTGTTCGTGATCGGGGACGCGGCGGCTGTGGAGCAGGCGGGCGCGGTGCTGCCGATGCTCGCGCCGGTCGCGATCCAGGGTGGGAAGTACGTCGCACGAGCGATCGGCGCGCGCGTCAAGGGGCGTGAGAGCGCTCCCTTCCGCTACCGCGACAAGGGCACCATGGCGACGGTCGGTCGCGGCGCAGCAGTGGCACAGATCGGACCCGTGCACATCAACGGGTTGGTGGGCTGGTTCATATGGATCTTCGTCCACCTGCTCTACCTGGTCGGGTTCCGCAGCCGCGCTCTCGCGCTCTGGTCCTGGGGGTGGAACTACTTCTTCTGGGATCGGCCGGTCCGGCTCATCGTCACGCTCTCGGCGGATGACTGACCAGAATCCTGCTGGACGTCGGTGCTGGCCTGCTGCTCGCGGGCCATGAAACTCCCGAGCTCCTCGATGGTGCTCATGATCGGCGACGGAAAGACCACGGTGGTGTTCTTGTCGACGCCGATCTCCACCAGGCTCTGGAGGTTGCGCAACTGGAGCGCCACCGGGTGGGCCATCATGATGTCGGCTGCGATCCCGAGCTTGTCCGCGGCCAGTGCCTCGCCCTCGGCGGCGATGATCTTGGCGCGTTTTTCGCGCTCCGCCTCCGCCTGACGGGCCATCGCCCTCTTCATGCTGTCCGGGAGCTGGATGTCCTTCAGCTCCACCAACGTGACCACCACTCCCCAATCCGCCGTGGTGACGTCAAGGATCTCGCGAATGCTCAGGTTGATGCGGTCGGTTTCGGCGAGCGTCTCGTCAAGCGTGTGCTGGCCGACCACCTTTCGCAGCGTCGTCTGTGCGATCTGATTGATCGCGGCGCCGACGTTCTCGATCGCAACGACCGACTTGACCGCGTCGACGACTCTGAAGTAAGCGACGGCGGACACGTCGATGCTGACGTTGTCGCGCGTGATGATGCCCTGCGACTGGATCGGCATCGTGACAATGCGCAGCGATACGCGGCGCAGCAGGTCGATGACCGGGATGATCGGCCGCAGCCCCGGCCTGCGGAGGCCGATCACCTGGCCAAGGCGGAAGTGGACTCCCATCTCGTACTGCTGAACGACGCGGATCGATGCAAGAAGACCCACCAGGATCACGGCGGCGACAACGATCACTGCGACAACGAAGGCGTTCATGAGCAGCACTTCTCACTATAACGGAGCCTCAGCTCCGCCAAGCCGGCTCCGGCACTGCCACTTTGCGTCACGTGACGGGTACCTGGAGGGGTTACAACCGGTGTGCGACCATGCCCGCAAGGGCGCACTCTGAAGGCCCCGCCTCACGCTCCGAGGGTCGAGCTCACAGGCCTCCCGATGCGCGGTCCGCGATTGGCAGGTTCGTACGCAACGCCGCGTCGACCCGGCGAAGCCACGGTTCAGCCACCAACCTGGCAAATGTGGCGCGTGCCTGCTCCATATGAACATGCGCGTCGTCATCGCGAGAGCGTGCGATCAGCCATTCGCCGAGTTCGACCTGTGCGACCGCCAGCCAGAAGGGTCTATCCAGCCGCTCATAGGCATCGAGCGCTTTGCGAAAGAGGGTTGCAGCATCGCCGTCGTCGACGTGATCGCTCAGGCGCGCCCTCCACTTCAGAGTGTGGGCTTCGATGGAGGGCTGGCTGCCTGCCGGAAAACGCCGGCTCACCCTGTCGATGAGCGCCGCTGCGTCGGCCTCGCGGCCGAGCGCGAACGCGGCCTCCACCGCTTCGCACAACGCCCTGCGCAACATCGTTGGGTACGAAGCGATCGAGGTCTCAAGGCCGGCCTGAGCAGCCTCGAGCGCGTCGCGGTGCCTGCCTTCTGCGTTCGCCAATCCCGCCCTGCCGGCCTGTAGCAAGGCGCGAAGATCAGGGGGGACATTCCCTTCCGTTCCTGCCCGCTCGAAGAGCGCCTCAGCGTCTGCGATCAGCCTGCGGGCGCCATCCAGCTGACCGCGCCACAGGAAGAGCCAGACGGCGCCGACCGCATAGCCCACGGTCGGGACATGCGCACTGAGGTCCACGGCATCGTGATCGAAGTAGTAGTTGATGATCTCGGCGCACCGGTCCCATCGCCCGAGGTCGAGCAGCGCGGGGGTCCCCGCGAGGTCGGCGAACGCGGCGCTGACCCTGTCCCCCACTCTCCGTGCCGACACGGCGGCCTGTTCGAAATGCTGGGCTGCGGTCTCGAGGCGGTCGGCCTCCTGGAGAGTGTCAGCCAGGTTGCTTTCGATGGTTCCCACCCGGCTGAGCCCGATGGCACGCGCGAGCTTCAGGGCCCCCTCATCGAGGATCTCGCTCTCTTCGCGCCTCCCCCCGGCGGCCAGAATCCACGATTTGGTATCGAGAGAGGTCGTCAACACGTCGAGCAGCCTCCAGGTCTCCGCGATCTGGAGGGCGAGGTCGACGTGCTCAAGGGCATGGGTCAGATCGCCGTGGAAGTACTCGGAAGCAGCCAGCTGCGACGCCGCAACCGCCAGAGCGGCATTCCGCTCCGGGTCGGCCTCGTCCCCGCTCATGAGCATGTCGAGCGCCGCCTGCATGCGCTCGATCGCAGCGTCCATCTTGCCTTCCGCGAGCTCGATGATGGCGATGTCGCCGAGGGTCCGCGCCGTGGCCGCCGTAGCCCCGAGCGACGAATGCAACCCGTGCGCCCTGAACAGGTGGTCCAACGCTTGGGCGTCGTGGCCCTGCATCTTTGCGGCCTGGCCCGCTTTGGCGCTCAATTCCGCTCGGGTTCTGTCGTCCTCGGCGAGCTCGAGCGCGTGCTCGTAGTACCGCTGCGATGAGCCGAGAGCTCCGAGCGATCCGGCATGGTCGCCGGCACGGACCAATGCGCGGAGGGCTCGATCACGCAGCGCAGGAGCGTCGACCGCTGTCGGTTCCGCCTCGTGAGCCGCCACCAGGTGGACGGCGATCACTTCGGCGACGCCTTCTTCACCCGCCCACGATGACTCGAGATAGTCGGCTGCCGCGAGGTGGCGGGAGCGCCGGTCCTTTCGAGCCAGTGTGCCCTGAGCCACACCGCGCACGAGGTCCTGTACGAAGACGTAGTGCCCACGCTCCGGAGAGCGCGGATCCGACTGGATGGAAAGCAGATCCTTCTCCACCAAGGTCGCCAGCGACGATTCGACGGACGTGAGGGGACGGCCTGACACCGATGCGAGTGCCGCCGGCGTGAACGATTTCCCCAGCACAGCGGCGTCCTGCAGCAGGTGCCGCTCGGACGGCTCCAGTCCGTCAAGCCTCGCGGCGATCATTGCATGCAGGCTTTCCGGTACCTCCAGCGAGTCGAGCGAGCCGGTGGCACGATATGCGCCCCCTTCCTCGACGACCAGACCGCGGTCGAGCAACATGCGCACGGTCTCGACCGCATACAGCGGGATCCCGGCGGCGCGCTCGAGGATGCGACTCCGCAGCTCTTCCGAGAGGCCGGGCACCATGCCAACGAGCAGCGCTGCCATTGCCTCGGCCGACAGCGGCTCGAGGTACAACGAGGTGAGACCACGCTTGCCGATGCCCCAGCCAGGACGCCGCTCAGCGACCTCGGGGCGTGCCAGGGTGAGGATGAGAATCGGACTGTTTCGGGACCACTCGAGGAGATACTCCATGAAGTCGAGAAGACCGCTGTCCGCCCACTGAAGATCCTCGAAAACGAGGACGGTGAGTTGATCGGCGGCGAGGCGCTCGAAGAACATCCGCCAGGCAGCGAAGAGGTCGCGAGGCTCGCTCGACGTCTCATCGTCGAGTCCCAGCAGCTGCGCAAGACGCGGCTCCACCCAGCGACGCTCCTCGACGTCGGTGATGAACTGCTCGGCCGTGCGCCGGAGCTTCGCTCGTGCGGCCTCGGGCGGCTCGTTCTCGAGCATGCCGGCGCGCATGCGGACCATCTCGGCGAGCGCCCAGTACGCGATGCCCTCGCCGTAAGCGAGGCACCGACCGCGGTGCCAGTACACGCTCTGCGTGAGGCCGTCGACGTACTTCTCGAATTCCCATGAGAGCCGTGACTTGCCGACGCCCGCGACGCCGACCACCGACAGCAGGCGCGCCTTGCCGTCCTCTCCGGTTGCATGGAGCATCTCCTTGAGCAGGCGCAGCTCGCGGTCCCGACCGACAAACGGCGGCTCGATGCCGGTCGGACGCATGGAGCCGCCGCGGCCGGCGACGACGCGGTTCGCACGCCACAGGCGAAGCGGCTCACCCTTGCCCTTGACCTCATGCGCCCCGGTGTCGTCGTAGACGATCGCCGCCTCGGTCGCCTGCCGTGTCGACTCGCCGACCAGGACGGTACCCGGAGCTGCTGCCGACTGCACCCTGGATGCCGTGTTGACCAGGTCGCCGGCCACCATCGCCTGGCCGCTGGCATCCAGGTTGACAGCCGCTTCACCGGTGAGCACGCCAATCCGCGCTTGCAGTCCCGGAGCCCCGACCGCCTCACCGAATGCAGCCACGGCGTCGACGAGATCCAGCGCAGCTCGGACAGCGCGCTCGGCGTCGTCCTCCTGGATGGCAGGGATTCCCCACACCGCCATCACGGCGTCGCCGATGAACTTCTCGACGCTGCCTCCGTACCGGGTGATGATCGTGCTGGCGGTCTCGAAGTACCGTGTCAACAGTTCCCGGACATCCTCGGCGTCGCGCTGCTGGGATATGAACGTGAAGCCAACCAGGTCGGAGAAGAGCACGGTGACATGCCGGCGCTCAGCGGCCGGCGATCGGATCGCGAGGCTTGGCGGCGCACCAACCGGCACCTCGGAGACGACGGAGGTTCCTCCCGCGGGGCCGTCAAGCAGGGATCCGCAGCCGCCGCAGTAGCTTTCGCCCGAGTCGTTGAACGAGCCGCACGCGGCGCAGATGCGCTCGAGGGGTGCGCCACAGCGCCCGCAGAAGTGCCGCCCGGCTCTGTTCTCAGCCCCGCACGTCCCGCATCTCACGACTGCAGCGTACTTCGGTGCCGTGGGAGTGGGAGCGACCGGCGGGCCCAGGCGCGCCGGCGGCACGGTACGCGCATCGGTATCCGCCGCCTCAGAAGACGCCCACCGCCGGCGCAGACTGCCTTGCCCGGTCGAGCCACGGGATTGCCTTCAGGCGCTCGAAGGTTTCGACCGCTGACGCGAGCATGGGCTTCGCATCCGCATCGCGCCCATGTGCGTCGAGCCACTCGACGTGCTCCAGCTGCGTGACCGCAAGCCAGAAGGGCATTCCAAGCTGGGTGAAACCCTCCTCGGCCGCGATGAAGGACGGTTCCACCGCCTCCGCATCGTGCCGGCCGTCGGCAAGGCGTGCACGAAACCGCAGAGCCTGGGCGCGCAGATATGGTGGCCGTACGCCCGGTCCAAGACCATCGACCACACCCAGGAGCTGGTCCACCTTCGCCAGGTCCTTGAGGGCAAGTGCGGATTCACACGCCACCCGGAATCCGGCTTTGACGTTTTGATGCCCAGCACCGCCGAACTCGAGACCAACTGTCATCGCTTCGTCGGCGTCTGCGAGCGCCTCCGCATCCCGGCCCTGACCGCGGCGCAGACACGCGCGAGACGCGAGGTAGCACGACCGCGCCTGCCAGTCATCCGACGAGACCAGCTGCGTGCACCATGACATGAGCTTTTCGAACTCTGCGATCTGGCCGCGCTCGATATACGTCTCGCCGAACGCCAGCAGGGACAGGATGTCCGTCGGCGCGCTGCGCACCTCGTCCTCCCCGATCGCGACCGCAAATTCGGTGGCCTCATCCCAGTCGCCAAGGCGCGCGAGGGTGAAGGCAAGCTCGCCGAGCGTGCTGCGTTCGTAGGATCTGTCCCCCATCTTCCGCGTGAGCGCGAGGGCGCTCCGGTAATGACCAAGCGCCTCTCTGTAGCGATCACGATGACCCAGCAGGTCCGCAATGTTGAAGTGGGCGCGTACGGTCGCGTTCGGCAGATCGTTGTCGATGCCCAGCTTCAACGCATGGGCGTAGAGCGCCATGGCCTCCTCGTCGTGCCGGCGTTGCATGGCGAGCATGGCCCTGATGTTCAGGGCCTGCGACACGATCTCGGGCAGCCCGAGCGTTTCGGCGATATCGAGGGCAACCTCGACTCGCTTGCTCGCGGCATCGACGTCGCCTTTGAAATGCAGCAATGAGGCGAGCCGAACCGCCAGCGTGGCAAGGTCTTCATCCGGCGGGTCGTCAGCCAGCACCGCGTAGGCGCGCTCCATTCGCTGTATCGATCCGTCCAACTGTCCGCTCACAGACTCCACGAGCCCCAGGCGAGACAGCGCGCGTGCCGCCGGATGCGGCAGTCTCTCACTCTCGTAGAGCGAAACAGCTCGCTCGAGATGCGCGATGGCAGACACGTTGCGGCCCCCGCTGGCAGCCATCTGCCCGGCGCGCTCGTGCATTTCGGCCTGTCGCGCCGAGTCGGGAACCAGGCGGGCCGCCTGCTGGAAATATCGTTCCGCCTCCGAGTTGGCGGCGACAGACGCTGCGCGCTCGCCGGCCTGGAAGAGCACGTCCGCGGCGCGAGACTTGACCTGATCGGCGTCGGGATCCTGGGGCGCGAGGTTGTACGCCTCGAGGTAATGCGACGCGAGCACCTCGACGACATCGGCCTCCTCGCCGCCCCAGGAGCTCTCGAACCAGGCGGCGACCGCCAGATGCTTTTCCTTCCGGTCTCGCTTTGAAAGTGTCTCGTACGCAACGCGCTTCACCAGGTCCTGAAGGAACCCGTACTGGCCTCGCTCCGGAGAGCGCGGATCGGCCTGCACCGAAAGAACCTCCTTGCGCACCAGCTCTGCGAGCAACGGCTGGATATCCGATGGGAGGACACCGCTGACCGCCGCGAGCGAGGGCACGCTGAACGTCTTGCCGAGCACAGCGGCGTCCTGGAGGACGCGCCGCGCTTCCGGGCGCAACCCATCGAGTCGCGCCGCAATCAGCCCATGAAGGCTCTGGGGCACCTCGAGGTCCTCGACCGGACCGGTCATCCGGTAGACGCTCCCAGCGCGCTCGAGCAGGCCGCGATCGAGGAGCATGCGCACGGTCTCGACGGCGTACAGCGGCACGCCCTCGGCGCGACGCAGGATCTGCTCCCGGAGCTCGTCGGGAAGCCCCGGCACCAGGCTGTCCAGCAGCTGCTCCATCGCCTGCGCCGCCAATGGCTCGAGGAACACCGATGTGAAGTTGCGCTTGCCGGCACCCCACGTCGGATGACGGTCGACCAGCTCCGGGCGGGCCGAGGTCACCACGTAGAGCGCGTGGTTGCGGGACCACTCCATCAGGTATTCGATGAACTCGAGCAGCGACGTGTCGGCCCACTGCATGTCCTCGAACACCAGCACCGTCGGCTGCCTGTCTGCGAGCCGCTCGAAGAACAGGCGCCAGGCGCTGAACAGGTCTTCACGATCCTGAGCGGCGCGGTCCTCGAGAGCCAGCAGCTGCGCCAGCCGCGGTTCGACCCAACGCCGCTCATCCGCGTCGGAGAGGAACTCGACGAGACAGCGTTGCAGCTTGGTCAGCGCGGACGCCGGGTCCTCACCATCGGTAATCCCGGCACGCATGCGCACCATTTCCGCGAGCGCCCAGTAGGTCACCCCCTCTCCGTAGGCGAGACAGCGTCCACGGTGGGTGTAGACCAGCTCGGCGATACCGTCGATGTACTTGAAGAACTCCCAGGAGAGCCGCGATTTGCCGATCCCGGCGATTCCCACCACTGAGACGAGTTGCGCCTTGTGCTCGTCGGCGCTGGCGTGGAAGTGATCCTTGATCAAGCGCAGCTCGCGTTCGCGGCCGACAAATGGCGCTTCGAGACCCTCGGATTTCTGTGCGCCGCCGACCATCGCGACCACGCGCAGCGCCCGCCAGAGCCTGACCGGCTCGGCCTTTCCCTTCAGGGTTCGCTCCCCGAGATCCTCGTAGACGAGCGCGGCCTCGGTGGCCCCTCTGGTGGAATTACCGACCAGCACCGTCCCCGGCTCGGCCTCGGCCTGGATCCGCGACGCCGTGTTGACCAGGTCCCCAGCCACCATCCCCTGGGCGTTGTCTCCAAGGGTGACCGCGGCGTCGCCTGTCAGCACCCCGGCCCGAGCCTGCAGCGCGGGCTCCCCGATCTCGACTCCGAGCGACGACACAGCCTGGACCAGATCGAGAGCAGCCCGCACCGCCCGCTCGGAGTCGTCCTCGTGAGCCACCGGGGCACCCCACACGGCCATCACCGCGTCGCCGATGAATTTCTCGACGACGCCGCCGTAGAGGCTCACCACCGAACGACATGTGTCGAAGTAGCGGGTGAGCAGTTCCCGCACCTCCTCGGCGTCACGCTTCTCCGAGAGCATGGTGAATCCGACCAGGTCGGCGAAGAGCACGGAGACAAGCCGGCGCTCCGCGGTGGCAGCACCGTCTCCGATTGGCGCCGGCGCGACCAACGGTTGCCCCCACCCGGCTGCCGGCCGACCGGACAACGCTGCCCCGCATTCGCTGCAGAAGCTCGCATCCACGTCAACCGGCTGTGCACACTTCGGGCATACGCGGCCAAGCTCGGAACCGCACTGTTTGCAGAACTTGCTGCCCGGACGGTTGTCCGCCCCACAGTTAGAACAAGGCATTCACGACCCCCTGACGTGTCGACCGGGAGGACAGCCTACCCGGGAGCTCTCGCTCACGCCAACCGCTCCAGTCATCAGACGCCGGCGAGGTCGAGGATGTCCCATTCGATCGCCGCGGTCACGGGGACGGATGCGCCTGACAGCCGTTCGACGATGCTGTCGAGCTGCGTGTCCGATCGCCACGGGTCGTGATGGAAGAGGACCAACCGCCGCGCTCCGGCATGTTCGGCAAGCCCCACCGCATAGTCGATGCTCGAGTGCCCGAAGTGCGCCCGGGCGGGGAACTCTTCCCTCGTGTACTGCGAATCGTGCAACAGGAGATCCACGCCCCGAATCAACTCCACCGCCGCATCATGATACGGACCGAACTCTTCAGGGCCAGGGCCGAGAGCGGTGGGCGCATGGTCCGGCATGTAGGCGATCGCCCCGTGTCCGTCTGAGACGCGGTACCCGAACGTCCGGCCGCCCTTGTGCGGAATCTCCAGCGCCAGGATGTCGAATCCCTCGATCTGGTGCCGGCCGGGCGCGAGGTGGCGGAACTCCCAGGAACCCCGCATCTCGCGCGGGCGGATGGGGAAATGCGGCGGCGACATCGCGCGCGCAAGGATCTCCTCCGCGTCCCCGCCGGGCTGTTCCGGGATGTAGAGGGTTGTGCGCGCATCGGGATTGTCCACCGAGGGGCAGAACGGCAATCCATGGGTGTGATCCCAGTGGAGGTGGGTCAGCAGCATGCTGCCGCTGAAGGGCCTGCCCTCCAGCGCGGCGGGTAGCCGGCGCAGACCGGTGCCCGCGTCGAGGATGAGCCGGCACTCGCCGTCGTCGGAGAGCACCGCCACGCACGAGGTCTGACCTCCATAGCGGGCGAAATCGACGCCGGGCGCCGGCGTCGACCCTCTCGTGCCGCAGAGGCGCAACCGCATGTGCGAACAGTATCGGCATGCCCTGATGGCATCCGCAACGTGCGCCACAGACGCTTCGGCTCGTTGTGGCTTCGCGCCGAGGACGATCCGGCGCCTCACACGGATGGGCGATCAGGCGGCACCGCGCAGGTGCCACCGGCCGCGAGTACGCTTCCGCGCGTGAATCGTGCCCCGAACCGTTTCCGTAGGTTGCCCAGCTGACGTGACTGACGTCGCGACGCAAGAGAAACCCTCGATCAGACAGCGCGTGGTCGCCCGGCTCACCGGGCGTCGGATCGGCGATGCAGCGCCACGGGTCGGCTACCGCTCGCTGTTCCTCATTCGCGACTACCGCCTCCTGTTCAGCGGTTTGACGATCTCGATGAGCGGATCGTGGGCCTACAACGTCGCGCTGGTCGTGTTCGTCTTCAACGCGACGCACTCTCCCGCCTGGGTGGCGGCGGCGTCGATGACCCGATTTCTCAGCGCGCTGGTCGCGAGCCCGTTTGGAGGGCTCATCGCTGACCGGATCGAGCGCGTGCGCCTCATGGTGACACTCGACACGACAGCGCTCTCCCTGCAGACAGCGCTTGCCGTGGTCGCGGCGCTGAACGGACCCGTGGTTCTTGCCATAGTGCTCGCCGCCCTGACGTCGGTGACAACCTCGTCGTACGATCCCGCCGCGCGCGCGACCACCCCGGCAGTGGTCGGCGAGGAGCATCTGGCCGCTGCCAACAGCGCGCAATCCGCGGTGGAGAACCTCTCGATCATCGTCGGCCCCGCCATCGCCGGCCTGCTGCTGCTCTTCAGCCCGCCGACGGTGGTGTTCGCTCTCAACGCCGCCACATTCGGTTTCTCGGCGCTGTTGGTCAGCCGCATGCACACTCGCAGCCGTGCCGGTGACATCACCGAGGGTGGTGCCGCCGGGCCGCTCAAGCAGATGGCGACGGGGATCCAGGCGTTCGTGTCATCTCCGTCGGTAACGCTGCTGGCCGGCTTCAGCATCCTGGCAAGCTTCGTGTATGGAACGGACACGGTGCTCTTCGTCGTGGTGAGCCGCGATCAGCTGGGGACCGGGAGCTCGGGATACGGGTACCTCCTCGCCGCCCTCGGCGTCGGCGGGATCCTGATGGCCGGATTCATGAATCGCATCGCCGCGGCCCGCCGCCTCGGCGCGATCATCGTGATCGGGATGGCCGTGTACTGCCTTCCAACCGCGCTGCTCGCGGTGGTGCATGCGGCATGGATCGCCTTCGTACTGGAGGCGATCCGTGGTGCTGGGACGATCATCGTCGACGTGCTCGCGATCACTGCTCTGCAGCGGCTCGTGAATCCCGACATCGTCGCGCGCGTGTTCGGGGTCTTCTTCGCGCTCGTGCTCGGTGCAATCTCACTGGGCGCTCTTCTGATGCCAATCCTCCTGGGGAGCCTCGGCCTGAACACGACACTCCTGATCATGGGATTCGCGATTCCCGCACTGACGGTTGCGGCCTATCCCTGGATCCGGGTTCTCGACACGAGGGCAATCCGCGAACTCTCAGCGATCGAACCGCGCATCACCGTCCTTCAGGGGCTCGACATCTTTGCGGGTGCAACCCGGGCAGCGTTGGAGAGCCTCGCGAGGTCGGCGGCCGAGGAGCATGTTGTTCCCGGCACCGTCCTGATTCAAGAAGGCGCGGAGGCAGATGACTTCTTTGTGCTCATCGATGGTCAGGTCGAGGTGGTTGCCGCCGGTGAGGCGGGGGTGGAGCATTCGCTCGGCATGCTCACACCGCCCAGCTACTTCGGCGAGATCGGTCTCCTGGAGCACCGTCCACGGACGGCCACGGTCAAGGCGGTGACGCTGTGTACGGTCTACCGCATCAACGGCGCCGGATTCGTCGACGCGATGACCGTCGCGAACCTTTCGCCGGCCGCTCTCGGCAGGGTGCAGGCGCGGCTGGCGAGGACACACCCATCGGCGTCGCTGACGTTCGGGCAGCCCATGTCGGAGTGAGCGCGACCGGCAGGGCCTCTCACGCGTCGAGGCTCGCGCGGACATGTCACGTCGGTTCCATTTCGAGGCCTTCCCGGATCGCGATCACAACGGCCTCCAGCTTGGAGTGCGCTCCCAGCTTCTCGATCATGCGCTGGGTGTGGTTGCGGGCAGTGTTCAGGCTGATTGACATCGCGTCAGCGATGGCAATCAGTGAAAGGCCCCGGGTCAGATACCCGAGCACTTCGCCCTCCCGGTGCGTCAGATCGTCTCCAACACGGTGTCCAGTCCGACGCAAGCCTGAAACGACCCGTGGAAGGAGTGCGGCAGGGATCACCACCTCGCCGTCGTGGACGCGCCGGATCGCCGTCGCGATGTCATCCACGGGCGCAGTCTTTGCAATCACCCCCGAACAGCCGGCGGAGATGCATCGGAGCGCGGCTTCCGGTGCCGCCGCATCGATCAACACGACCACCTTCGTCTCGGGGTGTTCTGTCAGCAGGACCTCTGTCAAACTGGAGCCGTCGCCGTCGAGCATCCGGTAGTCGGCCAGCACCACGTCGGGGCGAAGTGTGCGCACGGACTGGAGCACTTCAACCGAGCTCCCACAACTCCCGATCACGCGCATCTCCCCTCGTCTGTCCATGAGCCGCAATAGCCCGTCGACGAGGACCGGCTCATCGCCGGCCACGACGATGCGAGTCACGCGCGCCATCGATGGATCCGGCAAGTCCTTTGTAAGGGTCAGCACCGCGTCAAGATGATCGAGAAAGATGTCAAGCACCTGCGGGTCAAAGTGGCCGCCGCGATCGCGCATCATGACGTCGACCGCAGTCTCCACCGGAAGGGCCGCCCTGTAGACGCGATCGCGTGTGAGCGCGTCAAAGACATCCGCCACCGCGGTGATGCGCGCTTCCTTGGGAATGTCAGCACCCCTGCGGCGGTTCGGATACCCATTCCCGTCCCAACGTTCGTGATGATTCAGGGCGACGGATGCGGCAAGTTGGAGTACCGGGCTGGTCGAGCCCCTCAGGAGGGCGTGGCCCAGCTCGCAATGCCGCTCAATGATCGTTCTCTCATCCAGACTCAGGCGGTCTGGTTTATGCAGCACCCAATCGGGAATGCCGATCTTGCCGACATCGTGGAGCGCAGCCGCGAGGCGCATCCCGGGCACGGAATCGACCACGAATCCGCACCACTCCGCGAGCGCCGCTGCGGTGACGCCGACCCTCTCGACGTGTCGACCAGTGTCATCGTCGCGAAGACACATCGCCGAACTGAGATGTTGCGCGATCTGCTCGTCGGAATGCGACGATCCCGACGTGACGTTCTCCAGGAGAGCCCTCACCTCGCTGACACCCGTTGCGCTCTCGACAACCTTCCGTTCGAGCTCTCGGACGTTGTCGGCGGCAATTCGCTCCAAATGCCGGCGGCGAAGCGCGCTGCTGACTTGCATGAGAAGCTCGTTCCGCGTGTACGGCTTGACCACGTAGCCTGACGCTCCGTTCTCAAAGGATTCGCTGGCCACGTCGACGTCATCGGATCCTGTCAGCACCACGATCGCCGTGTCTCGATCACGAGCCCACTTCTCATTGAGCAGTGCCGACCCGGGCTCGCCACCGAGCTCGAGATCGACAAGGGCGACCTCCGGGTGGAATTTGGCCCAGACCGCTCGCGCCTCGATGGCACTCGCCGCCTGCACGACCTGGTAGTGCGCCTTCTTGAGGATGCGCTCCGTTGTGTCGCGCATCAGAGGATCGTCGTCCACAACCAGGACCGTTGCGCGCGCGGCGACGTGTGCCGCCTCGTGTGCTCCCCGACGGTGCGACCGCATTGGAGCGACTGGGAGGGTAGTCTCAACTCGTGGCGTTCGGATCATCTCAACCGAGCGACATCTATTCGGGAGACGCGTCGAGGCGTGGTCCGGTGGGTCTCTCGACCTCGACGTCGAACTGCCCGGGTTGCGAGCAGCATCATCACCACCAGCGCGAGGCCGACTCCGGCAACCAGGAACAGTGGAGTTCCGGATGAAAACCGAAGCGCGAGGGGCTGAGAGGTGAGGGTACGAACCGGCACTCCGTTCGCCAGGATGACGACCGTTGCCTGAGCTCGATACATCGCGGCTTGCGAGATGCTCTCCTTCCAGGAAGTGGCAAGTGGCACGCGTCCATTCGGCACCACGTAGCCGTTGGTCGGACTCAACGGCAAGGTCGCAACACGGCGCCCAGCACCATCGTCGATGCTGAGTGAGCCGGTGTACGTGAGGAGTACGTTTCCTGTGTTGGACAGCGTGATGTCGAATCCGATCTGCCCCGATGTCGCTGCCGATCCAAGGAGGGGGCTCAGACTTGCCGAGGCCGCAACGGTGCCTGGCACCGTGACCACGGTGATCAACGCCACCCGTGCCTCTATCGGATTCCCTTGTGCCGTAAGGCCAACGGTGGCAGCTGCAACGACGGCACCAAGATGCTGACCCGACGAGACGGCGGTGGGCAGCGCGACTGTGAAATTATCGGTGACCTGGCCGTGCGCCGGCACCGTGACCATCGGCGCTGACACGGTGATCCACGCGCCCACCTCTCGCATCGTCGCAGTGGGCTGCGCCGGCGCCAGGCCACCGCCAGTTGCAGTGAGCAGATCTGCGCCATAGACATGGACGGTGATGGCGTGCTGAGAGAAGTTCTCCACAACGATTCCATCAGCGATGCTCTGACCGGGAACGAGGGCAAAGTTGTAATGCCCGCCAGGAAGTGTCGTGCGCCCCTGCTGGACAGGGTGGACGCCGAAGAGCGGAGCCGGATCCGGCGATGGCGAGGAGGCGGCTGCGCGTGCGGCCGGCTGCGTCCCGACGATCAGGCACACCAACACCACGAGACAGCTCAACGATGCGATGGCGCGGGCGGGGGTTCTGTCCGCATGACGAGCAGACGATCCAGTCTTCAACTCTTCCTCGAAACGAGCGGATCTCCAGCCTAAGCGCATCCCTCGGAGCGGAAGGTCACGGGAAGGCACCAAACACGGTGACTTGTGACGGAATGTCTCAAGGACCCCATCGAGGGAATGTAACGGGAGATCCGTTAGCACCTCGGAACCGGCGTCACGCCCCTAATTAAGGGAGCACGAGCCGGACGACCATGCGGTTCTGACCCGACGATCGCCGGCCCGTG
>JBAPOS010000190.1:0-10117 GCA_049279755.1 Candidatus Dormiibacterota bacterium | reverse complement strand
CCTCGAGGCCGCGCGCGTGCCCCGGGTACGAGGCTGGACGGTGACCCCGCCGGGGTATGTCAACGCGCAGCTCGACGACCGCGACTGGGGCACCGCCGTCCTCGCCGCGGCGGCGGATCTCGAGACGACCGGCCGCCTCGAGCTTCCGGAGGCCGCGGTGGGGAAAACGCTGGTCGAGCACACCGCCACCAATCCGAACAAGGCGGCGCACATCGGCCATCTGCGCAACGCGTGCATCGGTGACACCGTCGCCCGTGTCCTCCGGCGCACCGGCCACACCGTGGAGGTGAACAACTACATCGACGACACCGGGGTCCAGGTCGCCGATGTCGTGGTCGGCATCCGCGAGCTCGGCATCGAGCAGATGCCGGAGGAGCCCTTCGATCAGTACTGCTCGCGGGTGTACATCGCGGTGTCCGCGCGCTACGACACCGATGCCGAGCTCCTCGAACGGCGGCGCGATGTGCTCCGCGAGATCGAGGAGGGAGGCAACGAGACTGCCGTGTTCGTCAAGGACCTGGCCCGCCGGATTGTCTCCGCGCATCTTGCGACCATGCGCCGATTCGACATCGCCTACGACCTGCTCACCTGGGAGTCGGACATCATCGGCCTCGGCTTCTGGCGTCAGGCGTTCGAACTCCTCCGCGAGTCCGGAGCGATCGTCCTCGTCGAGGGCGGCAAGCTCGCCGGCTGCTGGGTGATGCCGGCGGACAGGGCCGAGGACGACACCGACGATGACACCAAGGTTCTGGTCAAATCCGACGGTATCGCAACCTACACGGCGAAGGATATCGCTTACCAGCTTTGGAAATTCGGCCTGCTCGGGCGGGACTTCAACTACGTCCCCTGGGAGGGTGATCCAACCCTCGCGACCACGTCGATCCTCGCCCAGCCCGGCGCGCCACCCACACACTTCGGTCATGCACAGCGCGTGATCAACGTCATCGATGCGCGCCAGGCGTTCCCGCAGCGCGTGGTGCAGCGCGCGCTTCGCAGGCTGCACCACGAACGCGAGGCCGACAACTCGATCCACCTGAGCTACGAGGTGGTCGCGCTCACGCCCGCGGCGGCGGCCGAGCTCGGCGTCGAGCTCGAGGAGGGGCGCGACAGCGTGGCCCTGAGTGGGCGGCGCGGGATCGAGGTGCGCGCCGACGATCTGCTCGATCGTGCGATCGCGCGGCTCAGCGCCAACGCGCGCGATGCGGAGACAGCCGCAGTGGTTGCGGCGGGAGCGGTGCGCTACTACCTGCTCAGGTTCTCCCTCAACCAGATCATCGCCTTCGACTTCGACGAGGCACTGCGGGTTACCGGCGACACAGGCGTGTACCTGCAATACGCACACGCTCGCGCCGCCGGCATCCTGCGCAAGGTGAGCGATGCCGGTTGGCGAGTCGCGGTCCCCGAAGCACTTCACCCCACTGAACGCGAGCTGTTGCACGGCATCGATGCGTACTCACGCACGCTCACCGAAACCGCGCAGTCACTTTCGCCGTCGCTGCTCACCGCCTATGCCTTCGCGCTCGCGTCGGCTTTCAGCGACTTCTACGAGCACACACCGGCGATCGTCCGGGAGGATGACCAGGCGCTTCGCCAGTTCCGACGTAGCCTGGTCGCGGCGACACGGGCAACGCTCGCCGATGCGCTGCACACCCTCGGGATGGCTGCGCCGGATCGGGTTTGAGCACTTCCGGGCACTTGTTATGATCCGGTGCCTTCGGGCCCCGTTCGTCTAGTGGCCCAGGACACCGCCCTCTCAAGGCGGAGACCATCGGTTCGAATCCGATACGGGGTACCACGCGCGCCATCGCCCCTGGGGAGGCGGATCGACCTCGTTTGCGAGATCCGCGAGGACACCGGCATGCATCCGGGTCGTAACAAGATGCTTGCGCTCGGGGGTCCGCGCGCTCACGCGACTAGGCTGGGGTCCTGGCACCGCATCGTGGGTGCCGAGGAGTTAACCAACATTGGACAAGCTGAAGCCGTGGCAGCGGCTCTCGAGGAAGCAGTCGGGCGACGCCGGGTCGGCTGACGGCGATGCCGACGGTCTGGGTACATGCCTGGACGGTGAGTGCTCCAAGCCCGCCACCTGCCGCTGCACCTACGTCGACCGCCGGCAGGTGAAGTGCGGGACGACCTGGTGCGATGAGCACAGCAGGGTTGTCCTGGGCCTGCCCTATTGCCGCCGCCACGCGACGGTTGCGCCCTCGCTGAAGAACGGTTTCTTCACGCACATGCTCCCCGATGTCGAGAACCGCGCACCGTCGCTCGCCACCTGGGTGGGCGGGGAGCTGGACACCGCGGTGCGCATCGCCTTGACCGCCGATGCTCCTCACAAGGACGCCTACGTCGTCAGCGGTGCCGTCCGCCCGGTTCGCGTCCCCGGCAGCACGATGCCCGTGTGGCTGCGCTCGTGGACGCTCGTCGACAGCACCGGGGTTCTCCAGCACGTGTCCATCGAGGTCGATGAAGAGGACGATCGCGCAGTCGTGGTGCGTGTCGGCGGCGAGCCGATGGGTCGCCACCAGCCGCCGTGGATCGGCCGCCCGCGCACCGAGACGATCGCCCCGGAGCTCGACGCCGCGTCACGCCAGGCCTTCCGGATCACGGTGATGCATGACATCGAGCTCGGACTGCTCGGCGCTCGCATGGAAGTCGCCTCCTGAGCTGACCCGCCTGTCAGGGGCACGGATGGTTACGGCGGTATGCTTGTCACCGCATGTTCGCCACGTCCGCGCCCGGCCTCGCGATTGTGATCGGTCTCCCCGTCGCCTTTGTGCTGATCTCCGCCGGGGCATGCCTGAGCCTGTTCATCCTCTGGACACGGGCCCGCTCCTAGCCCCGACTCAGGCCAGGGAAACCAGCTCGACGTCGACCACCAGGGTGGCGTTCGGCGGGACGTTCGCCGACGAGTTCCCGGCAGCTCCGAAGCCGAGCGCCGGGGGAACGACCAATCGCCGCGTTCCGCCGACGCGCATACCGGGCACGCCGACCCTCCAGAAGGGCAGCGTCGACGGGTTGGAGAGCTGAAGCGGGTTGGCCGGCTGGTTCGGGCCGCGCGTGGTGATCACCAGGGTTCCGCTCGAGAGCCACACGGTGAACTGGACGTTCGCGTTGGACGTGGCCTTGGCGACAGCACCGCATCCGACACTGATATCGGCGAACTGAAGTCCAGAGGCGCCGGACTGCAGTGCCAGCGATGTCGAGAACGTGTCCGACTCGGCGACCGGCCGGGGTGTCGCGCAATTGGGCGGCACCGGCGTGATGTGACTGCTGACCGGTACCAGGCTGCCACACCCGCCGATGGCGAGAACCGCCAGCGCGGCGCCGGCCACCATGCCCGCGCTGCGCAGGCGAAGGGTGTCGAGAGAGTGGGCCATCCGCGCCGAATCGTACCCCGACGCCGCGTACAATCGAGTTAGCCCACCCCTCAAGGAGCCCCAGCAGCCATGGCAAACACGATCAAGGAATCCAAGGGTGTCGCCTCACAGCGCGACATCCTCACGCACGTTCGCTGCCCGATCTGCAACAACTTCATGCGTCAGAACGAGATCGGTGTCGAGATCGCCTTTCGGCACAGCCGCCGTCCAGGAGAGCCGCGCCGCGAGCGGATCATCAAGCACACCAAGAACTGCAAAGCCGCGTAGTGCGGCGCTGATGCGGGCGCGGACCACTGCTTGATGGCCATCGAAGTACCGCTGTTTCCGCTTGGCACCGTACTCTTTCCGCACATGCCACTGTCGCTGCACATCTTCGAAGAGCGATACAGGACGATGATGCGCGACTGCCGCCGGGCGTCGACCACTTTCGGCATCGTTGCGATCCGCTCCGGGCAGGAGACGGGGGGCAGCGCCGTCCCGTATGAGGTCGGCACCCTGGCGCAGCTCGATGAGATCGAGGAGCTTGGCGACGGCGGGTACAACCTCGTGGTCGTCGGGGCGTCTCGCTTCCATATCGACGCTGTCTCGCACGATCGCCCGTATCTCGTCGGGTCCGTCCACTACCTCCAGGACCTCCCGACCCCCGCGGACGACACCGATCGGCTCGCGGCCGCCGTTACTGCGGCGTTTCGCGGCTACGCGGGCCAGCTTCGCGGGATCGGTCAGGAGGACCCTGTCGAGTTCGGATTGCCGTCCGACCCCGAGCTGCTCTCGTACCTCGTCGCCGCGGCGATGCAGGTCGAGACCGCGCAGCGTCAGCGTCTGCTCGAGATCGACGGCACCGCCGAGCGCCTCGCCGCGTGCCTGCGCCTGCTGCGGCGCGAGGCCGCGCTCCTCGATCGCATGCTGGTCCGGTCGAAGGACCACGCCGGCACCTCCAGCCTCAACTGAGCATGGGCGTCGTCGAACGGTTTTCGCTCGACGGGCGTGTCGCGCTGGTCACCGGTGGGAGTCGCGGGATTGGGCTGGCCATCGCCACGGCATTCGCAGAGGCGGGAGCGACCGTGGCGCTCAACGCACGCCACGCTGACGCATGTGAGGCCGGAGCCGCGCAGATCGTCGGGCTCGGCGGCACGGCGATATCCGTCCCCGGGCACGTCGGTGACGCCGCAACGTGTGAGGCGGTCGTCACCGAGGTGATGCGCCGCGCAGGTCGGCTCGACATCCTGGTGAACAACGCCGCGACCAACCCGCAGTACGGGCCGATTCTCGACGCTGATGAGGGGGCGATCAACAAGATCTGGGACGTCAACGTGATGGGTCCGATCCGGCTCACGCGCCACGCCGTCGCCGCGTGGATGCGTGAGCACGGCGGCAGCGTCATCAACATGGCGTCCGTGGCCGGGATACGTCCCGAGGCGCTCACCGGCGCCTACAACGCGAGCAAATCCGCGCTCATCACGCTGACGCGCACGCTCGCGCGAGAACTGGGGCCGTTGGGAATCCGCGTCAACGCGATCGCTCCCGGACTCGTCGAGACCAAGCTCGCACGTTACCTGGTGGAGACAACCGAGATCCACGACCACATCCTCGCCCAGACTGCGCTCGGTCGCCACGCCGTCCCGGATGAGATCGCCGGCGCCGCGCTGTTCCTCGCGTCCGACGCAGCGTCGTTTGTGACCGGTTCCGTCCTGATCGTCGACGGAGGCTGGACTGCCTGAGGCGAAACGCTGGTCCGTCGCGAATGGGAGAATCGCGACGAGGCGAAGAGCAATCGGAGGGTTCCAGCCATGGCGAATGACCAGGGTCTCGGCTTCACGCTCAGCCGGCGTGCCCAGCTCAACCCAAATAACACCGCCCTCATCTTCCGAGAGGACCGGTGGACCTATGCCGAGTTGAATCAGCTCACCAACAAGCTGGCGCACGGGCTTCACGCGCTCGGAGTGAACCCTGGTGATCGAGTCGGGTTTCTCGGACTCAACCACCCTCGCTTCTTCTTCACGCTGTTCGCCGCCGCCAAGCTCGATGCCATATTCGTGCCGCTCAACTTCCGGCTGACGGGTCCGGAGCTGAGCTTCATCATTCGTGATGCCGGCCTGCACACGCTCGTCTATGAGGAAGCGTTCAGCTCGATCGTCGACTCCATTCGGGACGACCTGAGCGTGCGCGAGTACGTCTGCGCCGTCGAGCAGACAGGATCACGCGGCTTCGAATCGCTGCTGCACGATCAGCGCGATTCGGACCTCGACTACCCCGTCGCGATGAGCGACGTCGCCCTGATCATGTACACGTCGGGGACGACCGGGCGTCCCAAGGGAGCGATGCTCACCCACGGCAACATCATCTGGAACAACATCAACGCAATCCTTGCGGACGATGCGACCTCGCAGGAGATCACGCTGGTGGTCGCGCCGCTGTTTCATATCGGCGGGCTCAATGTCACCCCCCTCCTGTCGCTGATGAAGGGCGCGACCGTGGTCATGGAGCAGATGTTTGAGCCTGGGATGGTGCTCGAGAACATCGAGAAGTTCCGCGTGACGTCGATGTTCGGCGTTCCCGCGATGTACCTGTTCATGGCCCAGCATCCGGATTTCGCCACGCGGGATCTGAGCACCATCCGCGTCCTCTCGTGCGGCGGCGCGCCCGTGCCCGAGGCGCTGATCAAGATCTACGCGGCGCGGGGTCTGCCGTTCAACCAGGGGTACGGTCTCACCGAGACGGCACCGTTCGCGTCCTTCCTTCCCTCATCGATGGCCACCGAGAAGCTCGGATCCGCGGGCATCGCGCCGTTCTTCACCGACGTCAAGATCGTCGATGATGACGGCCACGACGTGCCCGACGGTGAACGTGGCGAAATTGTCGTTCGCGGCCCGAACGTGATGAAGGGGTACTGGAATCGGCCCGACGCCACCGCCGAGGTGCTGGTCGACGGATGGTTCCACACCGGTGACGTGGGGATCCGCGACGCCGACGGGTATTTCTTCATCGTCGACCGCAAGAAGGACATGATCATCAGCGGCGGCGAGAACGTATATCCCGCCGAGGTCGAGGACGCGCTCTACCAACACCCCGGCATCAAGGAGGTCGCGGTCATCGGCGTGCAGCATCCGCGCTGGGGCGAGACGGTGCGCGCGATCGTGGTGACGAAGGACGGCGTCTCGCTGACCGAGCAGGATGTCATCGCGTTCTCGCAGGAGAGACTCGCCCGATACAAGCAACCGAAGTCGGTGGTTTTCGTCGACATCCTGCCGCGCAATCCCGCAGGAAAGGTGCTCAAGTTCGACCTTCGCGAGAAGCATGGCCAGCCGGTGGTCGACGCGGAGTCGCCGGCTCCGTTCGAGGAGGCCCGAACCACCGCGGGGTGACGTCAGGGGCTAGGTGACGTCGATGACCAGGCGACCGCCGGAGAGGTAGTAGGCGTCGAAGGGCGCGGTCTTGCTGAGCGTGATCTTGAAGACGAGTCGGTCCGAGTTACGGGCCTGCGGCAGCGGCACCACCGAGACGACGATCTTCCCAGGCGGCATCACCGCGACGTTCGATGCGCCGTTCACGCCGGTGAACTCGACGTACATCGTCGTCGCTCCGTAGTAACCGATAACCGTGGTCGGACTCCCGGTCACGCTGTTGGGAAACGCCAGGTCGAACACCAGGCGGAAGTCATTCGGGTGCAGGCCGTAGCGAACGTCGGCGACCGAGAACCCACCGCTCCCGTTGCCCAGCGTCGTGACTTTCGTGAGTTGCTGTGGCGTCGGCGCGATGGGGATGAGCGCCGTCGGGGCGGGAGCGGCGGTGGCGATCGGCAGCGGTGCGCTGGTGGCCGGGGTCGTGGCTCGAACAGCCGGCGTCGACCGGGGAATCGTGGATGCGACGAGGGGACCGGTCTGCGTGACCTGTCTTCCGATGAGCAGGCCGACCAGCATCAGCACCACGGTAACGGCGCCGAACAGCCACAGACGCCGATCGCGATCGGCGGCCCCAACCGCCGGTCCGCCGAGCGGCAGAACGTGCCGGCCGGTCACCGGTCGAGTGGGATTCCATTCCCGACGGTCTGCCTTCTGGGACTGCAGGCGCCTGACGTGACGCCCCGGAACGGGCGCCGGTGCGGGGTCGGCCGTGACCCCGAAGTGCACGACGTCGTATTCCGAGCCCGGGGTGTCGATGCGGGGAGCAAGCGCCGGACGTGCCTCCTCGATGACGTGCTCGAAGGCTGGAATCGCGCTGGGCCCACCGACAGCCGGAGTTGACGTGGGCGTGGGCGCGGGCGCGTCTGCCACTGAGCCCGCGGTGCGCTCGAGCGGCGCCGCCAGGATCGCCACTTCGCTGAGGACATCAGCAAGCTCTGGGGGCGCGGTCGCTTCAACCGGCTGATCGGCGTCGTGCGCAGTCGGGTCGGCGGCGGCCGCGGGTTCCGCGTCGGGAGCTGGCTTCCGGACCACCGGCTCGGCGGCGACCCGGGCCATGAACCGGCTCAGACGGTTCGGCTTCGCCGCCGGCGTGAGCGCCAGGGGATCGACAACCGCGGTGGGCGCCGCTGCCACGACTGGAGGGTTCTGACTTCGGTGGTGGCGACGTGCGCGCTGGTCCCATGTCGGCGCGCCGGTCCCGCTCACGATCTCGACCCCCGGGTCGAACCTTGAACCGGCTCCGCGTCGGAGCGCGAGGCGAACCGCGACCGCGTCGCGAAGACGCTGGAAGGCGTTCGGCCCGGCGGCCATGCGTGGCGCGGTCACGATCGGCGCGGAGGTCGACAGATCCGGTGGCTGTGGCTCGGTGGGGATGATCAGAGGTGGTTCCGGTTCGATGAACCTGGGCTCGGCGTCGTGGCGAGCGACAGGCGCTGGCTCGACCTCGGCGACCGGGGCCGGTTCGGGGGCGGCAGCCGCGTGAACTGGCGGAGGCTCCGGGGCGGCCGTTGCTATCTGATCGATCGTCTCGTCCCAAAGGTACATCTCCGGCGGCTCCGCAACCGCCAGAGTCGGTGAACGTTCACCGATCAGCTCGCGCGGCTGCGATTGATCGTGGGCCGACGGTCGCGGCGCCCACGGCAGCGCGGCGCCGCGCTCCGCGCCGAACCACGGGGGAGCCTCGACCGCTGCCGGTCGCTCGCGACGCACAGGTCCTTCGGGCAAGTCGTCCTCCTCCGCGATCAAACCAATCTGGCTGAACAGGTCGTGCACGGCGTCATCGGGGACGTGGACGCGGGCAAGCGCGCCGATGCGCTCCGATTCCTCGCGGAGATGGCCGATCGCCGTCCGGCAGCGGTCGCAGGCGACCAGGTGCGCCTCAAGCTCTCCTGCTGGCTCCTGGTCGAGTTCGGTGTCGATGTAGCTGCTGAGGGCGAGGAGACTGCACCTCATAGAGCGATCTCTCGATAGATGGATCCGAACTCGCGACGCGCCGCAGCGACGAGGCGTGCGGCCGCCTCGGGGGAGCATTCGAGTGCGCGGGACATCTCCTGGTAGTCGAGGCCGCAGAGATCGCGGAGCAGGAGGGCTGCTCTGCGGTCGAACCCGAGCATGGCGAGGGCTCGCTTGACGGTGTTGATCCGACCGGCGGTGGCGTCGTCGACCTCGACGCGCACGGACCCGGCGCTTCGCCGGAACATCCTGCCGATGCCCTGGGGCCGCGGCGGGAATCGCTGACCGTGCCGGCAGGCGCGGGTGACCGCCCGGTAGAGGGCGGCCCTTCCATCCACACGCAGGCGCGCGGGCGGGTACCGGCTTGCGTGGTGGATGCCACCGGCAACGAATGCCACGGCGTCCGCCTGGTGATTGACCAGATGCGTGGCATACGTGACCAGATCATCGAGCTGCTCGCGTGCGGTTGCGGCAAGCTCGCGCGCCTCGGGAGCGATGTGTGCTGAGACGTTGATCATGACGTTTGCGCTGTGGGCGCGGGGTACGGTCGAAGAATAGCCGGGAATCCGCTCAACGGTCAAGCAAGGAGATCAGGACGAAGTGTGCACCAACTCCCCGCCGGTGACGCCGGGTGGTCGGAGCAGCCCGGCTTCGAGCCATGCGGTCGCCGGCATGCCGATGTCGGCGACCCAGATGTCGCCGGCGTAAGCCACCGCGTCTCCTCCTCGCAGGCCCCGTTTCATGGCGGTCAGCGTGCATGTCATGGCCGCGCGCACGGTTGGGTCGAATGCCTCACCCGTGGTTGCGTCCAGACCGCTCGGGACGTCGACGCTGAGGATTGGAATCCCCGACTCGTTGATCGCCCTGATTGCGCTCGCCTGAGGCTCGCGAGGCGCGCTGCGCAAACCCGTGCCAAGGATCGCGTCGATGCCCAATTCGGCGCGACCGAGGATGCCACCCACCAGCGCCGGGTCCTCCTCGACGACGACGTCGACGCCGCAGCGACGCGCCGAGAGCACATGCTCGCCCACCACTCCGGTCACCCGCGCCTCGCCGCCAAGGACGAGCACCCGCATCGCACATCCCCAGGTTGCGAGGTGCCGGGCAGCGACCAATCCGTCGCCGCCGTTGTTGCCATACCCGGCTACAACGCTGACGGCGGCGGGGCCGCCGAGCCGGTGCCACGCACACCTCGCGACCTGCCATCCGGCAACCTCCATGAGCTGGAGCGTGGTGACGCCGCGCTCCGCGGCGGCGGCGTCGAGCCGAGCCACCTCTTCCGAGGTGAGGTCGCCAAGGGCATCGGGCGTCTCCGGGCTCGTGGTCACGCCAGCTCGACCTCGACTGGGTCGCCGAGGCTCGGACCTCCGACCGCCGCGGCGC
>JBAPOS010000189.1:0-8317 GCA_049279755.1 Candidatus Dormiibacterota bacterium | reverse complement strand
CAGCGCGTGCGTCGAGAACTCATCGATGGACTCGTCAACCAACCCATCGACGGCGTCATCGAGACGCTCGCGCGCATCCGGGATCGCGAAGGCTTCCATTCACGAATTATACCAAACATCTGTTCGCAGACGCACACGCACACGCTACGCACAATGCGGTCCCGGGGCTGGTTAGAGACATTTCTGGCAGCAACCCGTCGGCACCTTGCCGGTCGACGTGCAGAAGTCCTTCAGCCGCGCCAGGATCACGAGCACACACGCCACGACCACAGAGCGCACACCATCACCCACCGCCCGGCGCGTCGCCTCAGGGGCAAAATTCCAATGGTGGGCGCAATAGGGATCGAACCTATGACCTCTGCGATGTCAACGCAGCGCTCGTACCAACTGAGCTATGCGCCCCTGGCCCGCCATCGGCAAGCGTGATCGCCGTCGATGATACCAGTGCCTCCGCCCGCCCCCGGATGGCGCGACTCAGACCCAGGCGACGGGCTGGGTCTTCTTGCCGGTTGCGTGCTGGGCGGCCTCGAGGTCGCTGATGGTGACCTCGACCCGGAGCACCCCTTCGCAGCTGTGGCAGACGAGGTTGAACGACTCGGGCCGGACGATCTGGCGGGCAATAGCCTGCCGGTGCCCGCAGCACTCACACGTGACGACCGCTCGCATCACTCCTCCGCCGGGCCGGCCCATCCGGTCCGCAAGGCCTCGGAGCTTGCCACCAGGCTCGGGGAGCGTCACCCAATCCACGAGTCCGCGACACCGTCGTTGCAGATCCGCGATCAGGTCTGGTCGAGGGTCGCCATAGCCGGTGCGCGGTCCGGCTCGAGCACCTGGAGGCGCTGCCAGCCAAACCACGCGACCGCAGCGGCGATGAGGATGAGGATCGCACCAAGCGCGGCGACCACGCGAGCGACGCCGATCAAGTCGGAGACGACACCTGCGAGCAGCAACGGGATCGCCACCGAAGCATTGATGACCGTGAAGATCCCGCCAAAGATCCGTCCGCGGCTCTCGGTGTTGGTGCGTTCCTGGAGCACCGTGAACCCCGGGATGAGCATCGCACCGAGTGCGCAGCCGAAGAGCACCCCCACCGCGGCGGCCAGCGGGACCATGAACGACGCGAACCCGTGGGTGCGCAGCACGTCCGGGACGATGCCCATGATCAGCAGGGACAGACCGGCCGCGCTGATCGCCGCGACCAGCGTCTTGGCGCGTGGGAAATTGGGGCGCTGCGCGAGCAACCCGGCGGTCGCGATGAGGCCGAACATGGCCGGAACGAGGACGATGTAGGTCTGATCGTCCGACCTGTTGAGCACCTCGACGAGATACACGGGCCCGAGCGCGAAGACCGTGAAGACCACCACTATGGCGAGCGCGAGCTCGTAGAGACCGAGACGGAGTGGTGGGCTGCGGCGAAGGATGTCGATGCCGTCGCGCAACTCCCGGAGGATGTTGGGTGACGGTCCGGTGCTGACCTGTTCGGCGCGCAGGCTGACGCTCACCTTCCACACCGACAGCGCCGCGAGCCCGAACAATCCCGCGGCGATGTAGAAGGGCGCCAGATTGCCGAAGAGGCCGATCGCGATGGTCGCGGCGGGAACGCCGAGCACCAGCGTCAGGATCACGGTGGTCATGAACAGCGACGTGGCCTCGGTGATCTGGTGCCGGCTCACCAGCGTCGGTATGCTCGCCGCTTCCGCAGGGGCGAAGATCTGCCCGGCGGAGCTGAAGAGCAGTGTGATCACGATCAGCGGCCACGCCTGACCGCGCAGCACCGGGATGAGCTGCGCGAGCGGGATCAACAGGATGAGCGCGCCGCGAACCACATTGGTGCCGACCATGAGCACGCGCTTGTCGTGTCGATCCGCGTAGACACCTGCGGGAGCGCTGAGCAGGACGCTCGGGAGTGTGTACGCGATCATCAGCACCGACTGCAGCGACGCGCGCCGGGTCAGGGTGTACATGAACACGAGCAGCGTGAACATCAGGAACTTGTCGGCGAGCTGCGAGGCGAGCTGGGCGCCCCAGAGATAGCGAAAGTCGCGACGCCGGAGCACGGCGGCGAAGCCCTGGCGTTGCTCCGAGGCGCCCGCGATCGCCGGGCGCGCGGCATGGAGCGGCGCCACCGCGCCGTCGTCGTCGGGCTCGGCTGCGGCGCTGGTGATGGGCTGCCTCATCGGGTGACCAACTTCACCTCGGCGACGGCGCGAGCGAGGAGTTCCCACTCATCGAGGCGAAGCGTACCCGGCCGGCGCCCCGGATCGATGCCCGCCTCCGCGAGCGCGACACCCGCCCCGGCCAGGTCGCCGCCGAGCGCCCGCGATACGCCGTTGCGCAGGGTCTTGCGGCGCGACTGAAAGAGTGGCTTGGCGAGCGCGAGCATCGAGCTGCGGATCGCCGGGTCCGCCTTCGGAGACGGCACGATGCGAATGATCGAGGAGTGCACCGCGGGGGGTGGGTCAAACGCGCTCGGCGGCACGTCGCGGACGCGTTCCACGTCGGCGAGCGAGCGGATCGCGACAGTGGCGAGGCTCCAGTCGCCAGGACCCGCCGCGAGCCGAGCCGCCACCTCGCGCTGAACGAGCACCACAGCGCGTGCCGGCGGCTGGTCGGCCTCGACCAGGCGCATCAGGACGAGGCCGGTCAGCTGGTACGGGAGGTTGCCCGTGGCCAGCCAGCCCGTGGTGAAGCCCAGCGCCGCGGGCTCGACGACCCGGGCGTCGGCCTGGAGCACGGTGACATTGGGATTCGCCCGCTGGGTGATCTCGGTTCCCGCGACGCAGGCGGGGTCGATGTCGATCGCCACCACCCGGCGCGCCCGGGCGGCCAGCGCGCCGGTGAGGGTCCCGAGTCCGCAGCCGATCTCCAGCACCTCGCTGTCGGGGCTCGGATCGAGCGCATCGACGATGGCATCGAGCACGTCACGATCAACAAGGAAATGCTGGCCCAGGCTGGTATCCCGGCGGAGGCCGACCCGGCGGGCCACCGCGGCGAGCGTCCTGGTGTCGGTGAGATCGAGTGGCCGGCGGTCTCGATCGGCGCGTGCGTTATCAGCCACGCCCAGCGACCGTCCTGGGTGCGGTGATCCCGAGCACGCGATGGGCGGTGCGGGTGGTAGCGGCGCGCACGTCCTCCAGCGACGCGCCGCGCAGGCGGGCGACCGCCGCGGCGGTGATCGCCACTCGTTCGGGAAGGTTTGGCTTGCCGCGTTGTGGCACCGGGCTGAGAAACGGTGAGTCGGTCTCGATCACGAAACCGTCGTCGGCGACGATCCGCGCGGCGTCCTGGATGGGATCGGAGCGCGGGAAGGTGACGATGCCCGAGAACGACGCGATGAAACCGCGCTCGGCGCATCGCCTGGCGAAGGCAGCGTCGCCGCTGAAGCAGTGCATGATCCCTCTGCTCCCTGGTATCTGCTCCACCGCGGAGAGCACCTCGTCGTGCGCGTCGCGGTCGTGGATGAGGACCGGCTTGCCGGCGTCCGCGGCGAGCTCGAGCATCGCTCGAAACGAGCGCTGCTGCACGTCGAGCGGGACCTCGTGGTACCCGGGGCGGAAGAACAGATCGAGTCCCACCTCCCCCACCGCGACCGCCTTCGGGTGACGGAGCAACTCGGCGAGCGAGTCGAGCTGGCGAGTGTCGGGCGGCACCGGTTCGTGCGGATGCCATCCGCACGTGAAGTACACGCCCGGATGATCCTCGGCGATCCGTCGATTGCGATCGGAGTCGTCGAGGTTCAGTCCGATCGAGATGATCTCGTCCACCCCCGCGGCGGCCGCGCCCTCGAGTGCCTCGCCGAGCAGCCCGCGCTCCTCGAGCAGGACGAGGTGGCAGTGGGTGTCGACGAGTTGGGGCAGCCCCTCCGTCAAGGCGCTGCTCCCACGACCACGGTGCATTCGCCGCGCGGCGGCCGCGCCGTGAATTCCTCGACGAGCGATGCCGCGGTCCCGCGATGCAGCGTCTCGTGCAGCTTGGTCAGCTCACGGGCGACGACCACGGGACGGTCGCCGAGGACCGGCACCGCGAGCCGGAGTGTCTTGGTGATCCGCATCGGCGACTCGAAGAACGCGATGGTGCGGTTCTCGCGCATCGCCTCCTCGAGGACGCGGACGAGCTTGCCCGCGGTGCGCGGGAGAAAGCCCAGAAAGCAGAAGGCGCCGGCGGGAAAGCCACTCGATGCGAACTCGGCGGTGAGCGCCGATGCGCCGGGGATCGGCGTCACGCGATGACCGCCGTCGAGTGCCGCGCGCACCAGCACGGCGCCCGGGTCGCTCAGCGCGGGCGTGCCCGCATCCGTGCAGAGCGCGAGCGTCTCCCCTCGTTCGAGCCGCTCGATGAGCCGCGGTACGCGCCTGCGCTCGTCGAACGCGGGAAGCGACAGCACCGGTTTGTGCACCCCATGCGCGCTGAGCAGCGCCTTGGTGCGCCGCGAGTCCTCGGCGATCACAGCGTCGCATTCGCGCAGCACGCGCAACGCGCGCAGCGTGATGTCCTCGAGGTTCCCGATCGGCGTCGCGACCACGGCGAGCGTCCCGGTCGGGTCGCTCATCGACCCCAGTCCCGCGGATAGCGGAACTCCCGGTCGATGGTGCGGTTGCTCAACTTCGCGATCACCGGCGGCCTGCGCTTGTACTGGCTCCCGCGAACGCGCGCAACGATGGCGTCGACCTCGGCGGCGTCGAATCCGAGCGCGATGACCTCTGCCTTGCTGCGGCGCTCGTCGACGAGCAGGTGCAGCACCTGGTCGACCACCGCGTAGCGCATCCCCAGCTCGTCCTCGTCGGACTGCCCGACCCAGAGATCCGCGCTCGGCGCCTTGGTCAGCACACTCTGGGGCAGGCCGAGCGCGCGAGCCAGGGCGTACACCTGCGTCTTGTAGAGGTCGCCGATCGGGTTGAGCGCACTTGCCATGTCGCCGAACAGCGTGCCGTATCCGAGCAGCAACTCCGTCTTGTTGGAAGTGCCGAGCACCAGCGCTCGTTCCGCCATCGAATGGTCGTAGAGGATCGACATCCGTTCGCGGGCCATCTTGTTGCCCCTACGCGTACGGTCGGCGTCGGGGAAGCGATCGAAATACGTGTCGACCTGGGGCGTGATGTCGACGATCTCCGCAGCGATGCCGACGCTCTCGCAGACCGCGAGCGCGTCGATCTGCGATTGGGGATCGCTGCTCCGATAGGGCATGAACAAGGCGACGACGTTGTCGGCGCCCAGCGACGACACCGCGAGCGCGGTCACCAGCGACGAGTCGACACCCCCGGAAAGCCCGACGATGACACGCTCGAACCCCACCTTGCGCACGCCGTCGGCGATGAAGCCGCGGAGCAGCCCGATGACGAACGGGGCGTCAACCGCGAGCGTGTCGGCGTCGGAGTCGATCGGTCTCGGCGTCGTTGACATCGTTTCGTTCGTCGCGCAACAGCGGATAGGCGACTCGGGCGCGGCGGATCGAGCCGCGCTCCAGAGTGTGCACGAGCACGGACTCATGGGCCCCGCGAACTTCGGCCACCACGGCACCCATCGGGTCAACCACACGTGAGCCGCCCCAGAAGCCCACGCCGTCCTCGAAACCGGATCGGTTGCAGTACAGCACGTACGTTGTGAACAGCTGCGCGTAGGTCCGGGTCATGACGTCATAGCTGCTCGCTGTGCCCAGCGCCTCGCCTTGGAGCTGCCCGCGTCCGGGGGACGCTGACGGGCAGATGATCAGATCCACACCCTGACGTGCGAGCAGTGACGCGGCCGAGGGGTGCCAGAGGTCCTCGCAAATAAGGATCCCGGCACGCCAGCGGTGATCCGCCCGTCCGCCGAGCGGTGCGTCAAAGGCGCGGAATCGATCGCCCGCCGCGACGTAGCGCTGCTCGTCGAACAGCCCGTAGGTCGGCAGATACACCTTGCGATGCACGTGGACCACCTCGCCGCCGCTGATGTACAGCGCGGCGTTGTTGAAGCGATGCTCGTCGCTCTCCAGAATCAGTCCGGCGACCACGTCGACGCCACGTTCGCGTGATGCGTCGCGCAGGGCGCCGACCTCGGACGAATCGAAGGTGAGCGCGACGTCGGGCACCTGATCCTTGAGGAAGTAGCCGGTGAGCGAGAGTTCGGGGAACACGACGAGGCCGGCTCCAGCGGCCGCCGCACCATCGATGGTCGTGAGGTGCGCCGCGAGATTGGCCGCGACATCCCCGAGCCGGGGGTAGAACTGTGCGAGCGCGATCGTCACCGACCCGGCAGGGTTGGCGATCATCTCGGGGACGGTCGAAGGCGCGCCGACCGGCTCGTCGGGCTCGCCGGCAGCGTGGGAAATCACGCTGGGTCGAGATCGTTCGAGGACCATTCTTCTGATTCTCCCATGGTCTCGGGCAGTGTCCCCGTGTTGACGAACTCCTCGACCATCGCCGGGACGCGGTCGAAGGCGGTGACCGCCATCGGTGCCGGAGGCAGCGCGCGCAGGAATGCGAGCCCGTACTGACGGGTGCGCAGGCGCGGATCGCAGAGCACCACCGCGCCGCGGTCGGAAGCGCTGCGGATGAGGCGGCCGAACCCCTGGCGGAGGCGGATGATCGCGACCGGGAGGACGTACTCACCGAAGGGGTCCGCGAGTCGTTCTGAGCGCGCGCGCACCAGGGGATCGGTAGGTACCGGGAAGGGCAGCTTGTCGATCACGACGCAGCGCAGCCGGTCGCCGGGGATGTCGACACCCTCCCAGAAGCTGCTGGTCGCGAGCAGCACGGTGCGCGGATCGGTGAGGAAGCTCTGAAGGATCTGCCGTCGGGTGCCGTCGAGACCCTGCGCAAGGCTCGCGATGCCGCGGGCATCGAGACGCTCCTGGAGGAGCGCCCAGACGCGCTTGAGCGGTCCGTAGCTCGTGAAGAGCACCAGCGTGTGTCCGTCGAGACGCGCCGCGATGTCGTCGATGAGCGCGGTCATCTGCAGGTCGTGCATCGGGTCGTCGTACGCGGTGGCGTCCTCGGGCAGGATGCAGACCGCCTGGCGGAGGTAGTCGAACGGCGACGCCAGCATCAGCTCCTCCGCGGTGGGACCGATGCCCACCCGGTGGCGGATGAAGTCGAACCCACCTCCGACCGAGAGCGTCGCCGACGTCAGGACGACCGACTCGGCGGGGTCGAAGACCGCCTCAGCGAGCGGAATCGACACGTCGATGGGCGCCTCGTGCAGCTCAGCCTGCTCGCCGCGCATCTCGATCCAGGCCACCATCCCTTCGCGCGGGCGGACGATCACGTGGTCGATCGCGGCGGCGAGCCCGGCCAGCGCCACGGCGGCATGCTCGAGCTCGTCGTCCGCGCGGTCCGGCTGAGGGAGGAGCTCGGCCTGCAATCCCGCGGTCGATCGCGACGAGATCACGCCGGCGGTGCGCTGCAGGACGCCCACGGCGTGCACGGCGGAGCGCTCCACGAATCCGAAGCCCGGATCGCCGCGAACCCCCTCGGACAGACCGATCCGCCCGTTCCCCGCATGCTCTCCGCCGAGCTTTGAGGACATGAATCCCTTGGCATCACCGAACAGTCGCTGCCCCGCTTCGCGGCAGCGCTCGATGTCTATTCCCAGCGGGGTGCCCGGCAGCGCCGGCAGACGATCGAGGATGAGCGCGAGATCCGCCAGCCGCATGCCGACGCCGAGTTGCTCGGTTGCGACCTGCTCGAGGTGGTGCGCCTCGTCGACGACCAGCGCGTCGAACGGGCCCAGGACCTGACCCTGACGCTCGGTGCCGGCCAGCAGGAGTGCATGGTTCGTGACAACAATGGCTGCATCTGTAGCGGTGCGCCGGGCTCCCACCATGTGACAGCGCGCGTTGGCCCAATTGGCACATGCGGGGCCGAGGCAATCGGTCACATCGGACGCGACGCGTCGCCAGAGCTGCTCCTCCTCGCCGGCGAGGTGGATCTCCGAACGGTCTCCGGTCGTCGTGTGCGCGAGCCACGCCAGGAGCTTCAATTTGAAGCGGATGGACGCGAGATCGGCCTCGTGTCCGCCGCCATCCGGGGCTGCCAGGAATCGCCGCCACCTGCGCAGGCTCAGATAGTGATTGCGACCCTTGAGCACGGCGAACGTCACCGGCTCGTCCAGAACCCCGGCGAGCGCCGGGATGTCTCGATCGGCGAGCTGTTCCTGGAGATTGACGGTGTGGGTTGCGACCACCGCCCGCTTGCCGGTCCTTGCTGCCCAGAGGGCGAGCGGTACGAGGTAGGCGAGCGACTTTCCCACCCCGGTCCCGGCTTCCACCATGAGGCGCCGCCTGCGCTCGAGCGTCTGACCGACCGCCACTGCCATCTGCAGCTGTGCCTCGCGATACTCG
>JBAPOS010000188.1:0-3693 GCA_049279755.1 Candidatus Dormiibacterota bacterium | reverse complement strand
AGATGGACGAGCGCACCCGGGTGAACACCGAGTACGCGCTCACCGAGGTGAGCACCGGCCCTCACCTGGTGTCGTTCATGCGTGAACGGCTGATTGCGCTCGGGTGTGTGCCACTCGCGAAGGTGCGCGACCTCGTCGACGGCACGAGGATCCGGGTCGCAGGACTGGTCATCACTCGTCAGCAGCCGTCGACGGCACGCGGTTTCAGATTCTTCACGCTTGCCGACGAGGATGCGCATCTCGACCTGGTGTTCCGTCCACCGGTCGTGCAGCGCACGCTCGAGGTGAGCCGTCATCCCCTGCTCATGATCGACGGCCGGCTCCAGGTGGAGCACGGACGGGTCAACGTGCTTGTCGAAAACGTGACCGCGCTGACGCCGGACGGCGACCCGATCGTCCATCCCGGACCGTCACGTCCGGAGGCTGGATTCCCGGGATCGCACGACTACCGCTGAGCCAATTGCGATCGCCACACGCCGTGGACAGGGCGTGACACATCCGTGACACTCCGGCAGCAGTGCCCTGACATCACCGGTGCCGGGCGCCACCGCCGTCATAGGCTGCGGGCATCTCGATTGCTACGCCGCGCGCCATGCGGGATGGAACAGATGACCGAGCGCAACCCAGAGGGCGGCGGAGCTCCCCTCTCGTTCAAGAAGGTCCAGGACCAGACGCACTACGAACGCGCCCCCGCGGCAAGGGAACCGGTGCGCGAGACCGGCGGTCCTAATCTCGCCTTCGAGGCCGCGCCGCGCACGCCACTTCCCCCGGTGGCTCCCGACCCTCGAACTCTCAAGCAGTCTCCGCTGATGTCGCCGCCGGCGCCCGATCCCAGGACACCATCGGCCGAGCCGCCGCCGGGGTCGAAACTGCCGGCTTTCGAAGCGGTTCCAGCCTCGAGCGTGGCCGCGCAGCAGCGGCTCTCGACGCCGACCATTGGCATCCGCCCCGAACCGGTCGAGGTCGCCGGTCCTGTGCGCCCGGGCGGGAGCGGATGGAACATCCGCAGCCGCGACCAGCCATTCCTGCCGAACCGCGGACGCGCCGTGGCGGCGGACGGACCCGCCTGGGAAACCAGAGAGCTTCCCAGTGCGAACCGGGACCGGTCCGCGTGGATGGTGCCTGAAGCCCGACGAACGCGCCGGCTTTCGGGCAAGCAGCTCCTGGGGATCGTTCTCACGGTCATTCTCCTTCTGATCCTTGGGTTCGCGGGCTATCAGTGGCTCGCCGGCCGGGCGCATCCCGGTCACAGCATCAGCACGCCGTCCTCGGTCGGAACGCTCACCGCAATACGCACGCCGGCGACTGCGGCGGTGACGCAGCAGATGCAGCAGGTCATGCAGCAGCATGGCGCCACCCGCGTGGTCAGCGGCGTCTACGGCCAGGCCGGACGCGCGACCCTGGTGGTGCTGCTTGCCCAGGGAACCAATATCGAGACCAGCACCACCCAGTTCTTCACCGACTTCACCGCCGGGCTCAAGACCCAGGGGGTGATCGTCGCCGGCAAGACGCTCAACACAACCACCAGCGGCGGCACCTTCATCTGCTCACCCGCGACCGGCCCGGCGCCGCTGACCTCGGTCTCGCTGTGCGGGTGGGATGACGGCGACACCATCGGGCTGGTCATGAACGTCACCAGCCAGACGGTCAGCGCGACCCTGCGCGACGCGGTGGCAGCTCGGGGAGCCGGCGAGCACTGAGCTGAGCTCACGGCCACGCGCGGGCCGATTAGCATGGGCGGGTGATCTCTGAGCGCGGTCTGCCCGACCGGCTCGCCGGCATCACTGACCGCCGCAGGATTGGCGTCGTGCAGGTGCGCGGGGCGATCGGTGGTGCGGCGCGCACCGATGAGCTGATCCGCACCATCGGCCAGGCGCGCCGGAACGCTCGCATCCGTGCCGTTCTCCTCGAGATCGACTCGCCCGGAGGCACCGCGATCGCCTCCGAGCAGCTCTATGTGGCGGTGCGCCGGCTGGCCGCGCGCAAGCCGGTGGTCGCGTGGATCAAGGGGGTTGGAGCCTCCGGCGCGTACTTCCTGGCCTGCGCGGCGACGCGAGTGCTCGCATTTCCCAGCGCGCTGGTGGGGTCGATCGGGGTGATCAGCGTTCGCCCGGTCCTGGTCGACGCGCTGCGTCGTGCGGGCGCGCGGGTCGTGGTCACCAAGACCGGCCCGTTCAAGGACCTCGGTGCGCCGTGGCGCGAGCCCACCGAAGAGGACGCGACACACGAGCGCGAGCTCGTCGATGCCATCTTCCGGCGCTTCACCGGGGCGGTGCGCTCGGCCCGTGGGTACGACGAGGAGGGGCTCGCGCGGGTCACCACCGGCGAGGTGTGGCTCGGCACCCGGGCGGTGGAGCTAGGGCTGATCGACGGTCTTGCCGACGACGAGGACACCGCGCTCGAGGCCGCGCAGGACCTGGCATCGCTCCCGCACCACCTGACAGTCCGGCTCGGAGGGCGACGTACGATCCTCCAGCGGCTCGGCGTTCCTGGCGCCGGGATGGGCCCGCCCGGGGAACGCTGGCTCGTCGAGATGGAGGGCTGGCTCGGCACCCCGAGGCTCCGCGCCTGACGCCCTCAGGAGTTCTGCGTTCCGCCGGCCGCGCTGCGCCGGCGGTCGAGGCCGAAGAGCACGGCGAGGACGATGATCAGCAGGACGGCAAGTCCGGCGATGATCGCGACGCCGGGGACGCCGCCACCTGACGGTGGGGTCGTGGTGGCGGAGCCGCCGGGCCGCACCGCCGCAAACTCACCGAGCTGAGCCGAGGTCACCTCGAAGGTATTCCCGCATCCTGCGTTCAAGGTGGGCAGCGACGCCCACGACGTGCCGTTGAACCGGTCGATCGTCGGTGCGGGGAACGACGAGAGCCCGCGCAGGATGACGAACACGGCGAGCGACGGCGATGCCGGTTCGAGCTCGGTTCCGGCCGCATTGCGCGCCGAAAATCGGTACACATTGCCCTCGATGGTCCCGTTCGGCGGCTTGGCGGCCGGCGGTGGCACCGGGGTGACGCTCAGGGTCACCGCCGTCGAGTTGTTGAAGGTGCCAGGCTCTACGAACAGCTGCGCCTGAGGCGGGGTTTCGCCCGTGAACACCTCCGCGGCGGGAAAGGCGCTCGCCGCTGGAAAGCTCTTGGACGCCCCTTGCGGTCCGGGATTGCTGCCGAGCGCCACGTACGGATTGGCGATGCACTGCCCGTCGTAGATCGGGGGCGATCCATCCGGAAGGAATCGCCAGACCAGGGTCAGCGCGAGGACCGACAGCCCGATGACGATCCAGCCCCGCCGGGCGGTCACAGCAGCCAGCCGCCGGCGAGGTCGGCGAGGACGTGGGCGAGCGCTGGAGCAAGCACGCCGCCGCTGACGATCCGGAGTCCGCCGAGGAGCATGCCTGCGGCGAGGTCGAGAGGCAGCGATCCCACGCCGTAGAGCGGCACGTGCAGCGCAGCGAACAGGATGGTTGTGACCGCCAGTGCGACGCCGTCGCCCCACCCGGACCGGATCGCGTTGAAGAGCGCGCCTCGCATGACGACCTCCTCGGCGACTGCCACAACGGCGACGAGCGGTGTCCAGAGCGCGAGCCCGGCGTTGATCGGAGCAATCTCGATGCCGGGCGATCCGCCGGCGACGAGCCAGGAGCCGATCAGCACTCCGCCGCCGGCGGCGCCGAGCGCGACGGCCGCGAGCCTGGGC
>JBAPOS010000187.1:0-2638 GCA_049279755.1 Candidatus Dormiibacterota bacterium | reverse complement strand
CGCGCGGGTCGTCGCCGGTCCGAGTGCGAGCCCGGCGCCGACGACGGCTGCACCGCCGAGGAAGCGCCGGCGGGAGACGCTCCGCTCCGTCGCCGTGCGGTTTTCCAGCTCCTCGAGCAGCGCGTCGACGGGAAGTCCACGGGCCTCCGCGGTGTCGTGGAGCGCGAACAGGCGACGCAGGCCCGATGTGAGCGGCGTTCTGGCCGAGCGCCGCCCATGCATTGGAACCGGGTACCGGTCAGTCACACATCCCCCTGCCTCAGAGACGCTCGCCGCCGCAGGATAGCCAACCGGCCCTGGTCAGCGAAAGAGGCGCCGGTCAGACCTCGCGCCGGTGGAGGCTCCAGACGGCGAGCGCCACGATCAGCACCACCCAGCACACCGTCCACGCCAGGAACCCCATCGATGGCGGCGATTGCACGAAGAAGGGATTGCCCGCACGCTCGGTGGTCGCCCCGAGCACGTCCCGGTACAGCACGGGCTCGAGCTCGTAGACCGACCCACGCCACATGGCGTCGGTCGGCAGCAGCAGCTGACTGATGGTGCCGGCGTTCTTGATCGCAGAGCTGCCGAATACGTCACCGATCGCGCCGGCAACCCCACCGATCCATGCGAGGAAGAACAGGACGAGGCTGATCACGCCGGCGGTCATCCCGGAGAGACGGGTGCTGATCATCAGCGCGAGCGACATCACCACGATCCCCTCCCCACTCAGGTACGCGGCCAGACCGACCGGCCCCGGTGGGACGTACCCGGTGGTGAGCCCCACCACAACCAGTTCCAGGGTTGTCGTGGCGGCGACGTAGACGACGATGAGCCCGGCAAGGCCGAGCCATTTTCCGAGCACCACCTCGTACCTGCTGACCGGGCGCGCGAGCATCGAGAGCGCGACGCCGGACTCGAGCTCACTCGAGATCGCCGGGGACGCGACCACGACGGCGCTGAGGGCGAGCACGCCACTGAACATGAACTCGACGAGGATCAGCACCTGCGACGTCGCCAGGCGGAGCTCGCTGGCGGCGATCCGGGTCCCGTCCGGATTGGTGAGCGTGGTCAGGTGCTGAAACCCCCACCCCGTCAGACCGATGACGATCACCGTGAGGATCGCGAGCGCGAGCAGCAGCTTTCGCCGCGCGGCCTCGCGAATCGTGAGCCGCGCGATGGTCAGCGCAGCCATCGCGCCTGCTCCGCCTCGATCAGGGCCAGGAACCGTTCCTCGAGTGTCTGGCGCACCGGTTCCACCGCGTACACCCGGGCGCCGCTCGCAACCAGGTCGGCGATCAGCTCGGGCACCGCCTCGGACTCGACGCCGCTGACGATGAACCAGCCTTCGTGCTCGGAGAGCCCACCTCGGCGGGCAAGCGCGGCACGCCCAGCCTCGGACAACCCGGTGAGCCGGATGCGCACACCCCCGCTGCCGAGGAGTTCGTCGAGGCCCCCGATGGCGAGCACACGGCCGTCCGAGACGACCGCGGCGCGGTCGCAGATCTGCTCCACCTCACCCAGGAGGTGCGAGTTGAGAAAGACCGCGCACCCACGATCCCGAAGGTGGCGGATGATCGTCCGCGTGTCGGCCCGTCCGACGGGGTCGAGGGCGGAGGTTGGCTCGTCGAGGATCACCAGCTCGGGGTGGCCGAGCAGCGCAACACCGAGACCGAGACGCTGCTGCATCCCTTTGGAGAAAGTCTCGACCTTGGCGTGGGCGTGCCCGGCGAGCCCGACCGTGGTCAGCGCCCCGGAGATCTGCGCCGGCCACTCGCCGCGGGCGACTCCTGCGAGCCGGCAGTGCAGCCCGAGCACCTCGGCCGCGCTGAGCCATCCCTGGTAGCGGAACAGCTCGGGCAGGTACCCGACCCTGCTGCGGGTCTGGCGATCGCCCGCCGGACGACCGAGCACCCACGCCTCGCCGCCCGTGGGGCGGCTGAGGCCGAGGAGCAGCTTGACCGCCGTCGTCTTGCCGCTCCCGTTCGGCCCCAGGAACCCGAACACCTCTCCTCGGGGCACCACCATGGTGAGACCGGACAGTGCGACGGCCGCCCCGTAATGTTTGGTGAGCTCGAGGGTCCGCACCGCCGCCCCGTCCTCGGACGCCGGAGGCACGGCGGGGACGGCAGACATCAATGCGTCGATCGGGCGATGCCCAGGATCTGGTTGGTGGTCAACGTTCCGGCGATCGCGTACACCACGCCATTCTGTTGCCACACGACCGCGCTCCCCAGCCCCGTCGAGTCTCCGATCAGGAGTCCCCGGGCGCCGTTGATGGTGACTGACGAGCCGGTGGCAAGATCGACCGGGATCGGGACGGCAATGGTCTGGCTGGGGTTGCCGATGGCTCGGATCTCCGAGGCAACGCCCGCCGGGATGCCGGGCACGGAGAGCAGGTAGTCCTCGAGCTGCCGGGCGGTCACGCCGGTCGAGGACACAGTTGGGGTTCGGGTGTCCACGACGATGAACGCCGTCCCCGAAGGCACGCCCTCGCCGTTCAGCAAGGCGGCGGGGTCGACGCCGTACGAGACCACCACCGCGGGCGCGATCGACACCGACAGCATGCTGCCCTCGAGCCCGGAGGGCATCGCGGGCAGATGCCCACCGGCCCGGGCTGCCGCCGCCCGCGCCAGGCCGGCGTCGAAGGCGAAGG
>JBAPOS010000186.1:0-2384 GCA_049279755.1 Candidatus Dormiibacterota bacterium | reverse complement strand
TACCAGTACTTGCCGGCCACGTAGATCGGCGAGAAGTGGGACACGCTCGACTCGGCGGTGTTCAGCGCCTGGGCGTCGCTGACCAGCTGGGCCGTGGTTGTCGGTGGGGTCGTGATCCCCGCCTTGGCGAACATCGACTTGCGGTAGATGACGATTCGATCGCCTGCGTAGTAGGGAACGCCGTACAGCTTGCCGTTGTACGTCCCTGCCTCTTTGAGGCTCTCGAGCCAGCTGCTCCGATTCTGGAATGTGTCACCGCTGAGGTTGGCGAGCCCCCCGGTCGCTGCGAAGCCGGCGACGTACGTGTTGCCCATCTCGAGCACGTCCGGAGGAGCGCTGGTGGAGAGCGCGGTATCGGTCTTGGTGACGATGTCGGTCCACTGCTGGAGGTCGACGTGGACGGTGACCCCGGGATGGGTCTGCTGGAACTCCTGGTTCCACGCGGTGACCAGGGAGGGCGGCGCGCTCCCCGCCATCAGCCACACCTCCAGGGTCTTCGGGCCGGAGGCGGCCGGGGACGGCGAGCTCCCGCACGCAGCCAGTCCCACGGTGGCTGCCGCCACCGCTGCGGTGGATAGTTGACGACGATTCACCACTGCTCCTCCAGATGACATGCGCCGGCTTTCGACCCTCGTGCGGGCGGTTGGTGGTCTATACCACCAGACACCCGGCAGCCTGCCACAGGTCGGGCACCAATGTCAATGGTCCATTGGGGTGAAGGTGAGTCTTAGCCGTGGTGAGCGCGTCCCACGGGCACCTGGGCTTGCCTTCTTCTGTGGAGGCAAGCACAATGGTCTAGACCAGTAGGGTCCGGAACCGTACGGAAAGAGGTAGCAAGATGCGCCTTGGCGTCTCCTCTGCTCTGGTGGCAGGCAGCATCGTGCCCGGTGACGTGTCCATCGACGATGGACGCGTGACCGGCGTCGGGCTCCTCCCCGCCGGCGCTTCCGGGCTGGCTGCGCCAGGGTTTGTCGACGTTCAGGTGAACGGTTTCGCCGGGGTCGACTTTGTGGCCGCTGACGCCGGCGGCTATGCTCGCGCCGGGGCTGCGCTGGCCAGAACCGGGGTCGTCGCCTACCAGCCGACCTTCATCAGCTGCCCGGTGGACGCTTGCCTCGCGGCGATCGGCAGGCTGAGCACGCTCAACGGCGCATCACCTGGGCCACGGGTGCTGCCAGCGCACCTGGAGGGACCCTTTCTTTCCCCATTGCAGCACGGAGCCCACAACCCTGAGTACATGCTGCGTGGAGACACCGGCCTGGCCGACAGCCTGTGCGCCGCCGGTCCGGTGGGCTACGTCACCGTGGCGCCGGAGATCGAGTGCGGCCTGGAGCTCATCGAACACCTCGGTGCTCGCGGTGTTGTCGTCTCCCTGGGCCACAGTGACGCCGCCGGCGATACCGCCAACGCCGCCTTTGACCGCGGCGCCCGGGCGGTCACGCACATCTTCAATGCGATGCGCAGGTGGGCACCGCGCGACCCCGGACTGCCGGGCGTCGCCCTGTCCCGCGGCGACGTCTTCGTTACCGCCATCGTTGACAACATCCATCTGGCGCCGGAGACCGTCCAACTGCTCATCGCCGCGGTGGGCGACCGGCTGGTGCTGATCACCGATGCGATCGAGGCAGCCGGCCTCGGTGACGGCACGTACCGCCTCGGTGATCGCTCCGTGCACGTGCGCGGTGCGGAGGCTCGGCTCGCCGATGGCACCCTGGCAGGGAGTGTCCTCTCGATGGACCAGGCGGTGCGCAACCTGGTCTCGCTCGGCACGAGCGTGGAGTTCGCGTTGGCGGCCGCAAGCCGGAACCCGGCGCGCCTGCTGCGACGCGCTGATCTCGGTGAGTTAGAGGCCGGCAGGCCGGCCGACATCGTGGTCCTCGACGACCGGCTCGAGGTGCGCCGCACACTGGTCGGCGGCGCCCAGGTCTACGCCGCCTGAGGTGATACCACCGTGGTCTCGCTAAGCGACATCATCCCCGCACCGGTATCCATCCGCCCACACCCGGGCGATGACTTTGTGATCTCGCAGTCATCGGTGATCGCGGTCAGCGGTGCTGCAGCGGACCAGCCCGCGGCCGCGTGGCTGGCGGCCCTGCTGCGCCGAGGCACCGGCTACGCGATCCCCATCGTGCCGGCCGCGGGCTCAGCGCAATCGGCTATCACGTTCGCCCTCAGCGCTGTCGAGGCGTCGCTGGGCGAAGAGGGGTACTGCCTGATCGTTTCGAGCGCTGAGGTACGGATCCAGGCCGGCACTGATGCAGGCCTCTTCCACGGCGCGCAGACCCTTCGGCAACTCTTGCCGGCGGAGATCGAGACCACCGGTGGTCAGGGAACAGTCCGCTGGGTCGTACCGGGTGGGGAGATCACCGACCACCCACGCTATC
>JBAPOS010000185.1:0-22115 GCA_049279755.1 Candidatus Dormiibacterota bacterium | reverse complement strand
CCACAAGGGACACTTCAGGACCACGACCTGTCTATCGCTGGGCGCCCTCGGCCAGGGGGAGCAACGAGCGACCTTTGGCCGCGACGAGGCTCAGCAGTGCAGCGGAGAACCGAAGGTCTGATTGATGACGGTGATTCCTGTCGCCCCGCCGTGGCCGGAGCCGTGGACGACGCCCGCACCCGCGTACGTCACGATGTTCTCAATGAGGATGTTGCTCGCCGGGCCGGTGACAAACCAGGCGGGCTGGCACCGATTGACGCCGAAGTAGACCTCATGATTGAGGATGGTGTTGGTGTCGTTGAACAGGGCCAGGATGCCGCCGTGGATCGTGATGTTGGACACGCGCGCCCCGTTCTGGCAGTCGATGTCCACGGCCGCGAACCCACCGATGCCGTGGTTGACCACGACCACGTTGGACACCACGCTCCCGGTGATCGGGAAGGCGTAGCAGGGATTGGGGCCAGTGAGCCGCATCCCGAAGCCCGAGCCGGTTTCGGCCGTGATGTTGGTCACGGTCGTGTTGCTGGCGTTGCTGAAGAGGACTGAGGGCACCGGGCTTTTCCGGATGGGGACGAGGCCGGGATTGAACGAGTACGTGTTCAGGTTCATCGCCTCGACGGTATTCCCGGGCGACGTGATCTGAAAGATGTTCTCGGCCGCATGCTGGACGAGGAAGGTCCTGCTCGCACCCGCGCCCTCAACGGTCACGCCGTGCGGGGTGTTGAGGTGGATGTTGCCCTGGAGGACGCAGACCCCCGCGGGGATCATGACCACCCCGCCGGCCAGCCGCCCGGCCGCGTTGACCGCCGCCTGTATCGCCGGCGTGTCGTTGGTGGTGCCGTCGCATTTGATTCCGGCGCCCGTCACGGAAGCACCCAGGCCGTTTGCCGGGGCGCTGCTGTGACCGATCACGGAACCCCTGGACGGCCTCGTCTTCCTGGTCGAGGTGGGGGTATGAGCCACGACGGCATGAACCCCCAGATGAGAGGTCGGGAGCGCTCCCGGAGCCGGAACGGCTGCCGACACCGATGCCAACCCAGCCTGCGCCAGCAGAGCGACGGATCCAATGGCGGCGACGACGGCCAGGCGGACGACGGGAATATTCATGCCTCGACCGTGTCATCGAAACGCGCCTCCCGATCGGACCTTCCGCAACCGAGATGTGACAAGGCGGCGACCTATATCTCACCGCCAGAACCACCGCGCCAGGCGGAGGAGGGTCCAGATCAAGGGCGCCTACCGGTCTGAGACAGCCCAAGGCCCACCGTGTATCATTCGCGGGTCGTGACGGGGTGGGCATGGGGGGAAGGTGTCGCCATTGGAAGCTGAGGCAACAGGTTGGCGTGTCGGTCGCCGCGCGTCCACCCTGGCGGGTTTGGCCCTCCTCGCGGGCGGCATGCTGACAGCTCAGACGACCGAGGCTTCACGCGCTGCCCTCACATCGGGCGAGTCATCTGCCGGCACGGCGATCAAACTGGCGCGAGCCTCGACGAGCACCGCGCCGCACATCATGATGATCGTTGACGAGAACACGTCGTACCAATCGACTGACGGCAACCCCTTCGTCATAGGGAACGCGAGCGCTCCGTATCTGAACTCCCTCGCGAGCACCTACACCTCCTTGAACAACTGGTACTCGTACGAGCACATGAGTAGCCTGGACTACTACGACCTCATCTCAGGTATCGACCAGAAGGGCAACAAGAAGCCGTACCTCGGCACTACCCTGATCAACGAGCTGGACAGCGCCGGGTATACCTGGAAGGCATATATGGACGGTTTGGCTCCCGGGCAGACCTGCTACACGGGGACCGGGTCGGGCACGAACCACTACGTTGAGGGCCACAACCCCTTCGTCGCGTTCAAACAGATCATCAGTAACACGAGCGAGTGCAACGCCAATCTGGTGCCCTATTCGCAATCGCAGTTGCACACCGATTTGAACAGCACCACCCCGCCCGACTTCGCATGGATCTCGCCGAACGAATGCAACGACATGCACTCGAAGTGCGCTCCCACCAACAATCTGGTCGCCCAGGGGGACACCTGGCTCACGAACAATCTGCCCACGGTTCTGAGTTCGAGCTGGTACGCGCAGGGCGGTATCGTGATCATCACCTGGGACGAGGGAGCGACCGGTGACAATCAGCCAGGCGGCTCCGAGGGTGCGGGTGGCCGGATTCCAACTCTGGTGATCAGTCAAAACTCGTGCGGCGTGTATACGGGCACCGGTAACGACTTCGCCACGCTGCGCGGCGTCGAGGAGGCGTATGGAGTTGGCCTCCTCAGCAACTCGGCGAACGCAAGCTACGGAGATATCACCCCTGCGTTCACGGACGGAGCATGCGGCGGCGGCGGCACCGGCACGATCAGCGGCCTGGTGACCAACAGTGCGGGCGGCAGCCCGCTCGCAGGGGTCAACGTCGCCTGCACCTGCAACGGTGGTGCGAACACCACCACCACAAGCAGCATCACCACCAACTACTCGTTCACCAACGTCGCGGTGGGCACCAACTACTCGCTCACCTTCTCGGACGCGGGGTTCACCACCCAGATCGTGAACAGCGTCGCGGTCACATCGGGAAACACAACAATGGTGAACGCCGCCATGGTGGCGTCCACGGGCACGCCGCATGTTATTCAGGATGTGGGGTCCGAGGCACAGGCGGCGGTCAAGTCCTTTTCTGTCACGACCGCGGCCACCACGGCGGGTCACGTGCTTGCCATTTCCACCGAGTTCGATGGGGGCTCGGGCAAATCGTCTGGTTCGGTGGTGAGCGTCACCGACAACCAGAACGACACCTGGACACGCGCAACCGCGGTGAACCCGTCCACGCGCATCGGCTCCGAGATCTGGTATGCGCCGAGTGCGGTGGCCGGAGTGACGTCGGTGACCGTCACCTACTCGACCACCGTCAACCCGGTGGTGCGCTTCTACGAGATCAGCGGCGCGTCGTCACTCGATAAGGCGGCATCCGCCTCCGGGACAAGCGCGAGCCCGAGCAGTGGCCTGACGGGGACAACGTCCAGTGCAAACGAGGTCGTCATCGGGAACATTGGCTTCGTGACCACAACGGTGACGATCAGCGGGCTGTCCCCCGGCTTCACCGACGACACCCTCACCCGCAACCCCGCGACCAACTTCAACAACTCGGAGCAGGCCGGCAACCAGGCAGTCGCCACCGCGGGCACCTTCTCGTATGCGGGCACGCTGTCGAAGTCGCAGGCCTGGGCGGCGGCGGTCGCCACATTCATGTAGACGGCGCCGGCCGATGAGGATCCTGCTCACCGGAACGGCGCGCTGTGGAAGTACCTGGGCTGCGAATGTCCTGGGGCTCGCCGACGGAGCCCAGGCGGTGTTCGAACCTGACGGTCCGGCCTCCGACGTGCTCGGGGCGATGGTGGCCGCGCGGCTCGGATCCCATCCTGCCCTGGAGCCGGAGCAGCGCAGCTTCTGGTACCGGCAGCTCTGGGACCTGGCATTCGTCGGTGGCTGGCCGATGGCGCGAGCCGAGGGCGTGCGCTCTGCTGGGCGCCGCGTGGCCAGGATGCCGCGTGTACTTCGCGACGCCCTGGTCGCGGGTCTGGCGATGGGAACGAGTCGCGTTCGCAGGCGTCCCCGCCACGTGATCGTCAAGTCGGTGAACTCGACGTTCTCGCTCGACTGGATCTCGCGCCGCTACACACCCCGGATGGTCATCATGCGCCGCAACCCGCTCAACATCGTCTCGAGTTGCACCGTCCTCGGCCTCTACACGAAGCGCAACATCGGCGACCTCCCGGCGGTCAATCGCCTGGTTGTCCGGCCGCTCGGCCTGACGCCGCCTGGCGATGACGCCTCGGAGGTGACCAGGGTGGCCTGGAACGTTGGGCTGCTCACCACCGGCCTGAAGCAGGCGGCCGACCGTCATCCAGACTGGATCGTCGCCTCCCACGACGATCTCTGCGCCGATCCGATCGAGCGCTTCGATGCCCTCGCCACACGCATCGGTCTGCGCTGGTCGGCCGCCATGGAGGAGTACGTCACCAAATCGGACGACCCCAAGTTCACGGTGTTCGGTGGCAGCCAGCGTGTGCATCCAAATGCCGCGACATCGACCACCGGGAACAGCCGAAGGAGCGAGGCGACGACACAGTTCGCCCGCCGGCTCAGTCCAGCGCAGGTGGCGGAGGCCCGCGCCGTGCTGAACGACTTCCCCCTGGGCGACTGGGGACCGGACGCCTACTGACCTGCCTGCTGGTCCTTCTTGGCTGTCTCGATGTATGCCTTGATGCGCGCCCGTGTGTCCGGCGCGCCCGTCGGCAGCGACTGCAACGCGGTTTCGAAGTCGGAGATGGCCGCCCGAGTCTCTGCGCCGCCGATCTGGATCTCGATCCAGCCGCGCGCGGCGTAGAGGTTTGCCAGTCCGAAGCCGTCAACACCTTCTGGCTGGGCATACGGACCCACGTTGCCGATGAAGCTGCTGATCGCCTGGGAGATTCTGGTCAGGGCGTCTGTGAGGTTGCCGAGAGCAAGGTCGGCCTCCGCCAGGTTGTCGTAGGCACCGGCACCCGACGACGAAAGCTGAGCGGCGTTCAGACAGTCGGTGGCCGCCTGGACGTACAGGTGCTGGAGGACCTCCCCCTGACATTCATGGGAGAGGATCTGGGTCGTGTCCGATTTGTTGTTGCCGGCAAGTGCTGTCGCAGTGGCGAAGTCCTGATTCGCCAGCTGCTGGTTGCCACGAGCAATGGCAAGGTCGGCACCTGCGACGTAGAGCAGCGACGTTCCGGGATCCAGCACGAGCGCGCGGGCATACGCGGCCTGCGCGTCCGGGTAGTCCGAGATTGCCACCAGGCCATCGACGGCGGTGAGCTGCTGCGCTGCGGCCGCCGAAGGTATCAGCGCCGCGTGCTTGTAGTCGGCGGCGGCAGCAGCCAGGTTGCCGATGACGCGATATGCAACCGCACGTCGCAGATACAGGTCAGGGTTCAGCGGCGACAGCTGGATGGCCTCTGAGTAGTCCTGCACCGCTGCACCACCGTTCTGTCCGCCGTTGAGGTAGCAGTCACCTCGACCGACGTAGGCGGAGACAAAGGTGGGGAATTCCTGGAGCGCCTGGGTGTAGTCGGCGATGCACAGATCGGGTTGGCGCGCCGCGCGTTGCAGCCGGGCATCGTCCAGCGAGGAGCCGAGAATGCTGGGTGCGACCGAGCCTGCCTGCGCCGCCTCAGAGATCAGATTCTGGAAGTCGCTGGCGGACTGTCCGCATGAGGCCAGGATCAACGAGATTGCGAGCGTCATCGCCACGCCCGCGCCCACGTGTGCGGGCTTGCGAGCCACCGGCGGCGCCGGCGGCGCGGGCGCGGATGCAGGCGCTTCGTCGGCTTGCTCGCTCGTGCCGCCGAATACTCCGGTGATGAAGCGCACCACAAGGGAAAGGAGTAGCAGACCGATGGCGACACCGCCGTATCCGATGTCGATCGAGTACGGATCGGGGGCGACAGCCACCTCCGGGAAAGCGGACGGGACGCCAAACCACTCGAGCGCCACCGCCACCGCCGTCACCGCCAGCATCGCCATGCCGACGCCGGCGATCCACGTGGCCACCCGCGACGGCGGGAATGTCCTGTCGCCGGCCGGTACCACCGATGCAGCCGCCGCGAATCGAAGCCGGCGTGGCACTCGAATCGCGAGCCAGACGGCGGCCACGAGCACGATGAGCGCGATCCCCTCACCGATGCGCTCGTACGGAAGGGTCGAGTACGTGAAGGTGAGCGTCGCTGCGGAGCTCTGGGCGGCATTGAGGTGGTAGAGGTTGAAGAGTCCATCGCCGAGGCTCACCGGCTTGTGGGTGTCGAGCCGCCATCCCGGGTCGTAGTAGCGACGCAGCTCAACCCACGTGCCGTTGACCGAGTCGGTTGAGGCCGTGATCTGCTCGTTGGAGGCGGTGAGGGTGATCACGCTGACGGCGTTTGGATGGGCGCCGAGAGCCGTGGCGGTCAGCGATGACCAACTCAGGCAAGGTCCGATAGTCGGAGCTCCCACAGCGCTGGTGATGGTGTTGGCACCGGTGGTGAGCTGAACGGGTCCGTAGACACTCCAGCCGGGTGAGCGCGGCAGACCCTGAGCGCTGAGCGACGACAGTGTGAGCGGTGTGCCGTCGACCGTGACCTGTATCGAGGTGCCAGTGCTCTCCGCCATCACCGCGGCCGCGCCCGCAACGTTGGCGATGCAGGTGTTGTTGACGTGCGGCATCACCGCGATGGCGTCTGGAAGGTTGGGCGGAGCGACGGGATACTGGTTGCTGGCGAAGCTCTCGCGATATGCCGCGGGTATGTCCAGGGCTGTCAGCGCCGGCAGTGCCGCGGTGGTGGCCCACGTGCCTGACTCGATCTCCGCGATCGCGGGCCCGGTGGTGACCGCGGGCTGCGGTGAGCTCATCCGCCACACCCACAGCGACGTCGATCCGCTCCCCAGCACCATGGGATTCCCGAACATCGACGACATCTGCTGCTGCAGCCAGCCGCGCGTGATGCCCGCCGGGAGTGAGCCCGCTCCCTGACCACCGGGAACGACGACGTACCCGGCGCCGGCCATCTGCACGAGGTACGGAAAGAGCTTCTGGTCGACGTAGCAGAAGGCGATGACGTTGTCGGGGCAGTAGAGCTGAAACGGATCCCGCTGGTTGGTTCTGCTTCCACCGAATTTACCGGTGAGGTTCACCGCGGGATGCGTCGGCGAAGCGATCAGAAAATGGTGGTTGTGCAGGTTGTTGCCGATCAGAGGCTGACCGAACCAGAGCACTGGCCCCGGGCGTGAATCGGCGGCGAGAATCCTGGAGAACGCTGTGAGCGCCGCGGGTTCCGGAGTCGACTGTGTCGTCGATCCGAGCGTGCCGGTCTGGAGGATGACCACAGACCACGCACTCAGTGCAACGACACCCACAAGCGCGGCGGCCGCGCCGGCGCGGAGCATGCGCGCGCGCAGCTCGCTCAGATGCGCGGCGGTCCACTGAAACACACTGGACAGCGCGATCGGTATCAGGATCGCGTACGCAAGCGTGACGATGTACAGGAACTTCGAGCCTTCACGGAAGAGCTTCCAGCCTGGCACGTGGATGTACATCCAGTCGTAGATGCCGCCGAGCGGGGCATTGTCAGTCTTGGCAAAGAAGGCGAAGAGCAGCGCTGCCACCGTCAGCCACAGCACCTCGGGTCGCATCCGGCGCGCCAGCAACGGCGTCAGTGCGATGAGCGGCAGGATCATGTAGGCGGGATTCAGCGGTGACTGAACAAGCTGCGCCGGTGTGCCTCCGGTCCAGAAGGCGTCGACCCCTGTGAGTCCGTGCCCGAGTGTGAGCACGTTGAAATTCGGCGCCTGGGGAATGGGAAGTCCCACGCCGCCGTGATACGTCAGGAGCGGCAACAGCCAGTACGCCTGGGTCCCCGCGAACACAATGCCCGCCACCGCGCCGAGCGCCGTTCGACGCAGGAAAACGCGCCAGTTTCGGTCGGCCACCGCAACGATGACGAAGTACATCGCCATGAGCAGGACGCAGAGATAGGCCGGGCGCACGTCGTAGAAAGCGACAACCGCCATCAGCAGGCCGGTGATCAGCGCCCAACGAAGCGAGAGTTGGCGGACTGTCTTGAGAAATGCGAGGAGGACGAAGAAGGAGATCACCTCGCCGAGCGCAAGCGGGACCTCGCCGTTGGCCTCGAGCATGAAGTACGTGGCACCAAGGAGCAGCACCGGTGTCAGCAGTGCCCACTTCGTCCGTCCCATGATCTCGCGCGCTAGCAACCACCCGCCAACCGGGAGGAGCACCGCGAAGGGGACGAAATACAGAAGCTTCTCCGTGAAGGTCCAGCCGATGCCGAGGACGGCGAACAGCCCCGAGACGGCGTATACCGGGAATCGGAAGGCGGCCGAGAATCTGTTCTCTCCACCAAGCCCGAGGTTGCTGTCCCACACCGCAGGCCAGGGGCTGTAGCTCGCGAGCACCGCGTTGTCAGGCCAGTGCCAGTCGCCCGCGGAGAGAGGCTGCGTCGACAGCCACGCATGTCTGATGCCCAGACCGACGAGCGCCAGAACGGCGATGGTTGCCCATGGTCGGTCGGTGACCCATCGAGTCTTCACGGTCAGCCAGGCCACAGCACGCTCGGCTCGTGCGGTCATGGATTGATACATAGCACTAGCACCAGCCTAGCCCGGCGACGGGACGATCGAGCCCGACGGTCCGCTCGCTGTTGACTCATCCGGGCTCGCCGGCAACCCCGCGGCAAGTCGCTCTCGTCGCTCGGTGAGCAGGTACTGGACCACGAGGGCCACGAGGACGGCGGCGATGGAGATGTCGCTCATGAGCGAGACCACCAGCAGCGTGCTGTGGAAGAAGTAGATGAGCAGTGGCTTGATCAGCGTCCCCGGGATCAATACCCAGAGGAGCTTGAGGTCGGCAAGCGACTGCTGCGTATTGCTGAGCATCACCACCGCGGCCAGCAGCGGCATGCCAAGTGCGTACCAGCCGATGTAGCTCGCACCTGCGTCGTAAGCATGCCCCGAGAACGCACGGAGAATCGTATGGCTGAAGACGGAGAACACGAGCAACCCCAGTAGGCCGCCGACGATGGCAATCCCCACCGACGTGAACACCACTGTTCTGGTCCCGCGCCGCCTGGCGCGCCGTGCTGACACCTTTGGGAAGAGAACGCTTGTCACACTCCCCATCGCAAAGAACAGCGACCTCGCGGTGACCGCCACGGCGCTGAACTGGCCAGCCTGCGCGCCGTGGTAGAAGTGCTGCACGACCACGATGTCGCTACCCATCAGCACCGCTACCGTTATTGTCGACCAGACCGACACGACAAGGAACCGCCAGACCGGTCGCCAGGACGTCCGTGCTCGGCCGCGACGCCATCGCGGCCAAACCATCGCGAGCGCGGTGAAGTAGAGGACGGCGGCCGCCAGGCTGATTCCCAGCAGCACACCGGCGGCGCCGAAGGTCGAGCCGAACACCCAGACAAAGAGGACGACGAAGACAACTCGGCTCAAGGCGATGCCGATGCTGAGCAGGCTCCACGGCACCCAGCGCTGCTCTCCCTGAAGTGAGGCGAGCATGGGCGACGTCGCAAACATGAACGGCACGCCGACTGCACCCAGGAGGACGTACTCGGCTGGGACCTTGAGGTAGAGGGAAAGTGGCCAGGCCCCAATCGCGAACACCAGCCCGAGTGCGGTTCCGAGCGTGGTGAGCCGGATCACCGTCGTGCGCAGCATGGCCGCGCTTTCCAGGTCGGAGGTTCCATGGGTTGTGGCCAGCTCGCGGCTCGTCGTCCAGGCAACCAGGCGGCTGAAGCCGGCGGCGGGTTGGGTCAGAACGGTGAAGAAGCTGAAGACGGCGAAGACCTCGCCGTAGACCACGGGCTTGAAGTGGTGGCTGACCAGCGCCTGCAGGAGCAGTCCAAGAATTCCCGCCAGCCAGGTCCCCGAGGCAGCCACTGCATTGTGGGTGATGAACTGCCGGCGTTCATGCTTGGCCCCGTCTCGCCCGGTCACCTGATGACCCTTTCCGGAGTCTGTCGCCTGAGCCTCCGGGGCAACCGCAAGGTGCGTCGAAGGCTCGGAATTACTGATCGCCACGCAACCTCCAATCCTGCCGACGATGCCCCGGCGTCCCGCTTCCTGTCCAGTCTACTAGAAAGCTGAATATGGTCAGACGTTCCAATCGCCGCTCGGGTGGGCATCCCTGAATGTGCCCGTCAGGACGCGGTCACCGGGGGACGGATCCAGCCCCTGGTTGGGAACGCCTGCAGCACATTCTCGATCTCGGCGATTTCCTGAGTGCTCAAGCGTTCGCGCCATCTGGTCGGCTCCTCGGTGGCGATCCGCACAGGAGCGAGGCCCTCGCCGCGGCGATTGTTCTCGTTGAGGAAACGATCGATATCGTCTGTCCACGTGAGTCCCACCTGATCGCAGATCGAGCGAATGGTGGTGACCGGGTCCTGGCACAGATCCTCGTGGGTGACGAAGTGCCACTCAGGATGGTTCTCCAGAGACTGGGCGATCACATGGGTGAGAAGCCCGACGTGCCACGCGATCTGTGCGACGTCCGACGCGTCGGTCCCCGGCGGTTCGATTCCCAGCGGCTCGATGTAGCGGCTGCGGATGATCGGACGCGTGGCGAGGTCGAACAGTGGGATCCGGAGTTCGCGCCAGCTCGACACGACATTCAGAGGATTCCGCTGCATGGCGATGACCTTGGGCTCGTACCGGGCGACGAGCCACTCCAGGCTGAAGGTCGCGTATATCGTCTTGACGACGATGCTGCCGGTACGGCCGGGTCTGCGAGCTGAAAGCGAGGCGGCACCGCGAACCAGCGGATCGCGCACGGATCGAGGCAACCGCAGGGCAATCATTGCGGCCGGCCGGAGGCGGCGCCGTTCGCGGAGGGCGAACGGAAGCCGACCGGAGAAGACAAGGTCCCAGAGGGGCGCGAACTGCCCGGCGTCTTGGTCGCCGTCGATGACCGGGTAGGGGCCGAACCCGCGCCGGCCGGCGCTCGCAACCGCGGCGGGGTCGGCGTCGACGTTGTCCGGCTCGTAGTAGAAGCGGACTCCCTGGGCTCTTCCGAGCGCGTGGCCGAGCCACGAGGTTCCGGAACGGGCGACCCCGACAAGCACCAGCCGGCGTGCTCCGCCCTCCCCGGCGGGCTCGGTCACTTGCCGTTGACGCACGTGAGCACGTTCCTCCATTGGTCGATGATGAGCGGTCGCCCGTGGTGCAGGGTCAGCCACTCGCGCTGCGCCGCTACACGTGACCGCGTGACGGGGGCGGTCTCCGGAACCTCAATCATACGGGCAACCAGCTCTGGCAAGACGTCGAGCGGCGCCTCGACCAGCCCCGGTGCTCCGTCGAGCCCTTCGAACGCGATGGGCGTTCCAGCAACTCTTCGACCATGCGCCAGATAGTGCAGAACCTTTGTCTTGACTCCGGCGCCCGTCGCCAGCGGAGCGAGGCACAGATCGGCGGTCGCGATGACCGAATCGATGTCGTCCACCGCGCCGAGCAACAGGACTGGCGCTCCCGCCTTGCCACTGCCGACCAGTCGATCGCTCCCGGGACCGCAGATGACGATCGTTGCAGTGTCCGCGAGTGAAGGAGCTAGGACGTCGATGAGCCAGCGGGCAGCCGCCGCATTGTGCTTCGCGGTCATGGTGCCGACGAACAGAAGGACTGGGCGGCGGAGCGATCCGCCGACGCGATCGCTCAGCACGGCGGGATCACCTTCCGACTTCACGCTCGGCACGAAGGCGGCATGGTCGACAGTCATCAACTTGTTGCGCAGCGGTGGATGAATGCGCCGCCATTCCGTGGCTTCGGCATCACCGATGGCGACCGCGACAACGCATCGTTGCGCCGCCCAGCGTTCGAGCCCCCACCAGATCAGTTGCTTCGCTCTGGTGGATGCGGTGCGCTCCATCCGTGCGTAGTGCAGCGTCTGGCACTCGTTCGTGTCCCAGATCATCGGGAGTCGCGTCCCCGACAGTTGCAATGCGGGCATGAACATCGCGTTGGCCACGATGACCACGTCAGCGTCCCGCGCGTGTTTCCCGATGAGCCGTGCCCACTCCTTCGAGAACCCACGCCAGGGCCTGTGACTCGGGACATGGATCGAACGCGCCCACGGTGGCGTTGCATCGAACCCCTTCGCCTCGCGAGTGCTCAGGATGGTCGGCGGCATACCCAGGCTGGTCAGACTTTCAGCGAGAATTCGGGACCTGACCTGGAGGCCACCATCCGGCTCGATGACCGAGCCGAAGGTTACGAGCAGCGGCCGAAAGCGAACCGGCGCATGATCATCGCCGTCGGCTCGCGGGGCCGGTTGCTGCTGCGACTCGGTTTGGCTCTCTGTCATCGACTACTGCGTAAACCTCATGACTGCGATCGCGGACGCCCCCGCGAAACTTCGTGTCGGCGGCGACATCGAGGATCGCGGCGAGCTCGACCGCCTTGAGCGTGAACATGCCCGCCGTGAGCAATGGATGCCGCGCCAACGTGCGCCAGTTGCGGACGTATGCCGCGCGAAAGATTGGGTTTCCCTGCGCCATCGCACCACGTCCATGCTTTCGCGCGAAGGCGAGATAGCCTGGCGCGTAGTAACGCCGCTTCTTGTACACGGTCCTGAGACGGGTGCGACCCTCATCATGATGAATGATCGCGCGAGTTCGCGGCAGCCTGCGTCCGCGTGCAACTCTTCGTGACAGGTCCCAGTCCTCTCCGCCATTCAAGTGGATGTCGAACCCACCGGCCTCGGCGAAGGCGGCGCGGCTGTAGAAGCGCGCGGCTTCGATGGTGTCATCACCGTTGTAGCACCCGCGCTCCAGGGCGCGGCACGCCGTCCAGAATCCCTCCCCAACTGTCTCCTCGGGGATGACCACAGCCGGCACCGCACCCGTGCCGAGTATGCCGGCTCCCTCGGCCACGACCTCGGGGTCGAGCACCATGTCGGCATCGATGAAGAGGAGGAACGCACCCGAGGCGATCGACGCCCCGTGGTTTCGCTGAGCGCTGCGCTCGGGGCCGATCGTGGCGACCTTGTCGGCAAAACGGTTGGCGATCTCCAGCGTGCGGTCACTGGAGTGGTTGTCCACCACGACGAGCTCGGTCGCCGTATACGTCTGACGCCGGATGCTGTCAAGACACGCTTCCAGGGTCTGCCCCGAGTTACGTGTGGTCACGACGACCGAGACGGCCTCCTGTCGGTCAACCGACATTGGCGATCTGGGCATCCTCCACGGGTTCGCTGGTGGTCGGGGTGCCCGGCGGGGGAGCCGCGGCAGGCAGCTCACCCCGACGGTGGGCTGCGACCGTGCCCGCAAGCACCATCCGAAGCTCGTTGGTGCTGCGCTCCCATGAGTGCGACGCGGCCCACTCGATGCCGGCAGCGCTCATATCCGCGCGCCGTTCGGGATCCTCCAGCAGCTCGACGAGTGCCTCGGCGAAAGCGCGATGGTCGCCATGCGGGACGAGCAGGCCCGTGATGCCATCGCGAACCGAATCACGAAGCCCGTTGACGTTGGACGCGATGACCGGAAGTCCGCGCGCGCCTGCCTCCACACACGAGACGCCCCAGCCTTCGAACGCCGATGGGCACACGGCGACCCACGCCTTCGCCGCGAGCTCGTCCCTGGCGTGTCCCGGCAGATAGCCGTGGAAGCGGACGTGTGTCGCAAGCTTGAGCGACCACGCCAGGCGCTCGAGTCGGGTGCGATCCGGGCCCTGACCGACGATGTCGAGATGGGCGTTGGGGAGCGCTCTGAGCACAAGTGGCATCGCCCGGATGATCACCTCGACACCCTTCTGCGGGGTCAGGCGTCCAGCGCACAGGATCCTCGGCTCGGGTGCCGGCTTGCGGTTCAACGACGCGACCTCAACCACGCCGTTGTGAATGATGTGGATCTGCTCCGCCTTGAAGCCGAGACCGACCAGGTCGTCGCGGGTGCTCGCTGACACGGCGACGACGGGGGTCTTCTTGTAGACCCTCGGCATCAAGCCGCCTTCGAGCCAGTACCCAAGCCAGCGAATCGGTGGGTGAGTCTCACGACGGAAGATCTCGCGGTGGACGTGGTGGACGAGGAGAACCTTCGGGATCCGCGCGAACAGCGGTGTGAAGAACGGAATCCCGTTCTCGCAGTCGACAATGACGTCGTACCGACCGCGAAGCTTGAACAGGTATGAGAACACCACGCGCAGGTACAGGGTGAAGCGGCCCCCGACGCGGCGGACGCGAATCCCGTCGAGGAGCTCGGTGCGGCTGCTGCCCTTGTGGCGCTGCGTCAGCCAGCCGACGTCCATGCCCATCTCGGCAAGCCGCCTGCCGATCTCGTGCATGTAGATCTCGGCGCCTCCGGACCACGGGTGGCTGATGTCACGCCAGTTGATGATCAGGACGCGGAGCGGGCGCTGCCGGCCGCGGAGCGGCGAGATCTCACCCAGACTTGGACCGAAGAAGCCGCGCACAAACGCAACGCCATAGGTCAGCGACACGAGCGGCAAGCCCAAGATCGCGAGCAGCCGGTCGACCGGACCGGAGGGACCTTTGGCGAACAGGACCCCCAACGCCGGCACCAGCCAGAGGATGAAGAGAAGCGCTCCACCGACGAGCGCCGCTTTGAACGGGTGGTGCGGGAAGGGGATGAGCAGAGCAAGTTCCAGGATCACAACGATGGTCACGAGGGTTGGCAAGGCGTATGGAAAGAACGGAGCCACCTCGCGGAAGCGGCGCGACATATCACCCCTCGCGCGGCCGTACGCGGCTGTGTCAGCCAGGAACGGGCCCGGGAACCGGCGCGTCGTGGCGACCACGGCGAGGTCGGGCTCGTAGTTGATGTCGCAGCCGAGGATGGAGCGAACCTTGTAGCAGAGCCGCACCGCCTCGCCGCCGACGCTCGGTGACTGGAACCCGCCGACATCTCGGAACACGTCGTCGCGGATCAGAAGGTTCGAGCCGGTGAGCTCGCTGACGGTGCGCGGGCGCTCGGCTCTCGACACGTGCCCCGACGGCGTGGTGCCGAGATGACTGTTCAGGATGAGCGCGCTGATCCGCTCCGGCCGCCAGCGGCTTCTGGGAAGCACCGGACCCCCCGCGATCGAAACCCCCGGATCCTCGAAGTAATCGATCACGCGCTCTGCCCAGCCTTCGGAGAGGCGGACACGGTCATCGAGAAACGCGAGGATCCGGCCGCTCGCCTGTGTCGCGGCGTGGTCGAAACGGTCACCCCGGGAGGCGGCGTTGTACGCAGCCACGGTCACTCCGTCGGGAGCGTGAGGCCATGCTTCTCGCGAGGCGACGATGAGCTCGCACGGCGCGTCACCAACGATTCGCAGCATGTCGCGGAGCGATCGAGCGGTGCCCTCATGCACCTCGTCGACGGCGACGATCAAGCTAAGCACCGGAGCCCCGTTGAGGGCGCGCGCGACGTCCTCAGCTGTGGCTGTTCCCCCCGCTGCGCTTGGCCCCTTTCCCGGCACGAATGACCCCCAGGGACGGTGTGTCTCCCGTCCGCGACCCCCTTACTGTGACCCCTTTCCTGATGGGGGGTCGCAGCTGATCGCGTAAGTATGTGGCACCCAGGCTCAGGCCGTCAAGCGGCGCGATCGGAGCGAACGGCGCGTCCGATCGAGACGCTCATTTGACCACCGAGAGCTTCACCTGCGCCGAGGCCGACCCGCTCCGAATCATCTGGCCGAACGTGCAATGAGCGATCGTCCCCTGGGCGATCGCCTGCGCATTGACGACGATGTTGTTGTGGCCGAGATTGCAGCCGGTGAGCATCAGGTTGCTCACGTCCCCGATCGTCAGCGTGTACCCGCCTCCGGTCATGACCAGGCCCTGGATGGTCACGTTCCGCGCGACCTTCCCCACACCCGTCGGCCCGATGATGCCGACCTTGCCGCCTTCACCGCTGCTCGTGAAGTCGACGATCGTGATGTTGTCGGCCGGCGGTGTCAGCCAGAAGCCGTTGCGGGCGCCGCATTGCTGTGCGCCAGGTGCGTAGCGATAGTCAGTCACAGTCGTCGATTGATCCACGTACAGCGCGAGCCGGGAGCCGGTGTGCGTCACGTTGGTGATGGAGCTATTCGCCTGAAAGCTCCATGAGAATCCGTCATTGCAGTCGAGTTCGTTGAGAATGAGGTTGTTGACGACGTTTCCCGTGTTGTAGAGCGGTGTCAGGGGTTTCGCGCCCTTGGGGCCCGCGTAGTAGATGGCGAAGTGGTTGGGGCCGCCGAGGATCGTCGTGTTCAGCAGGCTGGTGTCGTTGGCTTGCACGAACAATGCCGCACCACCACCGTTGGTCTGCGTGTCGAGCGTTAGGTCCTCGACGACGGTGTGGTCGATGTGCACGCCGAGCAGCCCCTTGTTGGCCTTCGCCTCGATCAGGAAGGTCTGGTCGCGACCCGCGCCCTGCAATGTGATCGGCGCCGTGCCGGCGATGACGACGGACCCGCCGGTCCCGGTGCGGGATGCGCTGAACACGTACTTGCCGGCGGGCACGAACACGACACCGCCGCCGGCGGCTTCGGCAGCCTGGATGGCGTCCCCGAAGGCGGTGGTGTTGTCGCTGTGGTTGTCTCCGCGGGCGCCGTACGTGGTGACATCGAACATGTGACCACTCGGCGGCGTCGGACTAGCCGACGGCACGGATTGAACGGGCGTCGGTGATCCACACGCTGCGGCAAGACAGGAAAGGAGACCAACGGCGACGACGAACGTCATGCGCACGCGCGTCGTTGTGCGATCCGTCCGGCTCCTCCTCATCGACCTTTCCTTCGTTGCGAGACCGACCCCCTCTCACGTCCGGGGCGGCTGTGATGTTCCTTCCGATTCCATGCTGTCGAGTGGAGCACCTCGACGCCATGAGAGATCACTGAGAAGAACCCAATGCCTCATCACTCTGCTCTAGCATGCGGTCCAGTATGCGGATCCTGATCGCTGGAACGCACCGATGCGGATCCACCTGGGTGGCCAACGTGCTCGGCCGGTCACCGGGAATCCACAACGTCTACGAACCGGACAGTCCATATACGGACATTCTCGGCACGGTGGTCCGACACCGCCTTGGCGCGTATCCGGCACTGGAACCGGACCAGCCGTCGTCGTGGTACTCGATGGTCTGGGACCTTGCCTTCGCCGGGGGATGGCCGTGGAGTCGGTCCCCGGTGGCGCGAACCATCGGCCGTGAACTCTCCAAATCCCCACCCGCCTTTCGGGATCAGGGGGTCGCGCTGCTGGCTCGCGGCGTGTCAGCTGCGCAGGTGCGACACCGGCCAAACGTCATCGTCAAGTCGGCAAATTGCGGCTTCTCCCTCGAATGGATCGAGCGTCGCTACCACCCTCGTGTCGTGGTTCAGCGGCGCAATCCGCTGAACGTCGTCTCGAGCTGGATCGCGCTCAACATCGACACCGACCTGCTGGACGATCCCGCGATTCGGCGGCAATGGCTCACTCCCCTGGGGATGGCTCCGAAAGCCGGGTTTCCCTCGCGAGTCGCCGAGGTGGCATGGACGGTCGGCGTGCTGATGGTGGCGCTCAAGGAGACTGCGGCGCGACATTCCGACTGGATCGTCATCTCGCACGACGAGCTGTCGTCCAACCCTTACGAGGGCTTCGTCGCGCTGTTCGCACAGCTCGGTCTGACATGGACGCCCGGCGTCAGGGCGTACCTCGATGCTGCCGATGACCCTTCCTTCGTGGTGACCGGGGCAAACCCGCGGTCGCACCCCAATCAGCAGACCGCCGGCGATGACGGCGCCAACCGGCGGTCTCAGCAGGCGACGCAGTACCAACGCCGGCTGACCCCCGCCCAGATAGCCGAGGCACGCTCGGTTCTGAACGACCTGCCCCTCGGTACGTGGGGCGAATCGAGCGCGGAGGTTTGACTCTTGCCAAGGCGCAGTGGGCACGCTATGCTCAGAATCTCGACGAGAGGGCGGGACGAAACGCAGGCTAGGGGGTTGAAGTCGGTGGCACGGTTCACTTCGATGCGCTATGGCACGCGCGCTGCGGCGACGTCATCTGATGCGCGACTGGTCCGCGGGTGCGACGGGTTCCTGAGGACTCGCAATGATTGACGAACAGGACTCACTGTCGGGCGAGCGCGTCGCGTTGCCACGGGTGCATACGGAGAGCGGTCCGTGCCTGCTCTACCTGGTACGGCACGGCACCACGACGATGAACATCGAGAACCGCTACCGCGGCCGGCGGGATATTCCCCTTGATGCGCAGGGGTATCAGGACGCAGTCGATGCGGCACGGTTTCTCGGCACCCGCGGCATCTCGGCGGTGTACACGGGTCCGCTTCGGCGCACCATCGCAACGGCGCAGATCATCGCCGACGCGGCGGGGGTCCCTGACATCCGCATGCTGCACGGCCTCATCAACCTCGACTACGGCGCGTGGGAAGGGATGACCGCCGAGGAGGCCGCGATGTACGACCCGACCGCATTCGGTCTGTATCGGAATTCGCCTCTCGACTGCGTGTGCCCGAACGGCGAGCGCCTCGACCAGGCGCAGGCCCGCATGCTGGAAGCGCTGCGCCTGATCGGTGGCCGGCATTCCGGCGAGAGCATCGTCGCAATCAGCCACGCGGTGATGATCCGGCTGGTCATGGCGTCGGTCCTCCAGCTTTCGGGCGAGCACTGGCGCGTGCCGCTCGGCAGGGGATCGATCACCGAGGTCATCGTGGACGGCGGCAATATCGCGATCGGGCCGGGGCCCGGATACGCGGGCTCAGCTGATGAGCCGCAGCCCTCGCCGCAGCTGCGCACCGCATCGTCGAACTGACGGACGTGCGGGGGTCCTCCCCGCTCGTCGTTGTTACGGAACCTGGTCGCCGCGGGTGGCGCGAGGCCTGACCCACCCCCCATTTGGGAACGTGGCGAGAACCGCGCGCAGATCGACCAATTGGTCCGGCGTCAGCCGGGTTCGCCAGGCGTCCACTTGCTCGCGTCGCACCCTGGTCGCTTCAGCGGCATCACCGGCTGAGGCTGCAAAGGTGTTCGCGCCTCCGCGAAAGAGCGGCTCGATGTAACCGCCCTCGCGGAGATACGCGTCGGTCTCGGAGGTCCAGGTCAGGTCGAGGCGTTGATAGAGATCGCCGAAGCGCTCCTCCGCGGCTTCGCAGAGATCCTCGTGGGTGGCCAGAATCCAGTCCGGATGGCCCTCGAGGAGCGAGCCCAGCTGGGTCGCGAGCGCGCCGATCCACCAGCCGACGAGCGTCGTGTTCGATGCGCCGTGCGGAGGCGGCTCCACACCGAGAGGCCGCAGGTGCCGGTCCACGATGGCCGGTCGGGTGTGAACGTCGTAGGCGTTGACGTCGAGACGCAGCCAGCTCGAAGCGATGTTCAGCGGGTCGCGTTGCAGCACCACGACCCGCGGCCCAAACCGTGCGTGAATCCACTCCGCAGAGAAATGCGCCATGACCGAGGAGACCACCACGCGGGAGCGCCGCGGAGCCACCACGCCGAGTCCGCGTGCCGCTATGGCGAGGAGCGGATCGCGCACCGGGCGAGGGAGCCGAAACGCCGCTCGCGCCACGCGTCTGCCCCACCCGCGGCGCAATCGCAACGCTCGACGCCCCTGGAAAGCGAGGTCCCAGAGCGCGGCGTACTGCGGTGCGGCCTGGCCGGGCTCGATGACCGGGTACGGGCCGAAGCCGAGCCGGGTCACCGCCGCGGTCACCGAAGCCTGCGTGTCCACATTGTCCGGTTCGCGAACAAACGAGGCTCCCTCGGCGCAGGACAGGACGCGCAGGGTCCACGTGCTCCCCGAGCGCGGCGAGCTGACGATCAGCACCCGACCGGCGCCGGGATCGCTCATGCGGCCGCACTCCGGCTCAGGCTGATCCTCCCGACCAGCCCATCGCAGAGGACGCTGCTACGGGGTTGGAGGCCTACGCCAGCGACGCGAGCTCCGCACGATCGCGCCGATGCCGAGAACGATCAGCGCGAGGCCCGTGAACGGAACCAGCGGACCGCCACTTCCGGTGCCCGGAGTTGTGATGCCCTGGACACCCCCGGCCGGCGTGGGCGACGAGGTCGCCGGCGAGACAGACGCCGTGGGAGTCGGGGTCGGAGTCGGTGTTGGCGGCGTGCAGGCGGTCGAGCGGTTGCCGACCTGACCATCGATCCAGCGGTGCTGGTCGCGGTAGTCGCCGATGTTCATGGTCACGAGCGGCTCTCCATAGATGAGATCCACCTGGAAGCCGCAGTTGGGAACGTGAACCGTCAGCGCTTGCGTCGTCGAGGCAAGGCACGGATCCCCGGCGGAGTCGGGGTCTGCCCCGACGCCGAAGCTCGCGCAGTCGAACAGGTTTTGCTTGGTGGTGCTGCTCGATGCGGTGTTGCTCACAAGCGTGATCTCGGCACCTGTCGATGCCCCCGAGTCAAGCGTGAAGTGTGCCGTGACGATGTCGCCCGACGAAACGTTGCCAAAGAGCGTGCAGACCGTCGTGGTCTGGCCTCCATGCTCGATGACGAACCAGTAACTATCGAGCACCTTGGCGGTCGAGTTGGTAGGGTCGTTGAGATTGGGTTGGTGCGCGCAAGAAGGCGCAGTGGGAGCTGATTTGGTGTGACGCGCGGCAGCTTGTACCGGCAACATGCCAATCGTGAAGAGAGTGACACCAGCAGTGAGAATGGAGACGGCGCCAGCCTTGCGCAGCCTTCCTCCCGCCCGGACCCCCATGCGTTTTGCCTCCAGTGCCTTTCCGCCGCGCCGTGAAACTTTCGGGGCGTATGGAGCGTGATCATATGCTAGGCGCACCCAAGAACTCAACCACGAACTTATTAGGAGACGAGTGAAGACTGCTGCCGACGAACCAACGCCCGAGGAATCCGCATGGACGGATCACGAAGTGTCTCGGGAGATCGCCTCGGAAGCCGGCCGTCTGCTCGTCGAGCTGCGTCTCTCGGTTCCCGAGTCAGCCGACGATCGCTGGCTGCGCGACCAGGGTGACGCTCGCTCTCACCGGATGATCATGGCCCGCCTGGCCGAGCTGCGGCCCGACGACGCCATCCTCTCCGAGGAGGGCAAGGATAACCATGAACGCCTGGGTCACCAGCGGGTGTGGGTGATCGATCCCCTCGATGGCACCAGGGAGTTCGGCGAGCCGCCGCGCGATGACTGGGCGGTGCACGTCGCCTTGTGCGTCGACGGGCAGCCGGTCGCGGGCTCGGTCGCGCTGCCGGCGCAGGGCCGTGTATTCACAACGGCGGACCCGTTTGGCGACGCACGACCGGACTCCGGACCCCTGCGCATGGTCGCGAGCCGGACCCGCGCGCCGCTGATCGTGACCGAGGTCGCCGAGGCTCTCGGCGCCGACCTTGTGTACATGGGCTCAGCGGGAGCCAAAGCGATGACCGTTGTGTCAGGCGACGCGGACATCTATCTGCACGCCGGCGGCCAGTACGAATGGGACTCGGCGGCACCGGTTGCAGTGGCGATGGCTGCGGGTCTGCACTGCTCACGCATCGACGGCTCGACGCTTGTGTACAACCAACCCAATCCGTATTTGCCTGATCTCCTCATCTGCAAACAGTCGATTGCGCAGACGGTGCTGGACTTACTTGCGTCGCGAGTCGACCCCGAGGACGAGGCAACCGCTGCAGTCGCGGCGAGGGCTTGATTGTGACCCGATGGTGTATGATCAAGGGGCTCGGGGTGTGACCTTGGAGCCTAGAGCGTGGGGTGTGGTAAGCCACTCTGGGGTGGCCTGGAATGACGTCGACTACAGATGAGCCGATGGGGCGAGGGAAGGACGAATCGATATGAAAAGGCAGACGCTGCTCCGTAGACTCCTGATCGCCGCGGGCGCAATCGTCGTGCTCGTGATCATCGCGTTTGGTCCTTCGGTCATCGCCCACTTCACCAAGCAACAGAAGGATCCGGCTCTTGCGACAGTTGCGCGTCGTAGCTTCCCAGTGCTTGATTCTGCGTCGGGAGTGCTCCAGCCCGGCAACCTGGAGAACGTGAACTTCACGATCGCTGGGCAGGTGCAGACGATCACGGCCCAGGTGGGGGCAAAGGTCACCGCAGGCCAGGTCATCGCCACGCTCAATGACAGCAGCCAGCAGGCGGAGGTGAATGCCGCCAATCTAGCGGTGAGCGCCGCGAATGCGGCCATTGCCCAGGCTCAGGCGACGGGATCGAGCGCCCAGGTTGCTCAGGCCGAGGCGCAGCGCGCAAATGCGCTGGTCAGCCTCATCCAGGCAAATCAGCATGAATCTGAAACGGTCCTCCGCTCACCGGAGACCGGGACCGTTCTCGAGGTGAATGGCGTCGTCGGCGACACCGTGAGCGCCGGCAACTCGGGCATCACGAACCCTGCGACCAACGGAGGTTCGGCGGTCGCCAACGGGTTCATCGTCATCGGCAACAGTTCAAGCTTCGTGTTCTGGGCGGCGTTCAGCCAGTCGGAGGACGTGCAGATCGCCCAGACACAGGTGGCGACGGTCACCGTCGACGCGATCCCAGGCTTGTCGCTTCCTGCGAAGGTCATCCAGGTAGAGCCAAGCGCGACCCAGGTCGGCGGCGTACCGGAGTACTACGCGGAGATGCAGCTGACCGCATCGG
>JBAPOS010000184.1:0-6995 GCA_049279755.1 Candidatus Dormiibacterota bacterium | reverse complement strand
CGTCAGCGCAACGAGCCGGCGGCTCGGCGCGGCGGGGCCGGCGGCTGCCGCCAGGCCGGGTTGCCGCACGACCGCTCGAAGTCCTTGAAGGGCCATCTCCGCCCGGACCCTACCCCCGAGTGGCGATCGGCACTGGGCACGTTACCGACTAGCTACGCGTTCGGGCGCCCCCAAAACCAGCCGCCTGTAATCTCGGCACCTCGGCTCGCTCACGATTCCCGCGGGTCGCGATGCATGCGAGCGCAGCTGCGGCGACCAGCGCCCACCCGGCCAGCTGGCCCGGCGGAAAGGTCGCACCGTCGACGAGATCGATACCGGCCGCTACGGTGATCAGCGCCCAGGCGCCGAGCACGAGCGTCACCGGCGACGCGAACGTCAGCGCCGAGATCGGACCGGAGCGCCGTGCCGCCGCAGCGACGCCGATCACCAAGGCCGGTGCGAGCATCACGAGGTCGCCAGGGTATGCGTGTGGCGATGCAACCAGGGAGAGCACCGCGGCGCCGACCACTGCGGTATCCAAACGGCTCGGGTCGCGACGGACGGTCGTGCCGAGCCAGAACGCGGTCACGCAGGCGAGCAGGGAAGCGACGAGACCGATCAGGTGCGCCCCCAGCCCGTTGCCGAACACGGATCCGACCACCCCGATGAAGCTCACCATGGTCGCAAGGTCCCAGCGCGTCGTGGACGAGGCCAGGACGCTCACGAATCCCGCAACGCCGCCCGGCCCCACCAGGACGATTGAGGCGAGCGCGAGCCCTGCGACACCGGCGATGGCGCCGAGGATCACCCGCCGTTCGCGCCAGCCGAGCAGGAACGCCAGCAATCCCAGGGCGAGATGCGGTTTGGCGATTCCGGCCGACACGACCAGCACCGCCGCCCCTGCCGCCAGGTGGCCGCCCCTCCACGACCGGTAGGCGAGGACGAGACCGAGGGCAAGAACGGGCGTCCATTGCGCCTGCAGGAACATCGTCCAGGTACCCACTCCGGCAAACGCCGCGGCGCCTGCCGCCGTCTGCCAGATGCGCGGGGAGCCGGGAGGCCATTCCACGCTCCGCACAGCAAGCACGACGGCGAGGAGGAGCACCGCAAGCTCGAGGACCGACCAGATGCGATACGCCGCGTCCAGCGGCAGGAACGTTGCGGGCAGGACGAGCGCCGCCGCGACCGGGGTGTTGACGAACGGCAGGTTGCCCTCAGTATCCGGAGCGATCAGTGCGCTGTGCAACGGTTGCTGCACTGCCGGGCTGTAGAGGTCGGCGGTGTGTCCTTCGCGGAGCAGCGTGCCGCCGACATAGAACGCGGTGAAATCGCTCCGACCCACGTCAAACCTGCTGACCTGGGTCCACGTGACCGCGTATGCGATCAGCAGGGCCGCGGCGATGGCGATGATCACACGGGCAGACCGGAGAGATCCGCTCACTTCAGGCAGCCTATCCGCTGAGATTGCGCGAGCCCCGTGCGTTATCAGCCCGTCACACTGCGAGCGCACGGACATCGGGCGCCGTTTCGCGACGTGGCGGACCGACTCGAGGCGTGAGGCAGCTCCCTGCTGCGACACTTGGACAGTCCATATAGAGGAGCTCGCCATGCCCGCCATGAATGAGAAGGATGTGTTCGTCCTTGCCGATCGCGCGCTCGACAGGGTCGTGCAGCAGATCGGGGACGAGCAATGGGATATGGACATGCCCGCGAGCTTCGCCCGCAGGGACACGGACACCGTGCCCTCGCTTCGAACGATCATCGGCTATCACGCGTATGACGACTCGTGGGTGCCCGACATGCTCGCCGGCCGGACCATGGACGAGGCTGGGAAGGAAAAGTTCAGCGGGGACCTCCTCGGCGACGACCCCAAGGCCGCCTTCGCCGCCATCGTCGCGAGGGCGTGCGCTGCCGCCGAGCAGCTGGATGACCTCGACCGCACCGTGCACTGCTCCTTCGGCGACTACCCGGCGCACGAGTACCTCTGGCAGATCAACGGCTTTCGCGGCCTCCGGGCCTGGGAGATCGCGAAGATCATCGGTGTCGATCCGACTCTTCCTGACGACCTCGTTCGGGGTTTGTGGGATGAGCTGAGCCCGGTTGCGGACGCGTGGAGGAAGATCGGCGTGTTCGCCACGGCCATTCCCGTGCCCGATGACGCGCCGCTCATGCAGCGGCTGCTCGGCATCACCGGTCGCGATCCAGGGTGATCACCGCCGCGCACGCCGTCCTGTATGCGGATGATCCGGAACGCGCAAGGGCGTTCTTTCGAGACGTGCTCGAGATGCCGAACGTCGACATCCACGGGGGCTGGCTCATCTTCAAGCTCCCGCCGGCCGAGCTCGGCGTCCACCCCGCCGGCGAGAGTTCGCCGGGTGGACATCACGAGCTCTTCCTGATGTGCGACGACATCGAGCGCACCGTCGCCGACCTGACCGCCAGGGGAGCGGAATTCTCACAGCCGATCAGCACCGCACGGTTCGGCCGGCTCTCCCGGATCCGAATCCCGGGAGGCGGAGAGATCGGCCTCTACCAGCCCTCGCACCCCACCGCGTACGACCTGGAGCGCTGAAGCACGTCAGCATCGTTGCGTTCGGGACTGGCTCGGTACCATGAGACGGTGAGTTCCGAACCACGCTGGCACCGTCCAGGCGGCCGACGACCTGGGCGAGGCGCGGCGCACCCGGCTCACGCATCGTGAACACCGTATAGTCGCCGCAGCCTTCGAGGACGCGGAGAGGAGATCAAACCCATGACACCTGATGAGGTCAAGCAGAGCATCACAACCTGGTGCTCGTCCGACGATGACCTGGAGATCGCCTCCGACCGCTTCGAGCCCGGCACGGACTTCTCGTTCGGGCTGAAGGCCGGAACGCTGAGCACCTCGCCCGTCGACCTGACCGTGCTCAAGGCCGACGGCGCCGATCGCGTCACCATCCGCCGGAGTGTCACCATCCCTGGCGACAGCGTTGATGCCGCAAACCGGCTGGTCGCATCGCGCCCGGGATCCGTCACCGCCGCCGTCGAACGGTCCGGCGCTGATACCACCGTGGTCGCGCAGACCTACGTCTACCTGGACGGCCTGAGCAAGCACACGTTCGTGCAGGCTGTCGCCGAGCTGGCGCGCACCAGCACGCTGCTCGATGCCATCGGTGGCGTTGAAACCGCCTCGGTGGCCGACCAGGAAGCAGCCAGCGTCGCATCCGACGCGGTTGACACGGATTTCGAGCCCGACTCCACAGCGGTGGACGAGGCAGCGGTGACTCCCACGCCGGCGATCCCGGCGGCCTCCACATTCCAGCAGCCGGCGTTTCCGCAGCCGAGCTCGATCCCGTCAGGGACCCCGGTGGGTCAGCCGCTGCCGACCCCGAGCTTCACGCCACAGCCGTATCAGCCCGCGCAGGCCCAGCCCGTGCAGCCGGTCTACTCGCCGCAACCGGCTCAGGCATACCAGGCACAACCCGTCCAGGCTCAGCCGGCGCCTCAACCATCCCCTGCGGGTGGGTGGGCGCCAAGCCACTCGGTTCCGCCGCAGGGCCTGCGCGCGTGGAGTGCCCCTGACCCCTCCGGACCCGTGGTGGCCAACCTCGCGCCCGGTTTGCCCATTCAGGTTGCCGAGGTCCGCGGAGCCTGGGCACGAGTGATCTGCTCCAACGGGTGGACCGGCTGGATCGACGGCCGCATCATCGGCGTCGCTGCCTGACCCTCGGCGTGCGATGAGCACCGGCTCGGACGACGGGTGACCGAGGCTCGGGACACACCGGGCCTCGACGAGCTCACCGCGGCGCTCGCTGACCGCCGTGCACGCTCCCTCGCGATGGGTGGCGCGGAGCGCATCGCACAACAACACGCCAGGCACAAGCTGACCGCGCGCGAGCGAATCGATCTCCTCTTTGACGAGGGGACCTTCGTCGAGTTCGGCCTGCTCGCCCATCAACACTCGATGACCGGTGCGGTCACCGAGCCGGAGCGCACTCCGGCCGACGGAGTGGTCACCGGCGAAGGGCTTGTCGACGGTCGTCGTGTGTACTGCGCCGCCTACGACTTCACGGTGATGGCCGGGTCGATGGGAATGATCGGCGAGCAGAAGGTCGCGCGACTGCGCCGCAAGGCGATGCTCAACCGGCTCCCGATGATCTGGCTTCTCGATTCGGCCGGAGCCCGTATTCAGGAGGCAGCAGGCAGCACCTTCGCCGGCAGCGGTGCGCTCTTCTTCGAGCAGGTCCAGATGAGCGGCGTGGTCCCGCAGGTGGCCGCGATGCTCGGCCCATGCGCCGCCGGGACGGCGTACATCCCCGGCCTCGCCGATTTCGTCCCCATGGTGAAGGAGACGAGCAGCATGTCCCTCGGTGGAGCGCGCCTGGTCAAGGCGGCCACCGGCGAGGAGACCACCGACCACGACATGGGCGGAAGTCAGGTGCATTGCTACGTGAGCGGTGTCGGAGACCTCGAGGTCGACGACGACCCGGCCTGCATCGCCGCCGTCCGCGACTTTCTCTCCTTCCTGCCATCCAACAACCGCGAGGCGCCGCCACGCCGGGAGACTGCGGATCGACGCGACCGGCGCATCGACGACATCGGGAAGCTCGTGCCCACGAGCCCGCGCGCTGCGTATGACATGCGCCGGCTGGTCAAGCGCCTCGCCGATGACGGTCATGTCTTCGAGATCAAGCCGACCTTCGCGCGCAACATCATCACAGCCCTGGCGCGCTTCAACGGCCAGAGCGCGGGCATCGTCGCCAACCAGCCGATGATCAAGGGCGGAGCGCTGGACATCGACGCCGCCGACAAAGCAGCGCGCTTCATCTGGTTGTGCGACGCGTTCAACATCCCGTTGGTGTTCCTGCAGGATGTCCCGGGTTTCATCGTCGGCACCGAGGTCGAGAGGCAGGGCATCATCCGTCACGGCGCGAAGATGCTGTTCGCGGTGAGCGAAGCGACGGTTCCGAAGGTGACGGTGGTTCTGCGCAAGGCGTACGGAGCCGGGTACTACGTGATGTGTGGCCGCGGTTATGAACCCGACACGCTGGTCGCGTGGCCGGCCGCGGAAATCTCCGTGATGGGTCCGGAGGGCGCCGTCGACATCATCTTCACCAAGCAGATCGCCGCGGCCGACGATCCCGCGACGGCACGGGCGGAGTATGCGGCAGCGGTTCGTCAGACCATCGACCCGCTCATCGCCGCCTCGTGGGCGATGGTCGATGACATCATCGATCCCGCGGACACGCGTCGGGTGATCATCGACGCACTCGAAGGCGCCGAAACAAAACGGCAGCGGCGCGCCTGGCGCAAGCACGGCGTGCCACCGGTGTGAGGAGGTAGGGTGACCGAGATCAAGGCCGAGCTGGTCGGCAATCTCTGGAAGATCGTCGTCGAGGTGGGGCAGGCCGTCGAGGAGGACGACACGCTGATGATCCTCGAGTCGATGAAGATGGAGATCCCGATCACGACTCCCGCCTCCGGCACCGTGACCCAGATCCTGGTGAGCGAGGGCGAGGTGGTTCAGGAAGGTCAGACGGTCGCCATCATCGATTGACGCTGCGAGTCACCGTCACGCGACGGTGGTGGCGAGCGGCCACAGGCGTGCGAGGATGATTCGGTGGAATCGGGTCAGTTCGACACGATCAGCGTCAGGACGTCGGACAACGTCACGCTGGGATACAGCATCGCTGGTCTCGGCAGCCGGCTGGTGGCACAGATCCTGGACAACCTCCTGGCAGTGCCGCTCGCGCTGGTCGCGATCCTGCTCTACGGCGGACTCGCGAGCGCGTTCGTCACCAGCAGCGAGGGCGCGGGCTTCGCCGGTGCCGGCGCGGGATTCTTCGCCGCTTTCGTGTACTTCGGATACTTCTTCGTGGCCGAGGCGGTGACCGGTGGCAAGACCCCGGGCAAGAGCGCCATGGGCCTGCGGGTCATTCGTCTCGACGGCTCTGCGGCCGATTTCGGCGCACTCGCAGTGCGCAACGTCATCCGCATCGTGGATGTCGTGGTCGTGCTGATCGGCATCGTGGTGATGTTCTTCCAGCCGCAGACACGCCGACTCGGCGATCTCGGCGCGGGCACGATCGTGGTCCGCGACCGGGCGATGGTCACGCTCGCGTCGGCGGTCGCGCCGCCGCCGATCATCCTTCGCACCCCCGATGCGGGACCGCCGATCGACGGGCTCGACCGCATCGGCGGCTTCGAGCGCGACGCGCTGCGGGTCTTTCTCTCTCGCCAGGGACTCAGCCCAAAGCTGCGAGCGGACCTGGCGGCCGACATCGCCAAGCGCCTGTTCGATCGACTCGAGGTGCCGCCCGGCGCTCCCGAGAGGTACTGGCCACCGGAGTTGTTCGTCGAGCGCGTCTATCTTCAGCTCGATCAGCGGCATCGATGAGCCTCGACGCTTTCATCGCGGAACGGCAGGGACGATGGGCCGCCCTCGAAGCGGCGATCAAGACCGCCAAGCGCGGACGACTGCGGAATCAGTCCGCGAGCGACGTCGAGCGGTTCGGCCTGCTGCTCCGTCAGGCGTCGAGCGACCTTGCCATTGCGCGCCGAGATCACCCGGACGCGCCGATCACCGAATACCTCAACACACTCTGCGCACGAGCACATCCACTGCTGTATCGCGGCAGACCGTGGCGCATCGGTGCGGTCGGGCCGTTCTTCGCCACAGCCCTTCCCCGCTCCTTCCGAGCGGCATGGCCGTACATCGTCGCGAGCCTGGCGCTCATGGTGATCGGCTTCATCGCGGGCTGGGTCGCGGTGGATCTGCGTCCCGACCTGCGCGCCTCGCTGGTGCCCCCGTCGCTCTTCGACGAGATGGCCCGCGGTCAGATCGGCACGGGCGTGCAGGATGCCCCGTTTGCGGCGGCATTCATCATCCAGAACAACATCCGCGTTGCGCTCATCTGCTTCGCCGGCGGCATGCTGCTCGGCATTCCCACCGCGCTCGTGCTGCTCACCAACGGATGGATGCTCGGTACCGTGGCCGCCGCCGTCCGTCTCGGTGGTTATGACGTTCAGTTCTGGTC
>JBAPOS010000183.1:0-9206 GCA_049279755.1 Candidatus Dormiibacterota bacterium | reverse complement strand
GCGACGGGGACCCGTGTGTCGACACCACTCGTCACCAAGCCGATCGTTCGCAACATCGTCGAGTCATCGTCTGCCGGGACGCGGCGCGCGGACGGCAACGGCAACGGCGCCGGCCATGGAGCGAACGGTGCGCCGCAGGGCAAGGTCGGTCGCAATCAGGCGTGTCCGTGCGGGTCAGGGAAGAAGTACAAGTTCTGCCACGGGCGCTGAGCGCGGGAGCCACCCACATCACGTGCCGGACATACACAGAGCCGTATAGGCACCGGCCAACCCCGCAAGCCGCGACACTCCGCCTCACCATCAGTCGAACGCCACGCTGGCGTAAAGCGAGCGGATGACAGACCGGCCCGAGGAGGTATCCCGATGTCGATCGACCCAGCCAAGACTGCCGTCGTACTCATCGAATATCAGAACGACTTCACCTCAGAGGGTGGCGTCCTTCACGGCGCCGTCGAGGCCGCGATGGAGAAGACCGGCATGCTCGCGAACACGGAGCGCGTCGTTGAATCCGCCCGATCGGCCGGAGCGACCATCATGCACGCACCGATCATGTTCGCCAAGGGATACAACGAGATCAGCGCGCACCCCTACGGCATCCTCAAGGGCGTCGTCGACGGCAGCGCGTTCGTCAAGGGCACCTGGGGCGCCGCGATCACCGAGGAACTCGATCCGCAGGAGGGCGACATCGTCATCGAGGGCAAGCGCGGGCTCGACACATTCGCGAGCACGAATCTGGATTTCATCCTGCGCAGCAAGGGAATCTCGACGATCGTCCTGGGCGGCTTCCTGACCAACTGCTGCGTGGAGTCGACCATGCGCAGTGGCTACGAGAACGGCTACGAGGTGATCACGCTCAGTGATTGCGTCGCGGCCACGTCACCGGAGGAGCACGACAACGCTCTCAAATACGATTACCCGATGTTCTCCAAACCGATGACGTCGGACCAGCTCATCGCCGAGCTCAGCTAGCGCTCAACCAGGCGATCAGGTCCAGTCAGCGCATCCGGATGAAGCTGGAGTTGCTCCGGTACGCATCGAGCGTGCGCGCGTCCATGTACGACATGGAGCTGCGAAGTCCCGCGACGTAGCGCTGGATCACGTCGGCCACCCTGCCCTTGTAGGCCACGATCGATTCGGAACCCTCGATGTACTCGGGATCCTCACCGGCGAACTCCTGCTGCACCGAGAACGAGGCCGCCCCGCGCATGATCTTGAACTTCTTCCCGTCAACGACGATCACGCGTCCCGGCGCCTCGTAGGTGCCTGCGAGCGCCGACCCGACCATCACGCAGTCGGCTCCCAGTGCGAGGAGCTTGCACATGTCTGCCGGGCTCCGGATCCCTCCGTCGCCGATGATCAACGCGTCGCGGCGCACCTGGACACACTCGTGGACGCTGTACGGCGTGGGTGCGTAGACCCCTGTTTCGGTTCTGGTCTCACACACCGACCCGCCCGCGATGCCGACGCGGATCGCATCCACCCCAAGGTCCTCGAGCCAGCGGAACGTCTCCGCCGTCGCGACATTGCCGGCGATGAGAAACACAGCCGGATCCTGCTCACGAATCCAGCGGACGGCATGGCCGACCTGCTCATGCGCGCCGTTGGCGGTGTCGAGGCAGACGATCCTGCAGCCCGCTTCAACGATGCGTGCGAACCGGTCGCGGTAATCACCGGTCACGCCCAGCGCCGCGGCAAGAGGGCCGTTCGCCGCAGCAACCTGCGCCAGTTCTGACGCCTGCTCGCCGATGGACTGGAACCGCGGCAGGATGCCGATCGCCCCGTGTTCGCCGAGCGCCCTGCACATGTCGACGCCGCAGACATCCGGCATCGGCGAGCCGATCAGGGGAACCGTGAGCCGCACCGGCCCGAAGGCCAGGCCGGGCAGGGCTTCGGTCCGGTGCACAAGCGTCGACCGAACCCGTGGCACGAGCGACACGTCGTCGAAATCGAATGCCCGCGGTATGTCCGCGAACAGATCGCCGATCTCCTCGGCGGGGACGGCCGAGACGGTTTGCACCACTGCATTGTGGAATACTCGCGAGATGAGCGAGCTTGCTGACCGCGCCACCGACATCGCCGCCCGCATAGCTGAGCTCCAGGGGCATCTTTGACCTCGACGGAAAACGCGTCCGTCTGACCGAGCTCGACAAGGAGATCTCGGCCCCGGACGTCTGGGATGATCCGCGACGTGCGGCAGCGCTCAACCAGGAAGCCTCGCGCATCCGCGATGAGCTGAGTACGTGGGAGTCCTTGACCCAGCGCGCCGGCGACGCGCGCGAGCTCGCGTCGATGCTCGAGGCCGAGCCGGACGATGCGATGACCGCCGAACTCGAAAAGGAGCTCCGTGCCCTGGAGAAGGAGGTTGGCCGCCGCCAGATCGACCTTCTATTCAGCGACCCGTACACCGACCATGTGGCCCTGATCGGGATCCACGCGGGTGCCGGCGGCACCGACTCCCAGGATTGGGCGCAGATGCTGCTCCGGATGTATCTGCTCTGGGCCGAGGAGCACCGTATGCCGGTCGAGTTTCTCGAGGAGTCCGTGGGGGATGAAGCCGGCATCAAGTCCGCGACCATTCGCGTGTCCGGTCCGCGGGCGTACGGCCTGCTCAAGGGTGAGCACGGTGTCCACCGGCTGGTCCGGATCAGTCCCTTCGACGCCGCACACCGGCGCCACACGTCGTTCGTGCTCGTCGAGGTGACCCCCGAGATCGAGGACACCGTCACCGTCGAGATCGACCCCGACGACGTGCGTACCGACGTTTTTCGCTCCAGCGGCGCCGGCGGTCAGCACGTCAACAAGACCTCATCGGCGGTGCGACTGACGCACATCCCGACCGGCGTCGTCGTCACCTGCCAGAACGAGCGATCGCAGCAGCAAAACCGGGACGTCGCCTGGCGGGTCCTGCGCTCCCGGCTGCTGGCCCTCCAGCAGGCCGCCCACGCGCAGAAGGTCGCCGATCTCAAGGGCGAGCTGATCGCCGCCGAGTGGGGGAGTCAGATCCGCTCCTACGTCCTCCAGCCGTACACCATGGTCAAGGATCATCGAACCGGCGTGGAGGTCGGCAACGCTCAGGCGGTGCTCGACGGCGGCATCGATCCGTTCATCGAGGGATACCTGCACTGGGCGGCGCGCGAGGGCGCAGAATCCAGGGCGTCCTGATCGGATGGTTGGAGCAAATCCCGGTACGGAAGTGACCAATCTGTGAAATATCGCGGGAGTCCGCCGGACCCCCGGTCTATACTGGCCGCCGACCCGGCAGCGATCCCAGAAAGCATCCTATGAACACATCGCCCCAGGGGGCAGCCTGGTGAGCGTGGCAGTCGCGGAGCGATCTGCGGCCCCCCCTCAGCACGCGCTGCGCCCAGTCATCTCGTTTCACGGCGTGAGCAAGGTCTACCCGAATGGAACGGAGGCCCTGCGCGACGTCGATCTGGCGATCCATCAGGGCGACTTCTGCTTCCTGGTGGGTCCGAGCGGCGCCGGCAAGTCCACGCTGGTACGCCTGCTCATCCGCGATGAGGCCCCGTCGACGGGCCGGATCTTCATCGACGGGCAGGAGGTGAGCCGGATGTCGCACCGCAAGCTGCCCAAGCTGCGGCGCAAGTTCGGCATCGTCTTTCAGGACTACAAGCTGCTCGCGCGGCGCACCGTTGCGCAGAACGTGGCGTTCGCGCTCCAGGTGACCCGACCCGGGCAACGCCACCTGCGCGAGAAGGTGGAGGAGGTCCTCTGGATCGTCGGCCTGGAGGACAAGCTCGACAAGTTCCCCGACGAGCTGAGCGGTGGTGAGCAGCAGCGCGTCGCAATCGCGCGAGCACTCGTGCACCGGCCGCGAATCTTCCTCGCGGATGAGCCCACCGGAAACCTCGACCCCGACACCTCCTGGGGCATCGTGCAGCTGCTGCTGCAGATCAACCATCGCGGCACCACCGTGCTGATGGCCACCCACAACCGCGAGGTGGTGGACCTCGTCCGCCGCCGCGTCATCGCCATCGACAACGGCCGCGTGGTCAGGGACGAAGCCGAGGGACAGTACCTCCGCGAAGGAACAGCGACGCTGTGAGGCAGGTCCTCGCGTCGCTGTGGTTCGCCCTCCACAGTGCCGGTCAAAACTTCCGGCGCAACCTGGGCGTCTCACTGGCGGGTGTGTTCACCATGGGGTTGATCATCTTTCTGGTCGGAGGATCGCTGCTCTTCACCCACTCCGTGGACACCGTGCTCCAAGGGCAGGAGCAGAACGCGAGCCATCTCAAGATCTACCTGTCGGACAACGCCTCGCTCGCCGCGATCACGAATTTCGAGAGCCGCCTCAAGCTGGATCCGCGGGTCATCTCGGTGTCCTTCGAAACCAAGGACCAGGCGGCGCGGCAGGCATCTCAGAACCCCGACATCGCGAGCGCGCTCAACGTCCTCGGCAGCAATCCCCTACCCGCATCGCTGAATCTCAATGTCCGCAAGCTCACCGACCTGAGTCAGTTCAATGCTGAGGCGAAGGCCACGCCGATCGTCGACAGCACGACGCCGACCGACTACAACTCCGACGTGATCGGGAAGCTCAACACGGTCATCACGGTCATCGAGTGGGTCGGCGCGATCATCGCGATCATTCTCCTGACCATCAGCATCGTCATCATCATGAATACGATCCGAACCGCCGTGTACTCACGGCGAACGGAGATCGAGATCATGAAGCTGGTCGGCGCGACCGACTGGTTCGTGCGCTGGCCGTTCATCCTCGAGGGGATGCTCGGAGGGTTGCTTGCGGCGATCTTCTCCGGCGCGGTGGTGTTCGGCGCCTACCGGCTCTTCGTCCAGGCTGCGCAGGGCAATCTCCTGAGCGTGCCGTTCGATGTCCGCTACACCGTCACCCTGCTCATCGTCCTGCTGGTCGGTGGTGTGGCGGTCGGCGCCTTCGGCAGCTTCCTCGGCGTACGCCGCTTCCTCTCCGCCTGACCTCGGCACTTCAGGCACCGGTCGGCTCCCGGTGCGGCGACGTCGACGATGAGCGCCCGGACCCCGCCGATATACTCAGGGCCCGTGGTCGAACGATTTGACATCGCCATTCTCGGGGGCGGGATGGGCGGCTACCCGGCGGCGATCCGCGCGGCCCAATTGGGACTGAGCGTGGTCCTGGTGGAGGAGGACAAGGTGGGCGGCACCTGCCTGCACCGCGGCTGCATACCGGCCAAGGCACTCCTCCAGAGCGCCGCCCTCCTCGACGAGCTTCGGCATGCGGAGTCCTTCGGGGTCACGACCGGCGACGTCCAGTTCGACTACGCGGTCGCCGGTCGCCGCCGCGACCAGGTGGTCAGCCAGCTGCACAAGGGGGTTCAGTTCCTGCTGCGCAAGAACAAGGTGAGCGTCGTGAGCGGGCGCGGTCGCCTCGACGGCGCCGGCCGCCTCGCGGTCATCGCAACCGGCGGCGAGGAGGTGACCCTCGATGCCGGCTCGGTGATCATCGCCACCGGATCGCGGCCCAAGCAGCTCCCCGGCATTCCCGCCGACGGGAGCGTGGTGCTCACCAGCGACGAGGCGCTGCGGATGAACCGGGTCCCGGCGTCCGCCATCGTGCTGGGCGCGGGCGCGGTGGGGGTCGAGTTTGCGTCGCTCTATCGAAGCTGCGGTGCGGAGGTCACGATCGTCGAGATGCTCCCCAGCCTCGTGCCTCTCGAGGACGCCGCCGTCGGCGTCGAGCTCCGCCGCCAGTTCGAGGCTCGCGGTATCACCTGCCTGCCCGGGCACCGTCTCGACCTCGGCTCGGTGGAGCGGAACGAGGGCGGCGTCGCGGTGACCGTCGCGGACGCGGACGGCAACGAGCAGCGGTTGCAAGCCGAGATCCTGCTGGTCGCGGTGGGCAGGGCAGCCAACGTCGAGGACATCGGGATCGAGGGGACCGGGGTCGCCGTCGACCACGGTGTCATCGCCGTCGATGCGATGCTCCGGACCGGCGAGTCCGGGGTCAGCGCGGTGGGCGACGTCGTCGGCGGGTTTCAGCTTGCGCACAAGGCGTTGCACGAGGGAGTGCTCGCGGTCGAGGCGATCGCCGGGCGCAACCCCCACCCGCTCGATCCCCGTCTCGTCACCCGCACCACCTACTGCAGCCCGCAGATCGGCTCCATGGGGCTCAGCGAATCCGAGGCCGAGACGCAGGGACGCGAGGTGGCGATCGGGGTGATGCCGTTCCGCGGCAACGGCAGAGCCGTGATCTGGGGCGAGAGCGGCGGATTCTGCAAGGTCGTCGCGGACAAAGCGGACGGGTCAGTCCTCGGCGTCCACATCATCGGCCACGAAGTGACCGAGCTCATCTGGGGGCCGGCCCTGGGCGGGCTACTCGAAACCACCGCTTTCGAGATGGGCCACGCGGTCGCACCACACCCTACACTCAGTGAAGTGCTCTCAGAAGCAGCCCTTGCCGTGAGCGGCGAAGCAATCCACATTTGAGCGGGGTGGGGAGCGTCGAGGCACCGCCAAAGGCGTTCACGCGTCCGGAGGGATGATCGACACGTGGCAGTGACACGAACCGAGACCAAGGCTCGCGCGGGCCTTGACGCGGAGACGCTCCGGCTCATGTACCGGCACATGCTTGGCTCGCGGTTGCTCGATGAGCGTCTCTGGGTCCTCAATCGCCAGGGACGCGCGCCGTTCTGGATCTCGGCAGAGGGCCACGAGGCGGTTCAGGTCGCCTTTGGCATGAACCTCCGACCCGCGTACGACTGGGTGGCTCCCTACTATCGCGATCTCGCGCTGACTCTGGTGCTCGGGATGACGCCAAAGGATCACATTCTCTCGGTGCTGCAGCGCGCCGCCGACCCCAACAGCGGCGGCCGGCAGATGCCGGCGCACTACGGTTGCCGGCGTTTGAACATCATCACCACGGGGTCGCCGGTGGGCACGCAGCTGCTGCACGCGACCGGCATCGCGCTCGCCTCGCGCATGCGCGGCGAGGATGCGGTGACGCTCACCTCGATCGGCGAGGGTGGTACCAGTGAAGGAGATTTTCACGAGGCGCTGAACTTTGCGGCCATTCACAAGCTCGCGGTGATCTTCCTCGTTGAGAACAACGGGTTTGCGATCAGCGTTCCGTGGCAAAAGCAGATGCCCACGCAGGACGTCGCCGACCGCGCCAAGGGATACGGGATCCCCGGGGTGATCGTCGACGGGTGCGATGCCATCGCCTGCTACAAGACGGCACGCGAGGCGGTGAAGCGCGCGCGCCGCGGCGACGGTCCGACGCTGGTCGAGGCCAAGGTGCTGCGCCTGACGTCGCACAGCTCGGACGATGATCAGCGCCGCTATCGCACCGCCGAGGATCTCGAGTCCGACAAGGAACGCGACTCCCTGCTGCGCTTCAAGGCAACCCTCGAGGAGCTCGGGGTCCTGCATCCCGGTGACGCCGAGGAGATGCGCGCCGAGCTGGTGCTCGAGCTGAATCGTGCGACCGACGAGGCGGAAGCCTCCCCACTGCCATCCCCCGACACCGCGATGCTGCACGTCTACGCCGGGCCGGGAGACTGATCGTGCCCGAGAAGACGTACATCGAGGCGATCCGCGATGGGATTCGCGAGGAGATGCAGCGCGACGAGCGCGTGATGATCCTCGGTGAGGATGTGGGTGCGAAGGGTGGCGTGTTCGGCGTCACCGAGGGCTTGCAGAAGGAGTTCGGGGAGTGGCGGGTGCTCGACAGCCCGCTCGCCGAGTCCTTGATCGTCGGAGTCGCGATCGGCGCGGCGATGAACGGGCTTCGCCCCATCGCCGAGATCCAGTTTCAGGACTTCATCATGCCCGCGGTCGATCAGATCATCAGCGAAGCAGCGAAGATCCGCTATCGGAGCAACGGGGACTGGAACGTGCCGATGGTGCTGCGCTCGCCCTTCGGCGGCGGAGTCCACGGGGCGCTGTACCACTCGCAGTCGATCGAGGCGATCTTCGCGCACATCCCGGGGCTCCGCGTGGTCGTACCGTCGAATCCGTATGACGCCAAGGGCATGATCGTCGCCGCGCTGCGGGACCCGGACCCGGTGCTGTACTTCGAGCACAAGCGTGCTTACCGAGCGATCAAGGGCGAGGTGCCGGACGGCGAGTACACCGTCCCGCTCGATCGAGCGCGCGTGGTCCGCGAGGGAGAGGACATCGCTCTGTTCAGCTACGGCATGATGGTGCACGCGTCGCTCGAAGCCGCCGAACGCCTTGCTGCAGATGGGTTTTCCTGCGAGGTCGTCGATCTCCGGTCGCTCCGTCCCTTCGACCGTGCCGCGATCGTGACGAGTGCACGCAAGTGCGGCAAGGTATTGATCGTGCAGGAGGCGAACCTCGCGGTCAGCGTCGCATCAGAGGTCGCCGCGATCATCGCGGAGGACTGCTTCGACAGTCTCGATGCCCCGGTGATGCGTCTTGGCGGACCGGAGATTCCGGCGATGCCATTCTCGCCACCGCTGGAACAGTTCTACCTGGTCACACCAAACAAGGTCGAGGCGAAGCTCCGCGAGCTCGCCGCGTACTGAAAGACAAACACAAGGAAGCTCGCGAAATGGCACTGACCGTCACCATGCCCCAGCTCGGGGAGAGCGTCACCGAAGGAACCATCGCCCGCTGGCTCAAGCATCCCGGCGACGCGATCGCGAAGTACGAGTCGATCGCCGAGGTGATCACCGACAAGGTGAACGCCGAGATTCCCGCGCCCGCCGACGGCGTGATGTCCGAGTTGATCGCTCCCGAGGGTGCCGTGGTGCCGGTGGGCCAGCCCATCTGCTCGATCGACACCGGCGGCGGGGCGTCGGATGCGACCGCCGAGCCTCAGGCAGAAGAGGTAGCCGCGGTGGCAACCACGGTGGCGCAGAGCGCGGAGACCGCGCCCGTCGCGCAGGCTTCGCCGGTCGCGAAGGCCGCGCCCGCGGAGCCTCAGGCGGGAGAAGAGACCGCTGTCGCCCCGATTCAGGCTGCCTTCAGCGAGTCCCCTGCGGCGACCCCGGTGTCGGGCGAGGCTGCCGGCGGCAACGGGCAGGCGGGTGGGTTCCACGTGACGCCCGCGGTGCGCATGCTCGTTCGCGAGCACGGCGTGGATCTCTCGCAGGTCACGGGCACCGGGATCGGAGGGCGGATCTCCAAGAAGGACGTTCTTGAGTACGTGCAGCGGCGGGACTCCGCCGGTGGCTCATCTCTTCCCGCGCGCACGCCGCTTGGGGTCCCCGCTCCGGCGCCTACAC
>JBAPOS010000182.1:0-18270 GCA_049279755.1 Candidatus Dormiibacterota bacterium | reverse complement strand
TACCAGTGGTGTGTGTTGGCATCGACGAGGGCCTGCACGTCGATGACCTCGAGCGGTGCGAAGCGGACATCCAGATGCGTGTCGAACTCGCTCTCGGTATCCACAGTGACCCTCCTTGTCTGATGGCTGCCTCCGTGCGTTGCAACCCCGATTGTGGGCGTCACCCCTCTGGTTACGGGTGTGGTTCCCACGAGAAGAAGCGGAACGCGATCAGAGCACCGCCGACGCCCCAGATCGCCAGCACCATCAGGTCGAAGCCATTGAAGCCCGTGCTTCCCACTGGCGGCACGACCGCGGTCTTGATGGCTTCGTTGAACGGCCCGATCGGGAAGACACGGGTGAGCACGTTCAGCCATTGCGGCGGGCTGGAGATCGGGATGAAGACGTTGGAGACGAAGTAGAAAGGAAAGATCGAGAAGTTGATGACTGCCGGTGCCGCATCCGAATTGGGGACGAGCGCGGTTATCGCCAGCCCGAGCGCAGCAAAGGCAGCCGCGCCCATTGTCAGCGTGATGATGAGCGCGGGAAGCGTCGAGGTGGGCACCCTCACGTGATAAAAGGTGGCTCCAAAGCCGAAGCACACGACGACCAGCAGCAGCGACACGAGCACCGACTGCAGAATTCGTCCGCTCAAGAACGTCCACGGCGGGATGGGCGTCCCGCGAACCCGTTTCAGGAAGCCCGTTTCGCGTGCCGTCGTCACGCTGATTGCGAGGTTCGTGTAGCAGGCGCTGACCACCGAGAACGTGATGATCCCGACCATGGTGAAAGTCGCGGAGCTCACCTGGTGGCCATTGATGCCGAGGGGTTCATTGCCGAACAGCGCAGAGAAGAGCACCAGGAAGAACACCGGCAGGAAGAGCGTGAAGAATGCAGCCGCCGGGTTGCGCCAGAAGGTGCGGTTCGCATATCCGGCAAAGCTGCCCACGAGCCGCAGGTCGGTGCGGATCATCTGATCACCTCCTCCTGCTCGGCGGTTCTGGTCAGCTCGAGATAGACATCCTCGAGTGAGGCCCGAGTCACCTCCAGATCGCCGAGACGCAGGCCGGTCGTCACCGCCCACGAGGTAAGCGAATGCAGAGCCGCAGTCGGGTCGTCAGCGCGCAGTTCGAAGACGCCACCCGGCCCTCGCGCGCCGAGCGGTGGCGCCGGCGCGTCGGCCCCCAACCGGAACGTGATTGTCGTCAAGCTCTGTCTCCGGCTCCGCAGCTCCGCCGGAGGACCCTCCGCGGCAACGCGCCCGTCGACAACGATGACAACCCGATTGGCAAGACGCTCAGCCTCTTCCATGTAGTGGGTTGTGAGCACAATGGTGGTGCCACGGGCGGCCAGCCCTTGGATGGTCGTCCACGCTTCAGCACGCGCCGACGGATCAAAGCCGGTGGTGGGTTCATCGAGGAACAGCACCGGCGGATCACCCGCCAGACCGACTGCGACATCGAGCCGCCGGCGCTGGCCCCCTGACAACTTCCCGACCCTCGTGTTGCGCTGCTCGGAAAGGCCGACCAGCGCCAGCGCCTCGCCGACCGGAAGCGGCGAGGGGTACCCCTGGCCAAGCAATTCCACGGTCTCCGCCACCGTGAGGAAGCGATCGACGGCCGTGTCCTGGAGGACGACCCCAACCCGTTCGCGAAACTGGCGCTCTCCTTTCCCCGGATCGAAACCGAACACCTCCACGAAGCCCGCGTCCCTGGCGCGGAAGCCCTCGAGAATCTCAACGGTGGTGGTCTTGCCGGCTCCGTTCGGCCCGAGCAGGGCGAAGACCTCGCCTTCGCCGACGTCGAAGCTGACGCCCTGCACCGCGCGCACATCGCCATAGGACTTGTGGAGGTCACGGACCTGGATGGCCGTCACGCCGGCTCCGCGGTGGGGTTGCTCGGACCGACATGCGGGTTCTTCACTGACATGGGTCCATGATCACAGCCGGTACGGATATCGGCACGTGACGTATGTCATCTCTTGCGCGTGGCAACGGTCATATGCCGGACTGCGCCGGCTGGCCGCCTTGGGGCTAGAAAAGTTGCCGGTACACAGCAACGTCGAAGTGGCCCGTCTGAGGATCGGGGTCTCCATACACCTCCCACGAGACTCCGGTCAGCTCTCGGCCATTCTTCGAGCACCATTCGTTAACTGCGTCGTGCGCGGCGCCGATCTGTGCGGGCGTTCCCCTGTGGACCGTCGTTGCCGTCTCAGCAGCAGGTAATATCGACGGCACGACGCGACCGGCGGCCTCGAACGATTTGGTCACCTGGACGCCAACCTCGACGGCGAACTCGGCTCCGCGCCCGTCGTTTCTGTACAGAAAGACATTGTGGCCGTTGGTGCGCAGGCCAGGCGTGGCTCGGAGGAACGCCCACACCTCGTCGAGCAGCGCGGGCCACAACGCCGGGAACTCTCGCAACGTGGTGCTCGCCTTCACCACCGCCGTAGGACATTCGGTGGTCCGCTCGACTATCACGTCGTACTCAGTCATCGTTCTCGCCTGGGTCAGAGTCGCAGGTTCCGTGCTCAGATCCGAAGGTCGATGCCCATGAGTCATTCATTTGGGTTGGACGTTGCCGCGGTGAGTACGGCATCGCATACGAAGGGCGGGCCGGTCTCGTCGGTGGCGCGTTGTGTCAGCACGACGACGGTGAGATCTTGCGATGGGACGTTGGACCACGTCGTGCCGAAACCTCCATCCCACGAGTAGCGCCCATCGTCGCAAACGGACACCCCGTAGCCCCACCCTCGATCGTCAAGAAAGCTGAATCCGGGCCAGACGGTCGTGCGTTGCAGCTCGGTGAGTTGGTTGCGCGTCATCGCCGCGACGGTGTCCGGCTTCAGCACACCGTCACCACCGGACATGAGCATCCGACCGAAGGCGACCACATCATCGACTGTCGAGACAAGGCCAGCACCACCGTCAGCGAAGGCGGGCGGCCGTGACCATTGACCGTCCGGAGGGTCGGTTACCTCGAGCTTGCTGTTTCGCCGTTCATATGCGGTTGCCAGCCGGATCGTGTCCTTTGCGTAGAAGCCTGTGCTGCTCATCCCCAGCGGAGTAAAGAGCTGCTCGTGAAGAACATCGGCGAAAGGGATGCCTGCCGCGCGGGACGCGAGCACTCCCAGCACCTGCGCACCGGACTGATAGAGCCATCGTTCCCCGGGCTGCGCCAGCAACGGCAGTTCGCCAAGTCGTGCCATCCAGGTATCGGGATCTGGAGTCGTTGCGGGCTGCGGTGGGCCGAATGTCGCCAACTCTCGTTCGAGCGCGGCTGTGACTATCGGCCAGGGCTCTGCGGCCGTGAACATGGCGCCTTGCATCCCGAAACCCCAGGTGAACGTCAAGAGGTCACGCGTCGTGATCGGCCGGTCTGCCGGCACGGTGTCGTCCAGCGATGCGTCAGGAGCGCGCAGCACACGACGGTGTGCGAGTTCGGGCAACAGGTCGTCGACAGGGGCGTCGAGCGCCAAGCTCCCGGCCTCGATGAGCGCCAGCACAGCCGCCGCCGTCATCGGTTTCGTCATCGAAGTGATGCGAAACAAGGTGTCGCGGGTCATCGATTCAGCGCCGACTGACCTCGCCCCGGCAGTCGCGACGTGGATGCTTCCTCCCCGTGCGACGGCCGCGACCACACCTGGTGCGTCGCCCTGAAGAACGGCATCTTCGACCAGCCGATCAACGAGCCCGAGCACCCTGGCGTCAAAGTCACCGGCGCGAACCATCCGCCGATTCTCCCATTGATATCCCGATCGACCCGAGACACGCCTGCGGACCACGCTGCGCTGCCGCCTTGGGCGTGCCAGCCCCCGGTGGCCGGGGGGCCGTGCGTTTCGACCTAGGATTGCGTTCCGTCTGTGACGCTCGATCCACGTTTGGGTACAGGCCTCGAGGGAAACACCAAACAGACTGATGGCGATAAAGGCGGACCCGTCCGCGTTCCCTGTCCTCCAACCCTCGGAGCTCGCGATCTTCGAGGCGGTCGGCACGCGCCGTCGCGTTGCCGCCGGCGAGTACCTCTACCACGAAGGTGACCCCGGCTACGACTTCTGGATCGTCCTCTCAGGCGCCGTCGACGTCATCGTGGACGATGCCGACGATCGCGTGATCACCACCCACCGGGCCGGGCAATTCCTCGGCGAGTTGAATCTGCTCACCGGGGTGCGGGCGTTCGTATCGGCTCGAGTCGCCGAGCCCGGTGAGGTGCTTGGGGTTCCGGCGGATCTCCTGCGCCGGGTCATCGCCACCGAGCCCGAGCTCGGCGACAAGATCCTGGCTGCGTTCATGGCGCGGCGCGCAGCCCTCCTCGCAGGGGACGCGGTGTTCATACGGGTCGTGGGCTCTCGTTTCTCTCCCGAGACCATGCGCATCCGCGAGTTCCTCTCTCGCACCCGGCTGCCGCACGAGTGGCTGGATCCCGATGCCGATGCAGAGGTGGATGACATCGTCCGGGCCTTCTCGCTCGAGCCGTCGGACCTCCCGGTTGTCATCGCCACCGGCCAGGTGCTGCGCCGGCCGACGCCCGGAGAGCTCGCGTCGTATCTCGGGCTGACCCTTGAGAACCTGCCCGAGCGCTCGTTCGATCTCGTCATCGTGGGCGGCGGTCCGGCCGGTCTCGCGGCCGCGGTGTACGGCGCGTCGGAGGGACTGAGCACCCTCGGCGTGGATATGACCGCGCCAGGTGGCCAGGCGGGCACGAGCTCGAGGATCGAGAACTATTTCGGGTTCACCACCGGGATCGCGGGGGCAGAGCTCACACAACGGGGGCTGGTGCAGGCCGAGAAGTTCGGCGCGAGACTCAGCGCACCCTGCACTGCCGTCGCTTTAGGGGAGGAGTCGGGACATCTGACCCTGGAGCTGTCGGACGGAACCGTGGTCGCAGCTCGGGCAGTGATTGCAGCCACGGGGGCGCGGTACCGCAGGTTGCCCGTCGATCATCTGCGGGAGTTCGAGACCAATGGCGTCTACTACGCCGCCACAGAGCTGGAGGCGCGGCAGTGCGCGGGCAGCCCGGTTATGGTCGTTGGCGGCGGTAACTCGGCTGGTCAGGCGGCGGTGTTCCTCGCCGACAAGGGTAGCGCCGTAACCTTGGTCATCAGAGCGGCCGACCTCAGCGCTCGCATGTCCCGATACCTCGTCGACCGTCTTGTATGCCACTCCCGCATCGAGGTGATGACCAGCACGGCCGTCGTCGGGCTCGAAGGCGATGGCGCATTGCACGCAGTTCACGTCGACGGACGCGATGGGAAGATTCGCGTCCCGGCGGCGGCGCTGTTCTCGTTCATCGGCGCCGATCCCGAGTCGTCGTGGCTGTGTGGATGTGCCGCGCTCGACAGCGGCGGATTTGTCCTCACCGACCGTGCGCTTACTGATGAGCATCTCGGCGAGCGCTGGAGCGCTCTCGGCCGGCGGCCGCTGCCGTTCGAGACCAGCCGGCCAGGGTTGTTCGCGGTGGGGGACGTTCGATCAGGGTCGACCAAGCGCGTGGCCGCAGCGGTCGGCGAGGGGTCGGCCGCGGTCAGCGCCGTGCACGAGTTCCTCGCATTCGACCACCGCTGATGTCGACCCGGACTTCGTGGGTGTCAGCGCCAGATTGTGGTGAGGAGCCCGGCAAGACCCCGACCTTGGTCGTAACCGGCTCGAGCGGCGGGCGGACGCGTCGACAGATCCATCATGTCGGCACCGAACGCTTTGATCGAATCGCCGTCCGGGAAGATCGTCTCGACTCTGCTGCCGCTGGCGCGGAGTTCGTCCACCTGTGTTGCAAGGTGCATGCCCCACTCCAGCGGATGCCGTGATCTGCCACCGAAGGGAGACAGCACCAGCACCCGTTCGTATCCGGCTGCCAGATCGGCATTCTCGTTGCGTCGGTAGCCGCCATCGATGTATCGCTTGTCGCCGATGCTGTAGGGAGGAACACCGAAGCCATTGGCCGTGCTGGCGGCGACGGCGTCCACGAGGTCGACTCCGCTGTGGCGGTCGAACACGACGGGTTCACCGGTATGGGCATCGACCGCTGTGATGAGAATCGTTCGTTCCGGCCAATGCTGACGGGGCAGCCGGGCGGCGACCGTAGCGCGCCACCGTGTTTGCCCGGAGCCGTCCGACGCCGCGTCCATTTCGAGCGCCGCCGCACCTATTCTGCGGCGCATGTCGGCCGCATCCGCAGCGGCGGCGATGATTCGGGTCGTTATCTCCATATGGTTCGCAGCCGGCCCAATGGGAATGCGTCCACCGTCGGTTCCGACCGGACGAGTCCGTTGCTGGGGCGCAACGGAAAGGATGGCGGCAAGCAGTTCGGTCGGGGTCGCGCTGGTGATCTGGACCGCGGCCGTCGCTCCAGCCGACGTCCCGATGATCAGATCGGCCTCGGTCACATCCAACCCGGCATCGAACAGGCCGGCGACGACGCCGATCTCCCACGCATTGCCGGCCGATCCACCACCATGGAGAACCAATGCTCGCTCACCCGCAGCGCGCACCCTTGTCGCGTCCACCTGCGGCTGATCCTGGGCGGACCTCGACCGGGCGGAGGCCGTCGTCGAGGTCATGGGCCGAGTTGAAGAAGGTGTTGTATTCATTAGTGCAAGTGAGTTCGCCATGGTCAGGGGTTCGAGGAGATCCAGGTTGCGATCTGTGCTCGTGAGTTGAAGCCAAGCTTGTTGAGGATGTGACCAACGTGGGTGGCGACTGTGCGCTCGGAGATGAACAGCCGGGCCGCAATCTGCTTGTTGCTTAGCCCTTCCGCGACTAATCGCGCGACCTCGACCTCCCGCTTCGCGAGGGGCCCGGCGTCCGTGCCGGAAAGGGCAGTGGCCTGGCTCTGCTCGGATTCATCGAGCGCAAGCCGCACTGCCGCTTGGCGGTCCAAGCGTTTCCCTGCCTCAAACTCGGCCTCAAACTTCGCCGCCCCGAGGGCTCGCGTGGCCGCCTCTTTGGCCTGGGTCTGGAACGGCGCATGCGGTCCAACGATCTTTGCGCCGGCACCGGCACCGATGGATTGCGCTGCCCCGAGCAGCCGGGCTGCGAGGCGCCCCTGGCCAGAGCTCGCAGCACGCCAACTCAAGGCCGCCAGAATGTAAAACTCGGCGATACGGTCGTCGATCTGCCGAGCGACCCGCAAGGCTTCGCCGCCTCCCGCGTTTGCTTCGTCAAGGTCGCCCTTCGTCAGGGCGATAGCAGCTACGTTGCGGAGCATCGATCCGAGGTAAAAGAGGTCGCCGGCGCCACGACTCAGACGCATGCCCTCCGACGACGTCGCCGCGGCCGCGTCCATGTCGTTCGCGAAGAACGCATGGACAGCTCGCGCCTGCACGTACTCGATGGTCGCAGCATAGTCGCTGATAGCAGCAGTGATTGCTTCGGCCTCATCCAGAAAGCCGCTGGCCCCGGCGGGATTGCCGATCTGGTTCTCGGCATTGGCGGCGATCGAGAGTGCCTGCGACAGCTCGGTTGGCTGTTGCGTTTCCCGAGCCCTTGCGATCGCGCGAGTGAGCCATGGCCTGGCGGCTGCGGGGTCGGCCTGCAACACGCTCAGCCACCCACGAAGGCTGAGAGCGCGCACCTGCGTGCGCGGAGACGCCTCCCCATGTGCAAGCAGGAGGTCCAGCCAGCGAATGCTCTCGGTGGTTCCGTGTGTGATCCAGTAGTAACGCAACGAGGCCGCTATATCCAGCCCTCGAAGGGAGTCTCCGTGTGAAACACAGTGATGGAGTACCGCTCGAATGTTGTCGATTTCAAGCTCGACCCAGGACAGCCAATCCGGAAGCTGGTACCGTCCCTCGGCCTCCATTGACAGACACGTCGTCCAGTAATAGTGGATGCAACGCTCCGCCAGAGCGTCAGCTTCATGTTCGTCACGCAATTTGAGCGTGGCGTACTCGCGCATGGTTTCGTGCAGTCGATAGCAGTCACGGCCCCCGAAGTCTTCCTTCATGAGCAGCGATTTGTCGACCAGGGATGACAGCAGGTTCAACGTGTCGGTCGCGGACAGCTCGTCGTCTGTGCACACCGATTCGACGTCGTCGAGAGTGAACCGGGCGGCGAAAACGGAGAGACGCCGCAAAACGTGCTGTTCACGCGGCGTCAGCAGGTCGTAGCTCCAGTCGATGGTCATTCGGAGCGTCTGATGTCGCGGCAGCGCGGCGCGGCTCCCTCCGGTGAGGAGAGCGAAGCGGTCCCGCAGCCGCTCGAGGGTCTGCTCCACGCTGAGCACTCGGGTTCTGACCGCCGCGAGCTCAATCGCCAGCGGCAGGCCGTCGAGGCGCCGGCACACGGCAACCACCGCTGCCTTATTCGCGTCCGTCAGGACGAACGTGCCTGACGCTGCGGCGGCCCGCTCCGTGAACAGCGCGACCGCTTCGTTCTCTCGCACCCGGGCGAGCGGTTCGGTGCCATCTCCTCGGGGCAGCTGGAGTGGCGTCACCGGCACCACGTGTTCGCCCGCCAGCTGGAGCGGCTCCCGGCTGGTGGCGATCACGCGGACGTCGGGAGCGGAACGAAGAGCCGCGGAGACAAGCTGAGCCGACGCGTCGAGAACGTGCTCGCAGTTGTCAAACACGAGCAACAAGTGTTTCTCCCGCCAGAAGGACGTCAGGATCCGCAGGGGCTCCACCCCGGCTTGGTCACGGAGGTCAAGCGCCGCAAGCACGGCGTTGGGCACGAAGACCGCATCGCGAACCTCGGCGAGCTCGACCAGCCAGGCGCCGTCGCCAAATCCGCGTGAGAGGCCGGCTGCGGCCCGCAATGCGAGCCGGGTCTTCCCCACACCTCCTGGCCCGACGAGACTGACGAGTCGGGCGGTCGCGAGCTTCTTCCTGATCTCGGCCAGCTCGCGACGGCGGCCAACGAAGCTCGTCGTCTCGGCGGGCAGATTGCCCGAACGGTGCCGTGGTCTGGCCATGGTGAATCCGAAGCTACCCCTGAGTCGCGAGCGCTGATGGCGGTCGGCTACGCATCGAATCGGTAATCCTGACGATTCGGCCGGTCAGGCCCGTGGCTCAGCCTGACGGCCATGACACACGAGCCACCGAGCCAGCGGGTCGAGGCGACATTCGTCGGCCGACCTCCGGCGCGCCAGATTGCCCGAGCGTCGGGCGTGACCGACGTGGAAGTCGATGGCTGCCTGCTGCGCTGCGTGGTGCACGGCAGCTTTCAGCCCCTCCTCGAGGCGATGCGTGGGTACGAGGTCATCAGTCTCACGTCCGTTCCGACTTGCGACGGAGGTGGTTGATGGCCGCAAGGCGAATCACGTCTCTCGATCCCGACCAGCTTGGCGTCCCCAGATCGCACCTCGATCGGTGCTCACTCATCAATACAAGGAGAACGACATGACCGTCACACCGAACACCCTCTTCCGAGCGACCGGCGTTGCCGCCGCAGTGGCAGGACTGATCTTCATCGGCGTACAGATCGGTAGCCCGCACCTGGACGGCACCACCATCACCACGACCAATGCGGTCGTTCGCGACAGCCTGAAGGTGCTCATGGCCGCCCTGGCTCTCGCCGGGATCAGCGGTATGTACCTGCTCCAGGTGAAGAAGATCGGCGTGCTGGGCCTGGTCGGGTACCTCGCCTTCGCCACCGGGTATCTGACCATGCTCGGCATCGAATTCGTCGGTGCCTTTGTCCTCCCCTCGATCGCGCACAGTTCACCCGCCTACGTCAGCAATGCCCTCGCCGCGGCCACCAACGGCACCGTCACCGGCAGCGTCGGGCTGATCAAGGTCGCCATCCTGGTCAACGGGATCGCCTACGTCGCCGGCGGCTTCATCTTCGGCATCGCCCTCTTCCGCGCCAACGTCCTCGCTCGGTGGGCCGCGCTTCTGCTTGCCTGCGGCAGCGTGGCAACCATCGCGACCGGCGTCATGCCGCAGTACGAAAGGCTGTTCGCGTTTCCCACCGGCGTCGCCCTCATCGGCCTCGGGTACTCCGTGTGGCAAGCGCAGCGTGCGCCGGCACCTCGGTCCGTCACCAGCGCTCCGAGCTCGCAGCTCGAGCCTGCCGGAGCCAAGTGACCGTCCCCGTGGTAGCACGATCAAAAGGAGGCATCCAAGTGACCTCATCGCGAAAAACCGCGCTCGTCGTAGGACTGCTGTTCATCCTCACCTTCATCACCTCGATTGTAGGCGAGCTCGCGTACGGGCCCGTTCTGAGCGATCCCAACTACATCACCAGTGCAGGCGCTGACACCCGCGTGTTCGTGGGCGCGTTCTTCGAACTGTTCCTCATCATCACCAACATCGGCTGCGCAGTGGCGCTATTCCCGCTGCTCAAGCGTCAGAACGAATCCCTCGCCCTCGGCTATGTCACCGCTCGTCTCGTCGAGTGCACCTTCATCCTGGTCGGCATCCTGAGCGTCCTTACGGTCGTGACACTCCGACAGCACGCCGGGAGCGCAGATGCGGGCTCATTCATCACAGTCGGCAAGTCGCTCATCGCCATCAAGAACTGGTCATTCCTGCTCGGGCCCGGATTCGTCGACGGAATCGGGACTGGGCTGATCTTGGGCTGGCTGATGTATCGGTCCGGTTTGGTGTCACGCCGCCTGGCGCTCTTCGGCGTCGTCGGAGGTCCTCTGCTGGCCGCTTCGGGGGTCGCCGTGCTGCTGGGGGTGATCCCAATGCAGTCCCCACTGCAGGGCATCGCGACCGTCCCGGAGGTGATCTGGGAGGGGTTCCTGGGCCTGTGGCTCACCTTCAAGGGGTTCAATCGCGTTGCCATCACTGCCGGCGAAACCGCCGATGTGCGCGTGAGTGCCGGCTCTCCGGTCAATGCGGCGGTTGCCCTGTAGCTCTCCCCCTTTTCGACGTGGGCAACGCGGAGCCCGGCTTCGGCCGGGCTCCGAGCCGCCTCGAGTAGCTGACAACGCGCTTCTCACTCGCCGATGCGGAATCCCCCGAGAGGCGCCAGACTGACGCGCTGTGTCCGAATTGACCTACGGAATCGCAGCCGATGCAGCGTTTCAGGCCGAGGCGCCCCCTGCACCCAGGGTCGGATGGGGGTTCATCTCTCTCTTCACGTTGGCGTACATGAGCGCCAACCTGGTCTTCCAGGCGCCGATACTGGTGACCCTCCCATTGAAGGTCAGCTCGCTGGTTGGCGTCAAACAAGCACCGGGCAGCCTGGCGCTCGTCGCCGGGATCGGAGCTTTCGTGGCGATGTTCGGCAATCCGTTCTTCGGGCGGATGAGCGACCGCACCACGTCGCGGCTCGGCATGCGACGGCCTTGGATGGTCATTGGCGTCGCCGGCGGTACACTCGGGGTCGCAATCGTCTCATTCGCACCCAGCATTGCGGTGGTGCTTCTCGGATGGTGCGTCGCCCAACTGTTCTTCAACGCCATGCTGGCGTCGCTCGCGGCGGTGCTTCCCGATCAGGTACCAATCGCTCAACGCGGGATGGTCGCCGGGGTGCTCGGCATCTGCCTGCCGATCGCGGCGGTGAGTGGCACGTATATCGTGAAGCTCTTCAGCGGACAACAGATCGCCACATTCCTCGTCCCGTGCGCGACGGGGGGCTTCTTCATCCTGCTGTTCGCGGTTGTGCTGAAGGATCGGCACCTTGCAAAGGCGAACAGGCCGGTCTGGTCAGTGCGGGAATTCTTGAGCACCTTCTACGTGAAACCGCGGACCAGCCCTGATTTTGCCTGGGCGTTCGCCAGCCGCTTCATGTTCCTGATGGCCTACGCCCTGCTCGCGACGTACGAGGCCTACTTTCTGCTTCAAAAGATCGGCAGCGCGGTGGCCGACGTGCCGCAACAGATCTTTCTCGGCACGGTCGTGCAGGGGATCGTCATCGTCACCGCTTCCCTGATCGGTGGCCACCTCTCCGACCGGACGGGGCGGCGAAAGATCTTCGTCTTCACCGCTGCGATCGTCTACGGCCTGGCGATGTTCGCGCTGGCGATGGCCAGCAACTTCAACGGGTTCCTCGTCGGCATGGCCATCAGCGGACTCGGATTCGGCGTGTTTGCAGCTGTCGATCTCGCACTCGTCGCCGACGTGCTCCCGAATCCGGGTCACAACGGCAAGGATCTCGGCGTGTTCAACATCGCCGGCGCCCTTCCCTTTTCCCTGGCGCCGGCCTTGGCGCCGGCCATCCTGGCGATCGGCGGCGGCAGCTATGGTGTGCTCTACGCCGTGGCCGGCGTTTGCGCCATCGTCAGTGCCATCGCCATCATCGGCGTGAAGGGCGTCCGCTGAGCGGCGAAACTGTCAGCCAAAGGTCCATCGGGTGGCGCCCGGAGTCTCGGAGGTTCCGACCCCGAACGCGACGGACGGAGTGACAGCAAAGAGATGCCACGGCGGCGGCGCACTTGGAGCACCCCATGACGCCGTTAGCACGTCACCGTTCACCTCGGTCGGCCACCCACGCTGGACGAATTCCGCAGCGATTCGCTCGAGGGTCACCGCGTCGATGACCCGCCTCGCGCGTCCCTCGATCACAACGTCGAGGTCAGGGAGTGACGCCGAGACCGCGCATCTGGGATTCGCCTCCAGATTGCGGGTCTTCAGCGTGCGTGCTCCGCTCGCGAAGTACAAGGCCCCGTCAATCCACACACCGAGAACCCCTGCAGCATGCGGGCGTCCGTCCGGGCAGGTGGTGGATAGCCAGTACGTTCCCCCGCCGCCGTGAAACTCACGCTGCTCGAACTGGCTGGCTGCGCGCTCCCAGGGGATCGGCGGGCTGCCGTAAAGGTCGAGATTCTTCGACTCCATGACGTCGATTCCTCCATGAACAGACTGGGACCCCGGGGCGGCGCCCGTGACCGTTCCGCGGTAAGTGCGTCGCACACCGTAGCCGTAGGCTCGCCGATCGCGCGCCTACAGGAACGCCAGGCCGGGACTGGCACCGCGCGGCTCCCGCCTGCGTGGCCAGGGCAGGCGACGCAACCGATCAGGAATCGAGAAGCACCGCTCGCGACCCAGACGTAGTGTGTGCCCCATGAGCATCACCATTCACGCCAGCGCCCTCCCTCACGACGACCCCGACGCGTCCATGGCCTTCTATCGGGATGTCCTCGGCTTCGAGGTCAGGACCGACGTGGGGCACGGCAGGATGCGCTGGATCACCGTCGGACCAGCCGGCCAGCCGAGCACATGTATCCTCCTGGCCCCACCCGCCACCGACCCTGGCATCACCGATGAGGAGCGTCGCACTATCGCTGAGATGATGGCGAAGGGCACGTATGGCTGGATCCTCTTGGCCACCGACGATCTCGACGCAACCTTCGGGCGCGTCGAGGCGAGCGGTGCCGATGTGGTGCAGGAGCCCACCCAGCAACCGTACGGGGTACGTGACTGCGCGGTCCGGGATCCCGCCGGCAACTTGGTCCGGATTCAAGAGCTGCGCTGAGCAAGGAGGTCAGCACATATGTTTACGAAGAAGGGCGACGCGGCCGTCCTCGCCAAACTCGGTGAAGCCCCTGCTCCGTACCGGGAGATTGGACAACGTCTACACGGACTCGTACGGGAGAACGCGCCATCGCTGGAGCCGATCGTACGCTGGGGACTCCCGTTCTATGTGAAGGATGGCACGGACATCTGCTACATCAAGACTGGGAAGGACTTCATTGCGTTCGGCTTCGGCGAAGCGCTGAACCCGGCGTATGAGGACAGTGCCCACATGCACCCCGTCGTGTGGAACATCACTTCGCTGGACGCCGCGACCGAGGCCAGGATCAGCGGGCTCCTCAAGAAGGCGGTTGCCTGAGATGGACGGACATCTTGCGAACAGCGTCCTCGGGGTGCCTCCGCGCCACTCTTCAAGGAGAGCAAACAATGAGCCCTAAGCAGGCCGCAGAGAAGCCGCCTCGCCGCACCAGCAACAGGGGATCCGGGTTGTTGACCCCCGCGGAGAAGGCTGCGATGAGGGAAACGCTCAACGAGCGAAGGCGCGCTCGCTCGGGGGAGGTCGACGGAGAAAGCGACGTACTCGCGAAGATTGCGGAGATGCCGAAATCGGATCGCGTCATCGCGGAGCGGATCCACTCCATCGTCAAAGCTAAGGCGCCACACCTCACTCCGAAAACGTGGTACGGAATGCCGGCTTATGCCAAGGACGGCAAGATTATCTGCTTCTTCCAAAGCGGAGCAAAGTTCAAGTCACGGTACGCGACGCTCGGTTTCCAACAGGACGCGAACCTCGACGACGGCGACCTCTGGCCCACCTCGTATGCCGTGAACAGGCTTACCGCCGCCATTGAGGAAACGATCGGCAAGCTTGTCGAGAGGGCAGCCAGTTGAGTGTGAAGCGACCACCGCATGCGTGGAAGGCCATTGCCTCATCCGCTCTGGCTTCGAACCACAGGAATGGCGCTGGCCGACCGCGTCGCCCATTTCTATTCCTCGATAGCGCCTCCCACGGCTCGGAGGTGATCGCGGAAACTGAGAGACGGCGTCTTTTTGCGTAGGTCAAGGTAGGCATCAAACTGCACCTGACGACGCAGAGAAACACCTCCGCGCATGAGTTCGGCTTGGCGCTGCTCGGTGTCGCGGATCGTTTCTGCGAGCGTGAAGACGTCCCCAGCGGAGGCAGCGGGCACAAAGAGCACACCATCCTCGTCGCCTAGGACCAAGTCGTCGCGAACCACCGTCCAATCTCCGACGGAAGCGGACTCCAACGCATCATTGGGACGGACACCGAGGCGTTGAGGACCTGTCGGGATCGTACCCAGGCTGAAGACCGGCAGCCCAATCGCTCGTATGTCGGGTGTGTCGCGATGCAGCCCCCAGATCACGATTCCATCCAGTCCAGCAGCCTGCGCTTCCAAAGCCACGAGATCGCCTACACAACTTTCATCGAGTCGTCCGCCATTGTCGACCACCAACACATCGCCGTGTTCAGCTCCTTCCAGCGCCTCCAGGAAAATGTCGACGCTACCGACATGTCGGGCGGGAGACGCGCGACCAGCTAGGCGGCTACCGGGGACGACAGCCTGCAAATGCGCCGGCGCACAGCGCACCGGGATCTGAGCACGAGTGCACGCATCCGCCAGATGGGCCGTGCTCAGCGTCGCAAACCGCCGCCGAGTGTCTGTGTTATCCATTTTGTTTCCTCGCAATCAGGCTTCCAGAGGGTGTCAGTGGTCATAGGCTCAGTCACGCGGATCCGGAACGCTCGGATCCGGTTACCCCTCAACCTGGCGGAGAGCACAAGCATGTGTCGGGCGCATTTGTGGACTCACACCGGGGCCGGTGGTCCAGGGGTAAGCGCGAGCGCGCTGGCCTGAAGGGCGCTCGGCGCCAAGGAAGAAGCATGATCCACGCTCGGGTGCGCTTCGCTGCCTTGACCTGGACGGGGTGAGCGAGACGCCACGCTTCGGCGCTGCGCAACAGGTCGATACGGTGCTCTTCAGCAAGCCGCTCACTGGTGTAGGGATTCAACATCGACCTCCGTGGTGCACGACTCATCCTCGCCGAATTGGCTCTAGTTGGAAAGTGCCAATTCGTGGCTATTGGCTCCTGAGCGAGGTCATGAAGCCTGACCGGAGTGCGGCCTTGACCCGCCGGCAGCCGGCTGAAGTGCCAGACGCACGGCTCACAACTCCCTGAGCGTGATCACGCCCGTGCCGACGATTGTCACGGAGCCACTGACATTGACTTCGGTCAGCCGGCCGCGCTCCCTTCGAGCCTCCGCGTGCAACACGCTGGGGCGTCCCATCCGAACCCCCTGGTCGATCCAAAGTTCGTACGCTTCGAGTCCTGCGGGCGACCGCTCGGCGAGGCTCGCGACGAGCCCGGCGCAGGCCGAGCCAGTCGCTGGATCCTCGTCGACCCCGGCTCCTGGCGCGAAGCACCGGGCGTACAAACGGGCGCCACTACGCCACTCCCCTGCGAAAACATACAGCGCAGAGGACCAACCGTTGGCGTCGCTCACGGCCCAAGCGGACTTCTCAAGAGCAGCCCTATCCACTGCTTCAAAGTTGGCGAGTCGAACGTAACAGAATCGCAGCCCCACGCCTGCACACCAGCTCTCCGTGATGTCAGTTTCGCGTAGGGAAAGCGCCTTGGCGATAGCGTGGATCGGCGGGGATTCCGCTGTGGTCTCATAGTTGGGTGACCGCAACCGCAGGCAGGCGTTATCGCTATCCACGTCAACCGCGACCGGACCAATTCCTTCCTCGAAGGTGAATCGTTGCCGCACCGACGGATGCGCATCCATACGCCTGGCAAGCACGGCGGCCGTGCCGAGCGTGGGGTGACCGGCGAAGGGCAGCTCATGCCGTGGCGTGAAAATGCGGAGCCGGCAAGTGTGCGTGGGATTCTCCGGTGGTAAGACGAAGGTCGTCTCTGAGAAGTTGAACTCCCTGGCTATCGCCTGCATGGTGGCGTCAGTCAGGCCCTCGGCGTGAGGGATCACGGCGAGTTGGTTTCCCATGAACGGCTGGGCACTGAACACGTCGGCAAGAACGAAGTCGAGATCCATCAATTAGCCCACGATGGCATCCATCTCAACCGCAGCCCCAAGCGGCAGTGCTGCCACCGCGATCGCCGTGCGCGCGGGGTACGGGGCCTCAAAGTGCTTGACATACACTTCGTTCATCGCGGAGTAGGACTGCATGTCGGTGAGGTAGACGCCAACGCGCAAGACGTCACCGAGATTCTTGCCGGCAGCTTCGAGCACGGCCGCGAGGCTGCGCAAGACTTGCTCCGTCTGGGTGGAGATGTCGCCATCTATCAGCGCGCCACTTGTTGGGTCCAGCGCTACCTGCCCGCTGACGAAGATTAGATTGTTGCCACTGACGGCCGGTGAAAATGGACCGACTCGCGTTGAGGGGGTGCCGCTGATCGGTTGACGCGCCATCGTCGAAGCCTCCCAATTGTGATTGTTGTGGGCGAGGTCGTACCCGATGCGAAGTCGCTGCCCTTCCTTCAACCCATCGGCCGGCCAATGGGCCGCCAAGGCGCGTCCCACGTCCTCAGTGCACCCCGCATCACTCCGTCCGTGCCACCACTGTGCGTTCCGGGCGTTCGGACGCGGCTGGATCGGGACGTGTTGCTGCGTGCGTGCCGACGTGGTCCTGCTCGCTGGAGAGCTTGCGACCGAGCGTGATACCGATGCCTATGGTGCCAAAGCAGAGGACGCACAGCAGCACGATCCACATCGCGGCTGCACCTGCTGCGATGAAGCCGGTGACGATGGCTGGCGACGCGATGAAACCCAGCGACAGGGAGAAGCCCGAGATCGAATTCGCACGACCACGGATCCGGTCGTCCGCGAGGCTATTGAGCATGGAACCCATGGTCGGTGAAAAGAAGGTCTCGCCCAGGCCGAACAGAGCGGTGAAGGCGAGGACGCAGGCAACCCGTGCGCCTGGCAGGGCCGGCAGCGCAGACAGCCCTAACACTGCCCAGGACGCGGCCCAGATCACTCCTATCAGCGTCACAGCAACGCTTCGGCGGAGCCGGCGGACGAGTCGAAGCACCAACAGTTGCGTCGCAACAATGAAGACTGTGTTCACGGTGACCGAGAGCGCGACGACGCGTATCGGCACGTGCGCCACCACCGTGGAGAACGCCGGCAGACCGGAGTCGAACGCCGGGTAGCCGACGAACGCCAGGAGCAGCGAGGCAACGATCACCAGTCGCAGTCCCGGATGCGCGAGCACGTCGCGGTATCCCGCCTTCGGTTCACTGCGTTGCTGCGGCCGGTGCGGATTTTGGATGAAGGGAAGCACGGCGACGAACAGCAGGCACGACGCTGCGTTGGCCAGGAAGAGCGCCTCGAAGGACGTGGGGTTCTGCGCACCAGCGCCGACGACTGCAGCGGCGATCGCGGCCCCGATCCCAAGCGCCGCATTCTGAGCGGTGAAGTTGATCGCGAACGCGCGCTGCTGCGCGACGGGATCCGGGGTGAGCCCGGCGATCATCGTTTGCAGAGTCGAAAACATCGGTACCCACAACGCGCCGTAGAGCAGCACCGCGGGCAATGCCGTCTCGACGTCGTGGGCCAGGGCGAAGAGAACGTCGGCGACGGCCTGCCCGAGCATGATCGCGACGAGCACCCGGCGAGCCCCCAGGCGATCGATGAGTGCACCGGAGATGGGCACCACGATCAGGCCCGCGACGGCCGCACCGGCCAGAAGCGCTCCCACCACGGGGAGGGCGATCCCCCGGACCTGATGCAGGTAGATGAGCAGGAACGGCAGCACCAGCCCGGTTCCGACCATGGACACGGTGTTGCCGGTGAGGAACAGGCGAGTCGTACGGGGCAGCCGGGTGACCTTACTCACTGAACCCGATCCTGGTGCAATTGGAACCCGATAAAAAGAGCCAATTAATGGA
>JBAPOS010000181.1:0-5353 GCA_049279755.1 Candidatus Dormiibacterota bacterium | reverse complement strand
GGGACGGTTGCTGGCGGAGCTTATGCCCGATGAGCCAGAGGCCCTTGGGTTGCTCAGCCTCCTGCTCCTTCAGGACTCGAGGCGCCAGGCACGCATCGACGGCGAGGGCGAGTTGGTGACGCTGGCGAACCAAGATCGCGCGCTCTGGGATCGAGCCGGGATCGGCGAGGCCTGCATGCTTCTCGATCGAGCCATGCGGCATCGACGACCGGGGCCGTACCAGTTGCAGGCCGGGATCGCAGCCTGCCATGCCCAGGCTCGTACCTCGGACGAGACGGACTGGCGGGAGATCGTGGTTCTCTATGACCGGCTGAGCGAGATTGCACCGACGCCGGTTGTGTTGCTCAACCGCGCCGTGGCTGTCGCGATGGCCGACGGGCCGGCGGCGGGGCTCGCGCTGCTTGTCGAGCTGGAACAAGCGGAAGTCCTGTCCGGTTACTACCTGCTGCCCGCGACCCGTGCCGATTTGCTCAGACGCCTGACGCGCGACGCAGAGGCGCAGACGGCATATCGCGAAGCGCTTGCACTGGCGCCGACCGACGCCGAGCGGCGGTTTCTTCATCGGCGCCTATCTGAGCTGGCCCCGCCGGGCGACCGGTGACGTGTCCGTTTTATGCAGACCGAACGCTAAGCGAGCCGGCCTCGCTCAGTCGTGGGTGTTCTGCGTCGCGCGGATTGCTCGCGGGAAGCGGTAGGCGCCATAGAACGCCCAGACGGCTCCTAGTATCAGGAGCACAAAGCGCACCCAGCCACCGACGCCGAAGGCAATCAGGCCGATGGCGAGAGCGATCAGGACAGTGCCGTCAACGATGGCAATGACAGCGATTGCCCGCGGGTGTCGGCGCTTCCATGGACCAAGAATCTTCACCAGCTGTGTGTCGTTCATTGCTCATCCATTCTGTAGCGTGTTGTGTGGCGGCTCAGCGGCCACCGCCGAGCACCGCCCACAGGCGGCGACGGCGATAGCTCGGGTGCGATGGAATCCCATTGGAATCGCGTCAACGCTCACATGAGGTCCCGGTCGTCTCCTTCGACTGAGCATTCACTAGAACCAATTTCGGGTCAGACGGTGACGTGGCGCATGGTGGCGTAACCGCTGGCCACCAGCGCCAGCGCGAGTGCCGCGAGCAAGCCAGTCAACCCGGCCGCGCTGAGGGTGGTGAAGAACTGACCGATGGCCGGCCAGGCTTGTGCGTGGGTGATGGCGACGACGCCGACGACCAGCGCGGTTACCAGGAGGACGGTAAACGCCACCAGGCTGAGCATGCCCCAGCGCCGGTAGATCAGCCCGACCCACATACCGCACACGAACATCAGGGCGAGCAGGACGAACGAGGTGAGCCAGGTGAGGTACCACGGCCCGGGCAGGATGTACGCAACCCGGAAGAAGTGCAGGCCGACGCCCCAGCCGCCGCTGGCCTGCTCGATGACCTGCAGCACGGCAAGCGCCAGCCCGTAGACCGCGGCAAGGCTGACCGCGAGCAGCACCGTCCCCGCGTAGTAGGAGCGCCGACTGACACCGAGGGCAAACGCGAAGGGCATCGACCGGCCGATGCTCAAAATACCCACGACGAAGAAGAACACGTAGATCGCTACCACTGCTCCGCTTGGGATCTGCACGGAGCCTCCTCCTCCAGCCGCATCGGCGATGGCCAGCCACACGATGAAATCGATCGTCAGGACGACCCAGGGCATCGCCGTGAAGGTGAACCGGTCGACCAGATGGAATCGGGCGACCTTGATCCATGTCGTCATGCGCGCGTCCCTTCTGCCCGGTCTGTATGGAGCCTTGTGGAGGCGTGGACCACCACCTGTTGCATCGTCAGCGGTTCCAGATGGAGGTGCAGCGCGGCAGCGCGAGCGTGGTCGGCCTGATCCAGCAGGCCGGCCACCACCGCCGACTCCTGCGCGGCGATTCGGCGACGGCTCCACACTGTGCGCCCGGTGGTGAACTCCCCCACAGCAATTGCCGGGCCGCTGACGCTCGTCGCGGCGCCGCGAATCTCGTCGGCGGAGGCGTCCAGCACGACCCGGCCAGCGTCGATCACCACAACTCGTTCAAACAGCCCGGCGGCTTCGTCGATCAAATGGGTGGACAGCAGCACGGTCCGGGGATGCTCGGCGTAGTCGGCGAGCATCCGGTCATAGAACAGCTGCCGGGCCACTGGGTCCAGTCCCGCGTACGGCTCGTCGAACAACGTCACCTCGGCCCGGGCGGCCAGGCCGATCACGATGCCCAGCGCGGAGCGCGCACCCCGGGACAGGCGCTGGACGGCCCGGCCGGGCGGCAGGCCGAAGTCGGCGATCAGCGCGTCGGCCAGCCCGGCGTCCCAATCCGGGTAGAACCAGGAGGCCGCTCGAAGCGCGTGCCAGACCTTGAATCCCCCCGGGAGCCCATAGTTCGGATAGCGCTGGTCCTCGCGGACGAATACCATCCGGTGCAGCAGCGCGTCGCTCTTGACCGGGCTGGCACCGAGCAGGGTGACGCTGCCCGCCGAAGGAAATTCAGCGCCCGCGAGGATGCGCAGCAACGTGGTTTTGCCCGCGCCGTTGCGGCCAAGCAATCCAGTGATCGATCCGGGCTCGATGTCGAAGCTGACGTTGTCAAGGGCGAGCTGGCCGCGATAACGGCGCGACAGCGCTGCCACCGAGATCGCTGAGGTCATGGCTTGATTCGCTCCTGTGCATTGCTGGATGTACGGATCAGCGCGACCAGCTCATCGGCCTCAATCCCGAGTCGGCCCGCCTCAGCGACCAGCGGCCCCACATAGCGTTCGGCGAACTGCTTGCGGCGCTCAGCGAGCAGCCGCATGCGCGCGCCGGCCGCGACGAACATCCCGATGCCGCGGCGCTTCTCCAGAAGCCCGTCGTCGATCAGCGTGTTGATCCCCTTGGCTGCGGTGGCCGGGTTGATCCGGTAGTAGGCGGCAAGTTCGTTCGTTGACGGCACGCGTTCTCCGTCAGGCAGGGTCCCGTCCGCGATCTCCTCCGACAGGCGCTCTGCAATCTGGGAGAAGATCGGGGTTCCCTCATCAAGCACCGACCAACCCCCTCCGGAAGTTGGCCTGTGTCATTCCCACCTGAAGAAGCGCTTGGCGAGGAATCCAAACACCAGCGCATATGCGGCGAGGACCAGCAGCGGCTGCGCGGGAGGGAACTGGCCCACCCATGAGTCACCGATCGCCGGTACCGCAGCGCCAAGCGGGCTGTAGTTGCTGATGTCCTGGATCACCGCTGGCATCAGTTGAACGGGGTAGTAAAGCCCGGAGAAGAACATCATCGGGTAGAGCGCTGCCGCCATGAGGCCCCGGGCGGCCCCTGACGTCCGGGCCACGGCCGCGATTGTCAGGCCGATCGCGAACAGCGCGGCCATGCAGAGCGCGATCGACAGCACCATCGCGGCTACGTTCATTGGGGCGCTGACCCCGAAGACAACGACAGTGACGGTGACCAGCAATGCCAACGTGACCACCATCAGGCAGGTCTGGACGACAATCTGCGCGGCCAGCACCCAATACGCGGGCACCGGCGTGGTTGACAGCCGGCGCAGGATGCCAAGCTCACGGTACGCAACGAGCGGCCCCGGAAGATACGTGAATGCGATTATCGCGATCGAGAAGCACATCAGGATCGGGATGTAGATGTCGAACGGCGAATAGCCGCCCAGACTGGCCGATGCCTTCCTGAATACCGGGATCTCGCCGAAGATGACCAGCAGCAGCAATGCGATTCCGGTGCCGGCGATCATCCCGGCCGGCTGCCGCCAGGCGAGCCTGGCCTCGTTGAGGACAATGTTGCCGAACGCTGCGCGTGGCGCCCGCGACTGGGTCAGCGGGAGCGTGGTCATGAGTGTGCCCCTTCTTCTGCTTCGTGCAGATGCCGTCCGGTGAGTCGCACGAAGGCGTCCTCCAAAGTCGATGCATCGATCCGCACGTCGTGCGCCTCGACGCCCGCGGTATGCATCGCGACGATCACGGCGGTCGCGAGCTCATCGGTGCCGGTGACGACGATGTGGTGGCCATCGTGCTCGACTGCGGTCACCTCCGGCAGACGGGTCAGCAGGCCGTCGTCGAACGCAGCCGACGGAAGGAAGCGGACGGTCTTCACACCCATGGCCCGCGCAGCCAGGCCCGCCGGGGTATCGAGGGCGACGATGTGCCCGGAGTCGATGAATGCGACCCGGTCGCAAAGTCGCTCGGCTTCCTCCATGAAATGCGTCACCAGCAGGACTGTCGTTCCGCGGTCACGAATATGCTCGATGAGTTCCCAGGCATCCCTGCGGGCCTGCGGATCGAGCCCGGTTGTCATCTCGTCGAGGACGGCGATCTTGGGCGCGCCGATGAGCGCCAGCACCACGGACAAGCGCTGCTGCTGGCCGCCGGAGAGCGAGCGGTAGTAGGACGTGCGCTTATCGGCGAGCCCGAGCGCCCCGACCAGCTCACCCACATCGGCCGGATGACGATAGAAGGACCGGTACATGTCGATGATCTCGCCGACTCTGAGCTTGGCCGGGAAGGCGCCCGATTGCAGTTGCACGCCGGTGATCTCGTGGATACTGGCTTTGTCCGCCTGCGGGTCGATGCCCATCAGGCGGATCGTCCCCGAGTCTGGGGACCGGAGGCCGATGGCGCACTCGACTGTGGTGGTCTTTCCTGCCCCATTCGGTCCGAGGATTCCGAAGATCTCGCCCTCGGCTACAGAGAAAGAGATGTCGTCGACAGCGACCAGCGCACCGTAGGTCTTGCGCAGTTGCGAGATCTCAACGGCCGACGCTCCTGGCTCTTCCGCCTCGGAGCCCGGAGGCGTCGAAGTTCCCGGCTCACTCCCCGGCGTGTCGTCGGCTTGCATTGGTCTATCCGGTCCCCGAGCCAGCGTCCTCTGCATGTGCGCTCCTTCCTCCGTCCAGTGAACTGATCCCGCGGGATCGTGCCTCGATTCCGTGGCGGTCACCGGTGGCTATCTGGTTCATTACTTCACTAATGTACCAGTGGAGCTGGACGTTGTCAATCCACGACCAGGCGCCCAACCGCGTCGACGATCTGAAGCCCCAGGGCAGGTGACAGAACGCTCGTCTGCGCGAGGGATCTCGCCCGATGGGCAAGCCGGGTGCCCCCGCCGACGAGACCAACCCACGAGATGCTGTGGTGTGAGGCGAAAGAGTGGCCGCATCGTCGGCCGCGGGCGTACGCGGAGACTACGTTCGCCCTGACCTCGGTGTCCGACGATCGGTGATGGGTTCGTCACCGAAGGCGCGATTCGCGATACGACCTCTCGTCACCGGGAGTTTCGCGAGCGTTCAGCTTGCAATCCCAATCTGAGACAAGTTAATCAGTCCTATGCGAGGAGCCTCCGG
>JBAPOS010000180.1:0-11684 GCA_049279755.1 Candidatus Dormiibacterota bacterium | reverse complement strand
GCGATTCATCCGGGCTACGGGTTTCTCAGCGAGAACCAGCAGCTCGCACGAGCGTGTGCGGAACGTGGCATCGTCTTTGTGGGACCACCGCCCGACGCCATGGCGGCAATGGGTGAGAAGGTCCCCGCCCGCGAGCGGATGCGCAACTCAGGCGTCCCGATCGTCCCCGGGACGGAAGCTCTTGGTGACATCGAGGAAACCGCCGGCGCCGCGGCGCGCATCGGCTATCCGGTGCTGATCAAGGCGAGCGCGGGTGGCGGCGGTATCGGGATGCGCGTCGCCCGCGACGAGGAGGAGCTGCGCTCCGCATTCGACACCGCCAAAAGCACAGCGCAGCGTGCCTTCGGGAATGACACGATCTTCCTCGAACGGTATCTCGACGAGCCGCGCCACATCGAGATTCAGGTGCTGGCGGACACTCACGGCAACGTCATCCATCTTGGCGAGCGCGAGTGTTCCGTACAGCGGCGCCACCAGAAGATCGTCGAGGAAGCTCCCTCGCCGGCCATCGACGCGGCCACCCGTGCGTCCATGGGAGAGGCCGCGGTGACCGCCGCGAAGGCGGTGGGATATGTCAACGCCGGCACCGTCGAGTTCATCTATCGCAACGGCGAGTTCTATTTCCTGGAGATGAACACGCGCCTGCAGGTGGAGCACCCGATCACCGAGCTCGTGTACGGCATCGACCTGGTTGCGGAGCAGCTGCGCATCGCCGCCGGCGAGCGATTGACGCTCACCCAGGAGCAGGTCGTTCCACGCGGGCACGCGGTCGAGTGCCGGATCAATGCGGAGAACTACGCGCGCGGCTTTCTTCCGTCACCGGGGCAGGTCACCGGGTATCACGAACCCGCGGGTCCGGGTGTGCGTGTCGACAGCTCGCTGGTGAGCCCAGGTCTCGTCTCTCCCAACTATGACCCGATGATCGCCAAGCTCATCACCTACGCGCCGACGCGCGACATGGCGCTCGACCGGATGCGGCGAGCGCTCCTCGAATACATCATCACGGGGATACACACCAACATCGCGTACCACCTCGCGGTGATCGACGACCCGGACTTTCGCGCCGGCCACTACAGCACCGCCTTCATCGATCAGCATCCGGAGCTGGTCGCCGCGGCTGACGACTGGGCGAAACGTCAGGAGCCGTTGCGCCGGGTCGTGCGCGATCCGGCGCGCGCAGCGGCGATCGCAGCGGCGATCGCCGAGTCCGGGTAGCAACCGTGGAGCCGCGATTCGGGCGGCTGTACGCAGGCGCGGTGCTGCGACCGCTTGCCGAGCAGGTGGTCGGCTTGGTGGGGGCGCAGCCGGGAGAGACGGCGTGCGACCTCATCTGCGACGGCGCGACCCTGGGCGTCGCGCTGGGTGCCGCTGTCGGGAACATGGGCACGGTGGTGCTCGTCGACACCGACCCCGGTTTGCTCCACGTCGCGGAGCAGGACGTCGGCGAGACCGGATGCGCTGTCTCGACGCGCCTCGCGATCGGCGTGGCAACCTCGCTCGCCGAATCGTCGTGTGACCGGGTCGCGTCGCTGTGCACGCTCGGCTTCTGGGAGGGCGACGTGATCTACGACGTCGCGAAGCGCGTCACCGGTCCCACCGGATGCGCCGCAATCGTCACCTGGGATGCGGCGCGCCCGCCACTGCACGAAGTGGCGCTCATCGATGGGCTGCGCGACGTCATCGGCCTCGAGTCGAGGTTCCTGGACCGGTGCCTTGCAAACACCGAACCGGAGCCTGCGGCCGGCTGGGATCGGCTGACCCTGCACGATGTGGTCCGCTTCGACGGTATCGCCGGCTATTGGGCGGCGATGGTCACGACCCGACCGGTGGCGGCGGAGCTCGCCGGGCACCCCGACGATGTGCTCATTGCGGTGCGCACTGCATGCCAGCGCGCCCTGGAACCATGCACCGCAGCTGACGGGACCATGCGCATCCCGGTTCGGGCGACGCTCCACCGGCTGCGCTCCGAAACGCGCGGTTAGGAGCTGGCTTCGACCTTGGTCGTGAAGCTGTTCGCCAGGGTCTGTCCCTCGAAGTCCGCAAGCGTGGTCGCGATCTCGAGAGTCAGCGTGCCCGCCGGAGCGTTGACGATCGTCACCGTGGCGGTCCGGGTATCGGGGTTGTAGGTGGCCGTCGAGGAAAGCGTCGCTCCCGACGTCGAGAGGACGGAGATCGCTGCGGCGATGCTGTTTGCATCGAGGTCGCTGTCGAAGCGCACCTGCAGCGTGGTGACGCTGCCGGCCGTGGTCGAACTCACCTGGACAACGTGCGGACCCGCAGATTCGTCGCGGAGCTGCGAGGTCAGCGCCGCCGATGTGACCACATAGCCGCCGGTGGGACCCGGCGCCAGGAGCAGGGTCTCGCTCGCGACCCGGGCTGTGGTGTGGCCCGCGTTCGGGTCGACGATGAGCTCCACGCTCGCCACCACGCCTCCCTGTGCGAGGTACGTGCTGATGACGTACGCCCGGCTCAGATCCTCCGGCGTGAATTCGGCGGCGTTCACGCCGGCCGCGCTCAGCGCGGCAAGGGTGACGACGTCGGGCTGGCCGTCGTGGCCGACCTGCGCCTGGACGAAGTGCTGAAGGGTCGCGTTTGCCGCATCCGGGATCTGCTGACCTGACCCCTTCGTCGTGCCGGGGACCGCGGCCTGCTCGATGCTGGCTCCGCCCGCATTGTTCGAGACGAAGGCGATCTGATCGCCGGCAGGAGACAGGGTGAGCTGGGACGCGTTGGAGGGTGAGTCGATCGCAAGTGGCGTGCCGCTCGGAAGCTGGGCAACCACCAGCTCGCTGACGCCGCTCGAATCGGTGCTGACATAGGCGACCTCGTCGCCCTTCAAATCGAGTGCGACACCACTCGGGCCGGCCGTCGAGCCCGGCGTGGTGATCACCGCCGGAGCGCCCTGGACGACAGCCTCGGTGAGCAACCGGGCCGGCTGCGCCGATTGGTCGATCCACGCGACCGTCGAACCATCGCCGCTGAAGACAACGTCGCTCACGGCGCCCTGGAGCACCTGGTCGGTCTTTGCGGTGATGTTGAGCAGGGAACCACCGGTGCCGCTGGCGGGGGCGACATAGGCGTAGTCGCCCCCGGGAGCGAGCGCCGTGATGGTGCCCGACCCCGCGGGAAGTGTGTACAGCAGGTTGCTGCCGTTCGAAACGCCGACCGAATCGATGCTCGCGCCGTCGGTGTAGATGATTTGATCGTTGCTCGCCCAGGTCAGCGCGGTGACCGGAGTCGTCGAGTCGATGCGCCGCACCCGCTGCGTTCCGTCGCTTCTGAGGGTGATGATGCGCGAGCCGCCGTTGCCGTCATCCAGCGCCAGTGCCAGGTACTTGCCATTGGGCGAGAAGCCCGCCGCGCTCGGCGACGAAGGCTCGATCTGCCACGGCGTGCCCGCGCGCGGGAATTCGATCAGGCCTCCGGGAACCTCGGGCGTCTGGGTGGTCGCGCCCTCGGGGGTCGGGGTCGGGCTGGCCGAAGGCGTCGACGCGGCCGCGGTGACCGACGCTGATGGGGAGGCCGTGGCCGATTGCGGCGGCAGGCCGGCGGTGCTGAGCAGCGAACCGTCCGGCGAGTAGAACAGCGAGCCGCCGGTGCCATTCGACCCAAGAACCGCGGGATTGAGCGTCGGCGGTGCAACGGGTCCCGGTGGCGGCGTCGGCGCTGTCCCGAAGGTGATGTTGATCGGGGCCGCCGCGGACGCGCCCGAGGCAGCCTTGATCGCCGTCTGGACGATGGTCACCGTGTACGGCGTATTTGCCGAGAGGTGGTGCGCGGGTGAGATCACGAGGTCGTTGTTCTTCCAGGCAAACGACACCTTGATCGCCGGCTGAATGTGGACGCCCGACTCGACGACCTGCTCGTTCATCGGTTGGTTGAACGCGACCGTGATCACCTGGTTCGGGCTCACGGAGTGCTGCGCGGTGAGCTGCGAATACGCTGTGACGGTCTGGTCGACAGTGTGGTTCGCGACGAAGGTGAAGACGGTGGCGGTGATGAGCGCCGCCCCGACGAAGGCTCCGCCCCAGGCGAAGTGCGCCGGTCCGAGACGCCACCAACGGCGCACGCCACGGACGCTGTGGCCGCGCGAGGCCTCGGCGACGAGCTGGGCGCGGAGGCGGTTCTGGAAGCGCGGATCCGCCTCCACTCGGGGGCGCGCTGCGCGCAGCGTCCTGGCTGTCTCGAGCAGTTCGGGCTCGTCGTGGAACAGATCCTCGAGCTCGGGATCGAACCACCCGCCCATCCAGGACATCAGCCCTGCTCCTCGACAGCCACGACGACACCGAGGCGGAGGCGGACGCCGATCATCCCGCGATGGATGAGCAGCTTCACCGCTCCCTCGCTCTTCCCCAGGATCTCCCCGATCTGGGCGAGCTTGAGGTCCTCACCGAGCTTCAGGGTCATCGCGGCCCTCTGCTGAGGCGGGAGGTCGTCGATCGCCGCCCACACGCGTGCGGCCTCGGCACTGTCAACGACCCGGTCGTCGACCGGGCGAGCGGGATCAGCGACAGCGATGGCGCTGTCGAGGCTCGAGGTCGGTTTGCGGCTGCGGTAATGATCATTTATGGCGTTGACGCTGATCTGATAGAGCCAGGCGCTGAAGGGGTGGCCTGACGGTTTGTATCGCCCGATTGCACGGAGTGCCTTGAAAAAGACCTCTGAGGTAACGTCCTCCGCTGCCTCCTGGTCTCGCAGTCGGCTGAAGACGAACCGGTAGATCTGCCCGAAGTAGTGGTCGTACAGTTCCCCAAAGGCGTCGGCGTCCTGTTTGGCACGCTCGACAAGCTGGTCCTCATACGCCCGAGGTAGCGTCATCTCGGGATCACCGGGCGCACTCGATCAGTCAACGTGGCCCAAGTTGGTCCGGTTACGTCCGCTGGCATGAAATCGCCCTGCTCCCCGCGTGCCGGAGTCGAATCGGGCCTGCTCCACTTCCCGACTGGCCCGGATTGCAGCTCACGGCGGGTCTCGACCGCGAGCCCAGGCAGGTCAGTGATTATCCCCGCCACTCGCCCGTCTGCGAGGTAGGCGCGCAGCCGGTGGGGGCCGTCAACCGTCCACACCATCATGGGAAACCCACGCGCCTGTGCCTCGGCCAGCAGCCCGGTGCCGGGGATCCTCCGGCTCCGGCCGCGGAGCGGTGCCAGCCACTGATGGACGGCCAGGAGATCGGCGCCGCACCGTTCGGCGAGATCGAAGGGCAGGCCTTCATAGCGCTGCGTGCGGCTTCGCAGCCGGCCCGGCCCGAGCAGCAGTCCGCAGCGGGCACTCGGATCGAGATGCTTGATCGTGCCGATCACCGGCTCCTCGAAGGACGTATACAGCAGCTGATCACGCGGAAAACGACTCGACGCCGCCTCGATCACCTCTGCCTCATAGCCGGGTTCCTTCACCTCGATGTCGAGCGCGATCCTTCCGGCGCAGAGATCCAGGACCGTGTCGAGCCGGGGCGGAACGTGTCGGCTGAGGCGGACGAGCGTCGAGTAGGTCAGCAGCGAGAGGGGGACTCCCCGGCGGGACGCGTTGTGATGCACCACCAGGACGCCGTCCGCGGTCCGGCGCACGTCGAGCTCGACGGCGTCCACACCCAGCCGGATCGCGGCCTCGAACGCCGCGGGTGTGTTTTCCGGTGCGTCGCGGGAGGCGCCGCGGTGTGCGATCACCAGGGGAAGGGAGGAGACAGCGGTCACCCCGATAGAATGAGGGTACGTGATCCCCCGGTACGCCCCGCAGCAGATCGCGAAGATCTTCAGTGACGCATCGCGGCTGCAACGGTGGCTGGATGTCGAGTTGCTCGCGTGCGAGGGGTGGGCCGAGATCGGCCGCATCCCCATTGAGGCGCTGACCGCCCTCCGGGGCGCGACCATCGATGCCGATCGCATCGCCGAGCTCGAAGCCGAGCAGGGGCATGACATGGCCGCGTTCGTGGCGGCGGTCCAGGAGACGGTCGGCGACGCGGGGCGGTACTTCCACCTCGGGTTGACCTCGTCCGACGTGGTCGATACCGCCCTGGCCACTCAGCTTCGCGACGCTGCCGGGGTCATCGACGCCGACGTCGATTCCCTGATCGGGGCACTGGTGGAGCAGGCTGAACGCCACCGCCTCACCGTGATGATGGGCCGCACCCACGGCGTTCATGCGGAGCCGCTGACGCTCGGCGTGAAGCTCGCCAATTTCGTGGACGAGGTCCGTCGCTCCCGTATCCGGCTCGCTGCGGCAACGGCCGAGATCGCGGTCGGCCAGATCACCGGTGCGGTGGGCACCCATGCGAGCGTTGCTCCAGAGGTGGAGGAGCATGTGTGTCAGGAGCTCAAGCTCGCCACCGCACCAGTTTCGACGCAGGTGCTCGCGCGCGACCGCCACGCGGCCTTCATCACCGCGCTCGCGTTGCTTGGCGCGGTGCTCGAGCGGCTTGCGACCACCATACGGCTGCTCCAGATCACCGAGGTCGACGAGGTCGAGGAGCCTTTCGGACAGCGGCAGAAGGGCTCCTCGTCCATGCCTCACAAGCGCAATCCCGTGCTCTGCGAGCGCGTCTGCGGCCTCGCGCGGGTGCTTCGCGGATACGCGTTGACCGCAATGGAGGACGTTGCGCTCTGGCATGAGCGCGACATCTCTCACTCGTCCGCGGAGCGCGTGATCCTTCCCGATGCGTGCGCGCTCAGCGACTACATCGTGCGTCTCTCCACCAGGATCGTGGAGGGGCTTCGCGTCAAAGCCGAGAACATGATGGCGAACGTCGAGTTGCATGGCGGCATCGTCTTCTCGCAGCAGGTGCTGACCGCGCTGATCGTCGAGGCCGAGTGGCCTCGTGAGCGCGCCTATCGAGCCGTGCAGCAGCTGGCCGCACGGGCACGCGACGACGATGGTTCATTTCGCGACCTCGTGGCGACCGACCCCGACATCTCCGGCGCCCTTTCGGAGTCGACGATCGCGCACTGTTTCGACATCGAGCCGTACCTCGCCAATATTGATGAGACATACCGGCGTCTCGGTCTGTCGACGAGCACGCAGCGCGTCGGCACGAATGCCTCGGCGCCGGCACTTGCCGTGGAGGCCGGCCTTGCCGGCGGGAGGATGAGTTGATGCAGGTGATGAACGCTGCCGAGGTTGGTGACCTGAACCTGTTCCGCCGCGGCAAGGTGCGCGACACCTTCCAGCTCGCTGACGGCACGCTGCTGATGATCGCCACGGACCGCCTGAGCGTCTTCGACGTGGTTCTGCCGACCGCGATTCCGGGAAAGGGCACCGTGCTGACGCAGATGTCGCGGTGGTGGTTCGCGCAGACCGCGGGGATCATGCCTAATCACCTGCTTCCCGACCTCGAGGAGGCGATCCCCGAGTCGGTGCGAAGCGACTGGCTGCCGCGCTCGATGCACGTCGGCCGCGCTCAGCGCATCGATGTCGAATGCGTGGTGCGCGGATTCATCAGCGGATCGGGGTGGAAGGAGTACCGCGACAAGGGCACGCTCGCAGGCGAGCCCGTGCACGAGGGCCTGCGTGACTCCTCGCGTCTCCCCTCGCCGAGATTCACGCCCGCGATCAAGAAGGATGACGGCCACGACGTCAACATCTCTCGCAACGAGCTGCGCGCGCTCGTCGGCCAGTCGCTCGCGGACCAGCTGGAGTCGGCGTCGCTGCGGCTCTTCGATTTCGCCACGGCGCGCTGCGAGGGCGTGGGGATCTATCTCGCCGACACCAAGTTCGAGTTCGGGTTCATCGACGGCAAGCTCACGCTCATCGATGAGATCTTCACTCCCGACTCCTCACGCTTCTGGGAGATTTCCCAATGGCGCGAGGGCGAACCCGCTGTCTCGTTTGACAAGCAGTTCGTGCGCGACTACGTCGAAACTCTCGGGTGGGACAAGACCGATCCCGGTCCCGCACTTCCCGACGACGTGGTACGGGGTACGACCAAGCGTTACGTCGAAGCAGCGAAGCGCATTTGCGGCATCGAGATCGAGGGAGTCATCGCCGAATGACCTTCGCGGTCGAGGTCGTGGTCGCGTTGAAGCCCGTGGTGAACGACCCCCAGGGCCTCGTGGTACGCGACGGACTTCACCGCCTCGGGTTCTCCGGGGTGCGTGCGGTGCGCGTGGGGAAGCATCTGGAGCTCGAGATCGAGGGCGATGACGAAGCCGCCGTTCGTGCGCAGGTCGAGTCCATGTGCGAGCAACTTCTGCGTAACACGGTGATCGAGGACTCGCGCATCGCTTCCGTTCGCGTGCTTTCCGACGCTCCTTCATGAGCGTTTGCGTGGAGGCGGGGAGGACATGAGCTGCGGAGGGCACGGGGTCGGAACGCCTTCGCCGTTCCGCCCCTCGCTCTCGCCCGGGGGGGTAGCCCGGGCTCCGAGACGGCCCTCCTCCGCTCATGCCCTCCCCACCTTTCGGACGGTAGTGCGCTGATGCGTTTTGGGATCGCTGTCTTCCCCGGAACCTGGTCGGATCGCGATTGCAAGCACGCCGTCGAGCTGGCAGGGCATGAGGCCGTGATGCTTTGGCACAAGGATCGCGATCTGCGGGATGCAGATTGCGTGATTCTTCCTGGCGGGTTCGCGTATGGCGACTACCTGCGCGCAGGGGCCGTCGCTCGGTTTGCGCCCCTGATGGAATCCGTCGCCGAATTTGCGCAGACGGGCGGACTTGTGTGGGGCATCTGCAATGGATTCCAGATTCTTTGCGAGGCGCACCTGCTCCCCGGGGCGCTGACGCGGAACGGGTCGCTGCAGTATCGATGTGCGCCGACGTGGTTGCGCGTGGAGACGGTGGATACGGCGTTTACGGCGGGGTGTGCGGCTGGGGATGTGCTGGAGATTCCGGTGTCGCACGGGGAGGGGCGGTATGTCGCCGACGAGGCGACATTGGAGATGCTGGAGCGGGATCAGCGGGTTGCGTTTCGGTATGTGAGACGCGACGGATCGGGAGTCGGCGAGGAGTCGCCGAACGGATCGATGCGCGACATCGCGGGGATCGTCAACGAAGCTCGCAACGTGCTGGGGATGATGCCGCACCCGGAGCGGGCGTGCGAGCCGCTCCTCGGGTCGTCGGATGGGATGCGGCTCTTCGACAGCGTCGCGAGGTCGATCAGCGGCAGCGGGGCGATGCCGGTTGGGGCCACCTTGTGACCAGCGTTCAGCTTGCGGGTGCGAGTGACGCGGATCTGGCGGAGGTGGCGCTCACGCGCGCCGAGTACGTGCACCTCGTCGAATCGCTTGGACGTGAACCGAATCGATTGGAACTCGGCATCGTCGGGGCGCTCTGGAGCGAGCATTGCAGCTACAAGACGAGCAAGCCGCTTCTCGGGACGCTGCCAACCAAAGGTCCTCGGGTGCTGCAGGGACCCGGAGAGAACGCCGGCGCCGTGGACATCGGCAACGGCCTGGCCTGCGTGTTCAAGATCGAATCGCACAATCACCCGAGCGCGATCGAGCCGTACCAGGGCGCGGCGACCGGCGTCGGCGGCATCCTGCGCGACATCTTCACGATGGGAGCGCGACCGGTGGCGCTGCTCGATTCGCTCCGGTTCGGCCCGCTCGACGAGCCCCATCAGCGCCATCTGTTCGACGGAGTTGTGGCCGGCATCGGCGGATACGGCAACTGCATCGGTGTCCCGACCGTCGGCGGCGAACTGTACTTCGACGAGTCCTACCGGACCAACTGTCTCGTCAACGCGATGTGCGTCGGGGTCGTGGAGCAGGGCAGGTTGACGCGCGCGGCCGCGCGCGGCCCTGGCAACCTCGTGCTCCTCGTGGGAGCCGACACCGGCCGCGACGGCATCCACGGCGCGAGCTTCGCGTCGGTCGTGCTCGACGCCGACAGCGCAGCCCGCCGGCCCGCCGTGCAGGTGGGGAATCCGTTTCTCGAGAAATGCCTCATGGAGGCGTGCCTCGAGCTCGCCGGAGATCCGCGCGTGATCGCCATGCAGGACCTGGGAGCGGCAGGGTTGTGCGGAAGCACCGCCGAGCTTGCGCATCGGGGCGGCTTCGGCATCGAGGTTGATGTCTCGCGCGCCTCGCGTCGCGAGACCGGCATGACGCCGTACGAGGTGATGCTCAGCGAGTCACAGGAGCGGATGCTGATCGTCGCCAAGCCATCCGACGTGCCCTCCCTCCAGGGAGTCTTTGAACGCTGGGATCTGCACTCCGATGTGGTCGCGGTGATTCTCCCCGAAGAGCGCTTTGTGGTTCGCGACGGTGAGGATCACGTCTGTGACCTTCCCCTCGACGTGCTTGTCGATGGTGCTCCGCTCCGGGGCGCACCCGGTCCGCGACCCCATCGCGCGGCGCCCCTGGACGCCGCCAACAGCCGGCGCCGGTCATGGACCTCCGAGGAAGCGCTCCTCCGGCTCCTCGGCAGCCCCAACCTCGGGAGCCGCGCACCCGTGTACCGGCGCTACGACCAGCAGGTCGGCGACGCGACGGTGATCCTCCCCGGCGGCGACGCCGCGTTGGTCCGTGTCGAGGGGACGTCGCTCGGGCTGGGCCTCGCGACCGACGGCAACTCTCGATATGCCGCACTCGATGCTCGCCAGGGGGCGATGATCGCTGTCTGTGAGGCGGCGCGGAACGTCGTCGCCACGGGTGCAAAACCCGCCGCGGTCACCAACTGCCTCAATTTCGCGAATCCGGAGTATGCGGTCGTCTGGTGGGAGTTGCACGACGCGATCGAAGGCATCGGCGACGCCTGCAGGGCGCTCGACATACCGGTCGTGAGCGGCAACGTGAGCCTGTACAACGACACCGGTGGCAGCGGGATCGATCCGACCGCCGTCATCGGCATGGTGGGCGTCATCGATGACGTGAAGGGGCGCTGCACCGCAGGATTTCGAGATGAGGGCGACGCGGTCGCCCTGATCGGGCCGGTCGACTCCGAACTTGGTGGCAGCGAGTACCAGCGGATCGCTCATGGGGTCAACGCAGGCCCTCCACCTCATCTCGATATCGGCCTCGAGCGTCGGGTCCATGGGTTCATCCTCGAGGCAATTGCGGCGGGATTGCTGCACTCCGCGCACGACTGCGCCGAGGGCGGGATTGCGATCGCAATCGCCGAGTCATGTCTGCTGGGCGACATAGGCGCCCGGGTGACGATCGACGAACTGGAACAGGGTGAAGGGTTGATTAACGGGGAGGCCGGTATACTCTTTGGTGAGAGTCAATCTCGGTTCGTCATCAGCTTCGCCAGGGAGGCACTTGTGCGATTGCACGAGCTGGCAGCTCGACACTCGGTCCCTTTCCGCGGGCTCGGCTCCGTCGGAGGCGAGAGGTTCTGTGTGACCGGGTGCATCGACGTGTCACTCGCGGACGTGCGGCGGGTTCACGAAGGAGCTTTGATCGAGCGTGAGTGATCAGGCCGGAATGGACGCCTTCGACGACGACCACCTTCACGAGGAATGTGGCGTTTTCGGGGTGTTCCACCCGGGCGAGGACGTCGCCAACCTGACGTACTTCGGCCTGTACTCGTTGCAGCATCGCGGACAGGAGTCCGCCGGCATCGCCGTGAGCGATGGTCGCGAGATTCGTATCCGCAAGGAGATGGGTCTCGTCTCGCAGGTGTTCGACCAGGAGATCATCGACGGTCTCAAGGGCAACATCGCCATCGGGCACACGCGCTACAGCACCACGGGCAGCGCACGCCTGCTCAACGCGCAACCGATCTCCGTCGAGCATCCGACGATCGGCC
>JBAPOS010000179.1:0-7707 GCA_049279755.1 Candidatus Dormiibacterota bacterium | reverse complement strand
GTGAGCGTGGTGCTCAGCGAGGGCGGCTCCGGGGGCGCGCTCGCACTTGCGCTCGCCGATCGAGTGCTCGCGCTCGAGAACGCGGTGTACACGGTCGCCCCTCCCGAGACGTGCGCGGCGATCCTGTACCGCGATGCGGGACAGCGCGCCCGCGCAGCTGCGGCACTGCGTCCGGGCGTCGATACGGCGCATCGTATCGGGCTCGTCGACGAGCTCATTCCCGAGCCGCCACCCGGTGCGCACGCGCACGCGCCGCTGGTGATCGCCGCCATACGCGGCGCCGTGATCCGTCACCTCGACGAGCTCGGCGAGGTACCGGTCGACGAGCTGGTAGCCGAGCGGCGCCGGCGCTACCGGGCTGCCGGGGGCTGACCGGCCCAGGCGGCCAGCAACGCGGCCTCGCGTTCCGGCTCCATGCCGACGCGCGAGCGATTGGCAGTCACCACCTGCGTCCACTCAGGGTGGTCCGTCAGCCACGACCAAGTGTCCTGCGCGGTGTCGCGTGCCGAGCGGCAGGTCAGACCGGAGCGAAGCGCGAGCGAGGAATCGCAGCTGTAGAAGCTCGCCGTGTCGCCGACCGGGGGAACCCAGATCGGGAGCTCCGTCCACGGCGCAACCTCGTGCGCCAGCAGGAACTCGGCGTCGACCCACGTGAATGAGGCGGCTGAACCGGTGACCTCGTTGCAGAGCGCGAGAACCTCCGCCATGGTCGTGTGGCCCGGGCGGCTCAGCACGTTCACCGGGCCATGCAGAGCGGTGTCGATGGCGAAGGCGGCGAGGTCACGCGCATCGATGTACTGCACGGCGAGGTCTCGCGGACCGGGCGCGAGCACGTCGCCGCCTTTCGCGACACGACGCAGCCACCAGGGGAGCCGTCCGATGTTCTCGCGCGGCCCGAGGATCAGGCCCGGTCGTGCGAAGAGGCATCGATCGCCACCGAAGACTTCCTCGATCGCGAGCTCGGCACCGCGCTTGTCCGCCGCGTAGTCGGTTGTTTCGGCGTCGGGGCGTCCTTCGACGGTGGGCGACGCTTCGCTGATGACGCCTTCGTGCGCGTCGGCGTACACCGAGATCGTCGAGATGTACACGTAGCGGCGCGCGTGCGGTTCGAGAGCGCGCGCCGCGCTCTGCACGACCTGCGGCGCTCGTGACCACGCGTCGACGACGATGTCCCACCGCTCATCTGTCAGCACGCTCAGGTCGTCCGGGTTGGTTCGGTCCCCGTGGATCACCCGGACGCCGTCGGGCGCTGATCCGGTCCGGCCGCGATGGAAGATCGTGACCTCGTCCCCACGCGCGAGCGATGCGCCGACCACGGCGGGTCCGACGAAGTCGGTGCCGCCGAGGACCAGGACCTTACGCGGCATCAAGTTGGGGCATCGATCCCGTGGTCGTCTTCTCAGGCCGGCGCAGGAACAATGCGGGAATCACCCCGAGCAGCGTCAGGATCGTGATGAATGCGAAGGTGCGATCGAATGACGTGCTGAGTGCGTCGGATGCGTAGGTGCGGCCGAAGTGCGCGACCACCGGTGCGACCTTGGTGGTCGTCGACGTCTGGCCGCCGTTCTGGATGAGCGTCGCGTACTGCCCCTTGAGCGCGCTGCAGAACTGCGCGGTCGTGACCTGATGACCCGGTGTCGACGCGGCTGTGAGCACTGCGGGCGACGGTGCGCACGGCGCCTGCCCAATTGCCGTTGTGAACTGTGCCGCAAGCACCGTCACCAGCACCGCGATGCCGACGGACGAGCCGATGCGTTGCAGGCTGTTGGAAATGCTCGACGCACTCCCGCTCAGGTGATGCGGCACACGCGCCATGGCCGCAGCCATCGACGGCATCATCGAGAATCCCATCGCGAACCCACGAAGCAGCAGCGCACTGACAACCAGCCAGTTCGATGACGTCGGGTGAATCTGCGCAAGCAGGAATCCGCCGCCCGCGAGCATGACCATGCCGGTCGCGACCACGGGTCGCGGCCCGATGCGATCGGTGAGATACCCGCCGAGCGGCATGGCGACGGCGGCGGTGATCGCCTGTGGCAGCAACAGGAGTCCGGTCTCGAGCGGGCTGTATCCGTGCACCTCCTGGAGGTAGAGGGGCAGCAGCAGCATGCCGCCGAACAGGGCGGTCACGATGATGAAGCTGAGACCCATCGACCACGAGAAGGTCGGGTCACGGAAGAGCCGAAGCTGAAGCAGGGGCTCGGGGTTGCCCCGGTCTCCGATGATGAGGTTGACGACCGCGAGCGCGGCGCCGGCGAGCATGACCAGCGTGTCCAGCGCCGTCCAGCCGTCGACCAACCCGTTGCGCAGCGCCAGCAGTCCGGCACCGGCGGCGAGTGGGATCATCAGCAGCGTCGCAGCGCGCCGGCGACCGAGTTGCGAGAGAACGAACGCGGTGGCCAGCATCGCCGCGCCGGCGAGCAGGCTGACCACCAGCAACGAGCCCCACCCCATCGCGACGCTCTGGTTCACCGCATACATCACCGCAACGGCCGCGGGTGGCGCCGTCAGCAGACCGAAGGTGTCGAGCCGCAGCCGATGCGACTTCGGCGACTCGGTGAGGAAGCGCCACGCCGAAGCGAATGCGATGAGGCCGATGGGAACGTTGACGTAGAAGATCAGGCGCCATGAGAAATCCTGGACGAACCACCCGCCGAGCACCGGGCCGACAGCCGGAGCGAGCAGCATCGGGATCCCAAAGATCCCCATGACCCGTCCCATGTTCTGCGGCCCGACGGCTCGCATGATGATGGTCATGCCGATCGGCATCAGCATGCCGCCACCGAGTCCCTGCAGGACGCGGAAGACGACCAGTTCCGGGAGATTCTGCGCGACGCCGCACGCCATCGAAGCGAGGGTGAACAGCGCGATGGTGATCAGATACAGGCGCTTGGTACCGAAGCGATCAGTCGCCCAGCCCGCCATCGGGATGACCGCTCCCTGAGCCAGCATGTAGCCGGTGATGACCCATGAGATGTCCGCGTAGGAACCGGCCTTGAGGTCGCCCTGCAGGGTTGGAATCGCGATGTTGACGATGGTCGCGTCGAGGATCGTCATGATCGTGCCGAGCAGCACGACGCCGAGGGCGATCCACTTGTAGTCGAAGCGTCCGGAGCGCGCGCCGCCGGCGACGGTGGGAGCGGTCGCGACCGCGGCGACCTCGGGGCGGTCGAGCACCTCAGTCATGCGCAGCCTCCTTGCTATGCCCCGGGGCATGTCCCGGTTCCGGCCAGTCGACGATCTTGCCCATCAGCCGGACGAGCTGCTCGAGGTCCTCGTCGCTCAACCGAGCCAACGCCTCCAGCGACACCGCCTTCCTCGCCTCATCGAATCGGTCGAGCATTTGCAGACCGAGGGGCGACGGCACGATGCGGATGATCCGGCGGTCCTCGACATCGCTGAGCCGCTCGGCGAATCCGAGACGGATCATCCGGTCGACGAGTGCGCTTGCCGAGCTCAGTGCGCACTGCTGCATGCGAGCGATCTCGTTCATGGTGGCCCCGGCCGAGGTCTCTGTGGCCGCCCGAAGCTGTTCGAGCGCTCCGACCTGGTGCCAGGTGACGGCACCGAACTCGCCCTTCAACTCCTCGGGAACGCTCGCCATCAGCCGGCGCTTGAGGCCGCCGATGTAGCCGAAGAGCAGATCGGCCAGCTCGTCACGACGAGCGTTGCCGGTGCTGATTCCGGAGGGGCGCGGCTGATCGACCGCTGGAGCCTGGCTCACGACCTGCCTCGAGTGTTCGATGGACGAATAGTTTGAGTCTAGAACTATTCGTCAGTCGATGTCAACCCTGTGCAGCATCCCGAACGCGGCGCCGAAGCCGCGAGCGCCCGGTCAATTCGTGCGACGCCTTGGCGGTTGCGAGCTCGTGCGACGCGGCCTCGAGCAGTCCGCCGACCTCCTGCGAATCGGCCGGGTAGACGGCGATGCCCGCCGAGGCTGTGGCGCCCGATCGGCCGACACCCTGTTCGGCAGCGGTGTCGGCGGTGAATCGCTGCTGGATGCGCGCGGCGACCGCTCCGGCCTGGTCGCGATCGGCGCCCGGGAGCACGCAGACGAACTCGTCGGACCCGAAACGGGCTGCGCTGTCCTCGCGACGGAGGATGGAGCGCAGCACCCCGGCGAATGTCTCGAGGAGCTGATTGCCTGCGTCATGGCCCCAGCGGTCGTTGAGCTCGCCGAATCCATCGATGTCGGCCATGATCAGCGCGAGGGTCCCCTCACGTCGCGACGCGCGGGCGAGCTCCTTGTCTATCACCGCAAGCAGCTGTGGGCGCATGGGCATCCCGGTGACCGCGTCGAGCTGAGCACGGCCCATCTCCTCCTCGTGCCGGCGGGCGCGCTCGATCGCCCGAGCCGCTTCATCGGCGAGCGCTTCGATGATCGGTGCATCCGTCTCGTCCCAGGCGTTCTCCTGGCGTTCGGACGTGAGCAGGATGGCGCCGATCGTGCTGCCATCGATCCGGAGTGGGGCACCGATCGCCGATCGGATGAATCCGAGCTTCGACCGCCGGAGCCGGACCCGGTTTGCCTCGCGCAGGCTCGCCTGTGCCATCGATGCAGAGAGGGTGGTCGGCCACACCTCGGCACGCTCGGCGACGAAGGCCGCGCCGCCGAGCCCCTCCCCGGGAGCGAGCTCGTACGCGGGACCTCCCGAGCCCACGCCGCCCGCTGAGAGGAACGCACCTGGAGACTTCAGCAGGCCGTCCCCCGGATCGTTGATCAGCACCATCCCGGTCGACGTGGCTGGAAAGATCTCCCGGCACGCTTCGAGAACCGCGGCGGCGACCGAGGTGACGTCCCGAGCGACACCGAGCCGGCGCCCGAGGGTCGCGTACACGTGGCCACGCCGCGTCTCGGAATCCAGCCCGGCGAGGCTGCGCTGGGTCCCACCGACGGCGAGCAGCTTGATGCCGGCCATGCCGGCGACGGTGACCACCAGCGCTGCCACCCCTGATGACCCCGGGGCGGTGGTGAGCCAGAGCGCGACGAAGATCGCGATGACAGCGCCGGCCGCAGCCACGGCGAAGGGCCATGGTCCCCGGGACAGCGACTCGATTGTCCGGGACGACGCGCTGCGTGGGGCGTCGATGTCAAGTCCGACGAGGATGGCCGTGAAGAGCACCGCCGCATACACGCTGAAATCCGGAAGCTGACCGGCGGCGACCCGCAACCCGACAGCCGCCACCACCGCCAGCGCCACAGCGCCGACCACCGACGCGGCCTGACGGTATCGCTCCCAGGGCGGCGGCAGGCGGAGCAGTGCAAGGCCGATGCAGACGGCCAGCCCCGCCATCAGCGCGTCCACCACCCGGGTGCCCGGACTGACAGGGAGCGTGAGAACCCTGACGGCCACGGCAGCGCCGACAATGCCCGCCCCTGCCTGGCTGAAACGCCGAGACAAATGCAATCGAAAGTCCACCTGATCCCCCACCCGATGATCCGACGTGCCCCGTGCCGGCGGCCAGGGCATCCATCGTCGGTACTGATCAATTGTGCCAGAAGATCCGCAGATAAACCTGTGATAGTCTGTGCGAACTGACGTTCGCCCCCAGGTTGGCGCTCTCAATCCCAGCACCATGACGACACGTCTCCTCCATCTCGCCGACCTCCACCTCGATCGGGTGTTCGCCGCCATGGGCTGCCAGGGGGAGCTCGCGCGGCGGCGCCGGCAGGGGCTCCGCGAAGCACTCTCGGGTGCCGGACGGCTGGCGATGGAGCTGGGCTGCTCGGCGGTCACGATCGGCGGGGACCTCTACGAGCACGAGCGCGCCGGCGTCGACACCGGCCGGTTCCTCGCCCAAACCTTCGCGTCGTGGCAGCCGATGCGGGTCCTGATCGCTCCCGGGAACCACGACGCACTGCTCCCGGGGTCCCTGTACCGGCGCGTCGAGTGGCCATCCAACGTCACCGTGTTCGGCAGCACGGAGCTCGAGCCGGTCGAGCTCATCGACGGCCTCACTATCTGGGGGCTGGCGCACCGCGAGCCTGCGTGGCAGGGCGATCCACTGGCGGGCTCACCCGCGACGCCGGGATCGGGTGTGCATCTCGCGCTGTTCCACGGCGCCGAACTCGGCTCGCGGCCCGAGGGAAAGTCGATCCACGGTCCGTTCCACGCGGAGCGGATCCGCGAAGCCGGCTTCGCTGCGGCGCTCTGCGGCCATTACCACCAACGGCGCATGGACTCGAGCTCGGGCCTCCTCTACCCCGGGACCCCGGAGCCGCTCGGCTTCGATGACGAGGGTGGACGCGGCCCGGTGGTGGTCGAGGTCACCGACCGCGGTGACGTCAAGTTCATCGCTCACGACACCAACCGCTGGTCGGCGTTCACCGTCCCGTGCGATGCGGAGGAGTGCGGCTCGGTGGAGGCGGTGATTGACGCGGTGACCATGCACTGCGCATCGACGGGGTTCAGCGATCCGGAGCGAACCATGATCCGGGTCGACCTCAGCGGCGCGATCGATGCATCGGTTTCGCTGGATGCCTTCACGGTCGAGCTCGCCGTACGGGAGCGCCTCAATCTCGCCGCGGTGAAGGTGCGCGATCTCACCTCGCCGTTCATCGATCTCGAATCCGCGCTGCAGGAGGAGAGCACGCGAGGCGCGTTCGTGAGAGCCGCAACGGCGGCGGCAGCCGACGCCGATCCCGATGAAGCCGAGGTGCTTCAGGACGCGCTCCGTTACGGGCTGATGGCATTGTCCGGCTCGGAGGTCGGGTTGCGATGATCCTCGAGCGTCTCGAGATCACCGGCTTCGGATCGCTTCACGACCTCAGCATCGACCTGCACCCGCGTGTCACGGTGATCACCGGCCAGAACGAGTCAGGCAAGTCGACGCTGCTCCGTGCAGTGCGCGGGGCGTTGTACGGCATCGATGCAGGCGGCCAGGGTCGCGCGGTCGATCGCAGCGACTGGGCGCGCTACGAGCCATGGACGCGAGGAGGCTACGGCCTTGCCTTGACGTACAAGCTCGACGACGGACGCCGCATCCGGGTGGCCCGGCGCCTCGACACGCGTCAGCAGTCCGTCCAGGTGCTCGAGCTCGGGGGATCCGAGCTGACCGACGAGCTGCGCAGCGGGCGCGCAGTCACCCCCGGCCGTTTCCATCTGGGCATCGACGAGACGGTTTTCTGCGCGACCGCGTGGCTTGGTGACGACGGCCTCCGCATCGACGCTCCCGAAAGCGCACGCCAGCGCGCCGGACAGCTCCAGGAGGCGATCGAGCGGCTCGCGGACACGCGCCGGGGCGTGACCGCGGCCCAGGCCCTGGTGCGCATCCGCGAGGCGATGGACCGGGTGGGATCCGAGCGTCGCACCGCGAGTCCCCTTGGCGTCGCGACCGCGCGGCTTCGAACCCTCGACCGCAACATCGCTGACGCTCGAACGAGGCTGGCTGCCGTCGCCGTCGACCAGGAGCGTCTGGCTGTCCTCGACGCGACCCTGGTCACCGAAACGGAGCTCTGGGTCGCGGCCGAGCGCGCACGCATCGCCGGAAGGCTTGCCGAGGTCGCGGCCCGCCGCGTGCGCCTGGCCGAGATGGTGCGGGAGGCCAAGCACCAGATGGCCGAGCTCGAGGCCACGGCGTCCTACGCGCGCTTCCCCCTCGACGTCGAGACCGAGGTGACCACGCTCGGTGGCGAGCTCGCGCAGGCGAGGACGACCGCCAAGGGCGCCGAGACACGCTGGCAGTCGGCGGTCGAGCGACTGC
>JBAPOS010000178.1:0-2689 GCA_049279755.1 Candidatus Dormiibacterota bacterium | reverse complement strand
GCAATACGTGACCCCGGTCATGCAGTTCGGCATCGGCGTGCTCATTCTTCGCGAGAGCACGTCGTTTGCATTGCTCTGCGGGTTCGCGCTCGTCTGGATCGCGCTGGCGATCCTCGGCTTCGACGGGGTGCGCCACCGAGGTCAGGCAGCAGCGACGCTGGCCGTGTAGGTGGTCGAGCGCGTGGATCGGCCCCGGAGAGGATAGAGCTAGACCTCTCACCGATCGAAGGCCGTGATAGGCCGATTTCGGCTCGGTTTTTGGCCGATCTTTACCTATCTTTACCAGCGACTCGATAAATCAGCTAAGTTCAATAAGATCCTAAAGTACCACTAAACTGCGTTGAACCATGGATGAACTGGCCAACCCGTACCGGCCTGGCGCCGGCACTCCCCCACCCGCGCTCACGGGGCGCGACGACCTCATCAACCGCTTCGGCATCGCGTTTCGTCGTGCCGTCGCGGGAAGGCCCGGGAAGAGCCTGCTGATGATCGGGCTCCGCGGAGCCGGCAAGACGGTGCTCCTGAATCGGTTCGCCGAGATCGCCGAACAGGAGGGGTTCCGTGTGGGATTGATCGAGGCGCCCGAACACGGGCATTTCCCTTCGTTGCTCGCGGCGAGGCTCCGCCGGATTCTTCTTCCCTTGAGCAGCAACGTCGTATCGACAGCCGTGACCCGTGCGCTGCGAGTGCTCAAGACCTTCACGCTCCAGCTCCCCGATGGCACGCGCGTCTCGATCGACGTCGAGGCGCTTCGCGGCGTCGCGGATTCGGGAAACCTGGCGGACGATGTCACCGACCTGCTGGTCGCCTGCGGCGAGGCGGCGCGAGACCGCGGCACGGGCATCGTCCTGGCGATCGACGAGCTTCAATACGTTCAGCCCCAAGAACTGTCTGCGCTGATCGTGGCGATCCACCGGACCAACCAGATCAATCTCCCGGTGATCCTCACCGGAGCCGGTCTCCCGCAACTGCGGGCGCTTGCCGGAGAGGCAAAGTCATACGCGGAGCGACTCTTCGATTTCCCTGAAATCGGTTCGCTCGGTGCCGAGGACGCCCGTACAGCGCTCGCCGTGCCCGCCCGTGAGAGCGGCGCGTCGATCGACGGGGCGGCGCTCGACATGATGGTCGAACGGTCCCACGGATACCCGTACTTCCTGCAGGAGTGGGGATACCACGTCTGGAACGTCGCTCCGCAGAGTCCGATCACCGCCGATGACGTCGACCGTGCGGCGTCGCGAGTTCAGGACCAACTTGACCAGAACTTCTTCCTGGTCCGCCTCGACCGGCTCACACCCCGCGAACGCGAGTATCTCGTCGCCATGGCATCGCTCGGCCCCGGGCCGCACCGATCCGGGGACATCGCGGGAGCGCTCGGGGTCCGGGTGGAGTCGGTCGCACCACGCCGTTCGGCGCTGATCGCCAAGGGGATCATCTACAGCCCGGCGCACGGCGACACGGCCTTCACCGTCCCGCTCTTCGACGAGTTCCTCAAACGCGTCGACGTGGGGACGGAGGTCTGACGGGCGCCGCCGGCGCTCACCCGGCCCGCCGGGAACGGTAGCCTTGCCGGGCCTGTGGACATGGTTCTGCGCATCGGCAACGCCTCCGGCTTCTACGGCGACCGGTTCACGGCGTTTCGGGAGATGCTGGAGGGCGGGCAGCTCGACGTCCTCACCGGTGACTACCTCGCCGAGCTGACCATGCTCATTCTGGGACGCCAGCGCACGGAGCATCCCGATCGCGGGTTCGCGGGGACGTTTCTCCGTCAGATGGAGGACTCTCTGGCCCTCGCCGTCGAGCGCGGCGTCACCATCGTCACCAATGCCGGGGGCCTCAACCCGACCGGCCTCGCCACAGCGCTCCGGGATCTCGCCGCGCGGCTGGGCGTCAACGCCACAGTGGCGTCGGTGGCGGGCGACGATGTGACCGCGCGCGCGGCCGAGCTCGGCCTGGGCACCCCGCTCGCCGCCAACGCCTACCTCGGTGCCTGGGGTATTGCCGAATGCGTCCGCTCAGGCGCTGACGTGGTCGTCACCGGGCGTGTCACCGATGCCAGCCTGGTGGTCGGTCCAGCGGCGGCGCATTTCGGATGGGAACGCGACGATTGGAATGCGCTGGCCGGTGCAACCGTGGCCGGTCACGTGCTCGAATGCGGCGCGCAGGCGACCGGCGGCAACTACAGCTTCTTCACCGAGCACGACGTCCGTCATCCCGGGTTTCCGATCGCCGAGATGCGCGCTGACGGCTCGAGCGTGATCACCAAGCACCCGGGCACCGGCGGTGCGGTCACCGTCGAGACCGTGACCGCCCAGCTCCTGTATGAGATCGACGCTCCCGGTTACCTCGGTCCAGACGTGGTGGCTCGCTTCGACAGCATCTCACTCGCCTCGGACGGACCCGACCGTGTGCGCGTGTCGAGGGTGCGCGGTGAGCCGCCGCCCCCAACGCTCAAGGTGTCCTGCTGCTCATTGCGCGGTTACCGGAACGCGGTCACCTTCGTCCTCTGCGGAACCGACATCGAGGCAAAGTCAGCCCTGGTCCGCGAGCAGATGGGCGCCGCGCTGTCACCCGCACCCCCTGAACAGGTGCGCTGGACCCTCGCGCGAACCGACCATGAGGACGCGGCTGACGAGGCGGCGGCGAGCGCGTTCCTGCACTGCGTGGTCCGCGATGCCGACCCCGCGGTCGT
>JBAPOS010000177.1:0-1876 GCA_049279755.1 Candidatus Dormiibacterota bacterium | reverse complement strand
GCTTCGTCGAGGTAATCGATGTGCGCGAGGATGCGCCCGATAATCACGGCGTGGTGGGCGTCGAAGCGGCCTTGGAGTGCTTCTCTGAAGAGAAATTCTCGTTCAGGCGGGGGTCGCCGGTTGGAGGGTGACGGTGTGTCCGAGGCGCTCGAGTTGGGCGATGAGGCGGCGGGTGGTGCGTTCGGGGTCGCGGCGGGTGTAGTAGTCGGGGCCGGGGTCGTTGTAGATCTCGCCGGTTTGGAGCATGTGCCAGGCGGCGACGAGCATCGAGTGTGCGATCGCCGTGGTGGCCTTGTTCGCGCCGCGGCGAAGGCGGAGGCGTTGATATTGAGCGGCAAGGTAGGTGTCGCGGGTGCGGCTGGCTGCCTTGGCGGCTTCGATCAGGGTGGCGCGGAGCCATTTCGAGCCGTTGCGGGTGCGGCCTGATCTGCGTTTGCCGGCGGATTCGTCGTTGCCGGGACACATGCCGGCCCAGGACGCGAGGTGGCCGGCGGTCGGGAAGACGCTCATGTCGCCGCCGGTCTCGGCGATCAGGACCTCGGCAGTGCGCCGTGCGATGCCGGGGATCGTGCACAGCAGATCGATGTGGCTTGCGAGTGGCGCGAGGTGTTGCTCGATCGCGTCGGAGATCTCGCTGATCGCTTCGTCGAGGTAATCGATGTGCGCGAGGATGCGCCCGATAATCACGGCGTGGTGGGCGTCGAAGCGGCCTTGGAGTGCTTCTCTGAGCGCTGGGAGCTTCGCGCGCAGTTTGCCCTGCGCGAGCTCGGCGAGAACTTCGGGGTCGCTGGTCCCGGCGATCAGCGCGGCGATCATCGCGCGGCCTGATTTTCCGAGCAGGTCCGAGGCGACGCAGTCGAGCTTGATGCCGGTGTCTTCCATCAGCTTGTGCAGACGGCCGGCCTCGCGCTGGCGGTCGCGGATCTGAGCTTTGCGATAGCGCGTCAGGTTCCGCAGCTCGCGGATCGGCTTGGGCGGCACCAGGCTCGCGCGCAGCAGGCCGGCTTCGGCGAGCCGGCAGATCCACTGCGCGTCGCTGACATCGGTCTTGCGGCCCGGGACCTGCTTGACGTGGCGGGCGTTGACGAGCAGACACTCGAAGCGATCCTCGAGCACCGCCCAGACCGGCTTCCAATAGACGCCGGTCGCTTCCATCGCGACCTGCGTGACACCGTGCGCGGCGAGCCAGTCGGCCAGCACGAGCAGCCCGCTCACGGTCGTCGCGAATGTCTGCACGTGCTCCTCGCGCTCGCTGCGACGATCGGTCGGCAGGCGCACGCACGCGGTCACGCTCGCCTTGTGAACATCGAGCCCGCTGGCGCGCTCGACAACGATCTCCATCACACACCTCCAACATTGACGGGACGAGACAGCCGCTCGCCGGGAGCTTCGACTGAGGTCGAATCTGAAGTGCGGGCTCGTAGCGCCATTCCCGGGTTCCGGGCAAAGCTCCCACGCCAGACTGTGTTCGGGCTCAAAGGCACCAAGAAAACCGCGGCGTTTGACAAGCAGCCCCGACAGCATCAGCCACCCCGCGCCGCACCGCCACCACTGGACCGCCCATTGCACCAGCGCGCACGGAGAACCACGATTTCACGGTCTCCCAGGGTGGCCGTCAGGCCATGACGACTGTGTAGGCATGAGTCGAAAGGAGACTCATGTCAACGACAATCAGAAGCGGTTTGGATGAACCCTCGGATCCGGGTAGCGCCGGCGCGGAGCGCAGCGAGCCCGTAGGGCGAGCGGAGCGACGCGCTAAGGAGCTGCACCGATATCAGCTGCGTTCGGCCCGGCAGCGCGACCCGGCGCTCGATAACGCCGTGCTCGACGACATCACCTTCCATAAGGGCGCGCTGACGGTCGAGCTGCTCTAGAC
>JBAPOS010000176.1:0-2919 GCA_049279755.1 Candidatus Dormiibacterota bacterium | reverse complement strand
GGCGCAGGGCTGAGAGCGCAGCGTCCAGTATCCCGTGGTCGCCGCCGCTCGCGGCGACGACGCGGGGGTTCGCGTCCATGGCGATCAGCGTCATGCGCTGTCCGGACCCCAACTGGTCGACGAGCGCTCGCGCCTGGACGACCGCGGCGGCGAAGCGTGAGGGGGACACGTCTGTCGCCTGCATCGGCCCTGACGCGTCGATGATGACGACGGTGTCGGGTCCGAGCTGCCCTGGGTGGGCAAGCGCGGGCCGGGTCAGGGCGAGGACCAGGGCAATCGCCGCAAGCAGCTGAAGGAACAGCAGCCACGACGCACGGATCCGCTGCCACGGGACGCTCGCCTGCCTGTCCACTGCGTCGGCGCGCCACAGCAGCGTGCTGGGCACAACCACCTCGCGGCGTCGAACCTTGAGAATGTAAAGGACGATGATGGCAGGAACAGAGATGCCGAAGACGGCCAGCAACGGTGCGAGAAAGCTCACCGTACGACTCCGGCCGCGCGGCACGCGCGCACGGCTGCGACGACGTCCGTGTCACTGACGAGGTCGACGAATCGAGCTCGATGGCGGGCGGCGAGGCTACGAAGCGCATCGGTGCGGTCGGCGAGACGGCGCCTGTACGCGGCGATCGTCGCCGGCGTGACCGTGACCTCAACAGCGGCGCGTGTCTCCGCGTCGACCAGTCGAAGGTCGCCGCGCAGGTCGGGCTCCACTTCCTGGCGTGACAGCACCCGAACCAGCACCGGTTCCTGGCCGGCGCCGCGCAGCGCGGCGAGGGCGGCATCCGGTCCTGGGTGGGACAGGAAATCGGAGACGATCACCGCGATCCCCGGCGCGGTGCGCGTGGAAGCGCGGCCGATCGAGCCGAAGTCGGTGCTGCCGTCGCCATGCAACCCGGCAAGCGCCACCCACAGCCGGTGGGTGGCGGAGCGACCTCGCAGCCGGGGGGTGAGCATCGTGGCCGCGGACGCGAAGGACGCCACGCAGGCGCGGTCGTACGCGCCGAGCGCGACATAGGCGAGCGCTCCGGCGAGCGACGCCGCGGCGTGCAGCTTGGAAGGATCCCCGTACGTCATCGACGCCGAGGTGTCGAGCCAGAGCGTCAGGGTCACGTCCTCGTCGGCACTGTGCAGGCGCACGATCAGCCGTTCGTGCCGGGCGTATGCATTCCAGTCCACGCGCCGGAAGTCGTCTCCCGGCACATACGCGCGGAAGTCGGCGAATTCCACCGATCCACCGGTACGCCGCGAGCGCCGCTGGCCGGCGTCGCCGAGCACGGGGCGCCGGGACGGCAGGGTCATGCGATCGAATAGCGACAGCACCTCCGGGGTGAGGCCGAGCGCTCGCGCCGCGGCGATCCCCGCGGAAGCGGCCGGGCTGGTCATGGTGAGCCGGTCGCGCTCAGCTGACGGCAGGGTCGGTGTCGATGCTGTCGACGATCTGCGCGATAACCTCGTCGGGCGTCGTGCCCCGCGCCTCTGCCTCGAAGCCCAGCAGCACACGGTGCCGCAGCACCGGTGTCGCCAGCGCCTTGATGTCGTCGAAGGCGACGTTGAAGCGGCCATCGAGGAGCGCGCGAACCTTCGACCCCTGTACCAGCCCCTGAACTGCTCGCGGCGACGCGCCGAATCGCACCAGTGCGCGGACCGCGTCGAGGTTCGCGTGCTGTGGATGCGTTGCCCGCACCAGTCGCGCTGCGTAGTCGATGACGTGGTCGGCCACGGGAACGGTGCGCGCCAGCGCGATCATGCTCAACAGCGTCTCGGTGCCCGCGACCGCTTGTACTCGTGGCAGTTCCGGGCCGGTTGTGCGCCGGGCGATCTCGACAAGGTCGTCGTTGCTGGGGAAGGGCACCAGCAGCTTCATCAGGAAGCGGTCGAGCTGCGCCTCGGGGAGCGGGTACGTGCCCTCCAGCTCGATCGGATTCTGAGTCGCCAGTACGAAGAAGGGCTCGGGGAGTGAGCGGGTCTCGCCGGCAACGGTGACCGAATGCTCCTGCATGGCCTCGAGAAGCGCGCTCTGCGTCTTTGGGGTTGCGCGGTTGACCTCGTCGGCGAGCACGATGTTCGCGAAGACGGGGCCATGCTGAAACGTGAACCTGCGGCCGGTATCGGTCTCGCTGATCACCATGGTGCCGGTGATGTCCGCGGGCATCAGATCTGGCGTGAATTGAATGCGCGAGAACTGCAGGGTCAGCGCGTCGCCGACGGCGCGGACGAGCGCAGTCTTGCCAAGCCCCGGGACGCCCTCGAGAAGCACGTGGCCACCGGCGAGCAGCGCGGTGACGACGTGGCGCACCAGCTCCTCCTGGCCCACGATGAGCTTGTGCAGCTCCGCCTCGAGCGCGCGAGCCATGGTGGTGAAGTCGTCGGCCGTGGGCTCCTCGACGGCTGGGGCGACGCTCACCCGCCCAGGCCCTGCAGCGACGCAAAGTACTCACGCACGAGATCCCGGTCGCCGGGGGCGAATCCGCTGCGGTCGAGGGTCTGCAGCACGAACGCCTGGAACTGTTCGAACACCGACGACAGCGCCTGGGTTGGGACGTTCTGGCCGGAGGCCAGCTGGAAGCTCTGCGGGTCGCCGAACGGCTGATTCCCGGACCCGGGTACGAAGAGCTGCTCATTCGACGCCGCCGGGCCCGCGCGCGATCCGCCCGAGCCCGACTGCCCCTGACCACCGCTTCCACCGCTCCCACCGGACCCGGATCCACTGCCGCTCCCACTCCCGTTGCCCGTTCCGTTCCCGTTGCCGATCCCATTGCCATTGCCCGTGCCACTGCCGCTGCCATTGCCGTTGCCGTTGCCGTTGCCACTCCCGTTGGCCGACGGCGAGCTCGACCCCTGGCCGGCAGAGGGCGAGCCCCCGGATGAGCCGCTCTGGCCACCGGCGCCCGAATCGGCGTCCGCAGCGGCGGCGACACC
>JBAPOS010000175.1:0-4998 GCA_049279755.1 Candidatus Dormiibacterota bacterium | reverse complement strand
GGCCAGGCCGAACCGGCAGGCACCGTCGCGCGTCGCCTGCGGATCGCGGGGACCCGAACCGTCCTCGACGTTGCCGAGCGCAGGCTCGACCGCAAGCTGCGCGGCGCCGCTCGCATCGGCGCGCGCGTTGCAGTCATCGTTGGCGAAAACGAGGTCGCCGAGGACAGCGCGGTGGTTCGTGACCTGGACGGCCGCAGCCAGCAGACCGTGCCGATCGTCGAGCTGGCCACGACCGTGACCCGCATCCTCGGGGGGAGCTCGTGAGCACCGACCGCACTTACTGCGGCACCCCTCGCGCCGCCGACTCCGGGACGCACGCGACCGCGTTCGGTTGGGTCGACCGCCGGCGCGACCACGGTGGTCTCATCTTCATCGACCTTCGCGACCACACCGGCATCCTCCAGGTGGTCATCGATCCCAACGACGCGCCCGAGGCGCACCGGGCGGCACGTGAAGCACGTCTCGAATGGGTGCTGCGCTTCGAGGGCGAGCTGAAGATGCGCGCCCCCGAGAACGTCAATCCGAAACGCGAGACCGGCGAGGTCGAGTTGCGCGCAAGCGCCTGTACGGTGCTCGCCATCGCAAAGACACCGCCGTTCCCTGTCAACGAGGACTCCGAGGTGGACGAGCAGCTGCGCCTGCGCCACCGCTACCTCGATTTACGCCGCGTTCACCTGCAGCGCAACATCCGGGCTCGCGCGAAATTCTGCACCGAGCTCCGTCGCGCCATGAACGAGATCGGATTCCTCGAGATCGAGACTCCGATGATGATCCGGGCCACGCCCGAAGGAGCGCGCGACTACCTCGTCCCGAGCCGGCTGTTCCCCGGCAGCTTCTATGCGCTGCCCCAATCACCCCAGCTGTACAAGCAACTTTCCATGGTCGCCGGCTTCGACAGGTACTTTCAGCTGGCTCACTGCATGCGCGACGAGGACCTGCGCGCAGATCGCCAGCCGGAGTTCACGCAGCTCGACATCGAGATGTCCTTCGTCGATGAGGACGACGTCTTCGCCGCGCTCGAGCATGCGATTCCGAGCGCCTGGGAGGCGTGCGATTTCCGCGGGGGCAGTCTGAGCGTTCCGTTCCCGCGCATGACCTGGCGGCAGGCCATCGACAGCTACGGCGTCGACAAGCCGGACACGCGCTTCGAGCTCCTGCTGCGCGATCTCACCGGCGTCGTCGGGAGCTCGGGATTCCGGGTCTTCGCCGATGCGGTCGCGGCCGGCGGCATCATCAAGGGCATCTGCGTCAAGGGTGGCGACGACCTGAGCCGCAGCGACATCGAGGGTCCGCTCACCGAGGTTGCACGCGGTGCGAAAGCGCGTGGACTCGCCTACCTGTGGAAACGGGAGGACGGCTGGCACGGCGCCATCGCGAAGTTCTTCACCGCCGCCGAGCTCGAGGCGATCGGCATGATCACCGGCGCGCAGACGGGGGACTGCGTTCTCATGGTTGCCGATCGGCCGGAGGTGGTCAACGCAGCGCTCGGCGCCGTGCGCAATCACCTCGGCCGCACCCGAGGCCTGTACGACGACTCGCGCATCGACATGCTCTGGGTGACCGAGTTCCCGATGTTCGAACGCAGTGAGGAAACCGGTGAGATCGGGGCGGCACACCATCCATTCACCATGATCCACGCGGATGATCTCGACCTCCTCGAGACGGATCCGCTCGCGGTGCGATCGCGCGCCTACGACCTCGTCGTCAACGGACGCGAGATCGGCAGCGGCAGCATCCGCATCACCGACCCGGCGATCCAGCAGCGCGTCCTCGCCGCGCTGGGCATCGACGCCGACGAGGCGCGGCGCAAGTTCGGCTTCCTGCTCGAGGCTTTTGAGTACGGCGTGCCACCTCATGGCGGCTGGGCGGGCGGCGTTGACCGGATGGTCATGGAAGGGCTCGGGACCGACAACATCCGCGACGTGATCGCATTTCCCAAGAACCAGCAGGGACAGGAGCCGATGACCGACGCGCCCGCACCGGTCGACCCCGCTCAGCTGCGCGAACTGGGCATTGGGATTCTCCCGACCACCCCGAAGCCGTGAGCCCGGGGCTCGGCCTCGCAATCCTCTTCGTGCTCATCGGCACCACCGTCTCGGCGATGGTGATGCCGCGGCGTGGCTCATTTCTGCTCACGCTGCTCCTCGCCGCGGCCGGTGTGGTCGCGGGCGAGCTCGTCGCCATCGCCACACGAGCGGGCGGCCCGCAGCTCGGAGCGCTCCATCCGGTCGCCGACGCGGTGGGCGTGGTGCTCTTCGAAGTGACCGGCGTGGTGCTCGCGCCGGCTCGCCGCCGAGGGCCATAATGCCCGAGTCGGCAATTGGGAGGCTCGTGGAATGCGTGTTCCGTTCGGTAAGAAAGGCCTTGTGGCGGCAGGCGCGGCCATCACGGGTGCTGTGTTTTTCTGGCGCGTCCGAGCTCGCCGCCGGGAAGAGGCGGAGGCTCGCGAGTGGGAGGCCGAGATCGCCGGAGCCGTGGATGAGGGCCGCGCCGCCACCGCTGCCGCGCCGTCGATGCCCTCGTCCGAGCCGTCCAGCGCCTGAGCTCTCGGACCAACCGGCTGTTTCGGGGCTCGCGAGGTGGGGTACGTAAACAGCGTCATGGGAACCGTTTCCGAACTGCGTCTGCCCGCTGATCGAGAGCACATCCTCGTCGCCAAGCGGGCAGCGGGAGCGTTCGGGTCGCTGGCCGGTTTCGACATGGACGCTATCGACGACCTCACCATCGCGGTGGCCCAGGCGTGCGAGAACGCGGTCCGGTGCCTCGAGCACTCGGGATCGATCGCGGGGCAGGTCCGGATCGTGTTCAAGATGAGCGACACCGGCCTTGAAGTGACGGTACGCAGCACGGTGAATCGCGAGGCTGAGCTCAGGGCGCGTGCGGAGCAGGCCGGATTCCGGCACGAGGGTGGCGAACTGGTCGCTGCGACCGACCTGGCCCTCCGCCTCATGGGGCTCTTTGTCGACGACAGTACGTACCGGGTCGACGACCGAACTGGGAGCCTGCGCGTTCGTCTGACCAAATACAAGGCGTCGTGACCCCCGCGCCGGGGCGCGGCGACGGCGTGGCAACTCGCGAGCGGACGATTGCGAAGCCTGCTGAGACGGCTGAACGAGCCGAGATGCGGCGCCTGCTTCGCGAGTTCAACAAGACGCGCGATCCACGAATCCGTGAACGCCTGGTGGAGCTCAACAGCGACCTCGTCCACTACATCGCGCGCCGTTTTGCCAACCGCGGCGAGCCTCTGGAAGACATCGAGCAGGTCGGGTTTCTCGGCCTGATCCAGGCAATCGAGCGCTTCGACCCGTCCCTGGAGAACGAGTTCAGCACCTTTGCGACCCCGACGATCGCGGGCGAGATCCGGCGCCACTTCAGGGACCGCTCGTGGGCCGTCCGGGTTCCGCGCCGGCTCCAGGAGAACCTCGCCAAGGTCAACGCCGCAACCCAGCTGCTCCAGAACGAGCTGGGGCGATCGCCCACGGTAGCGGAGATCGGGGCTCGGGTCGGGCTCGAGCCCGATCAGGTGCTCGCGGCGATGGAGGTTGCCCCTGCGCAGCACACCGTCTCCCTCGACGGACCGGTGGGTGGTGGTGACGAGCCGCTCACCCTGGGCGACCGTCTCGGCCTCTCGGACGACAACCTTGAGCGGGTCGAGATGCAGGACGTCCTCGAGCAGGTGATGGCGCACCTCACTCCACGCGAACGCAAGATCCTCGCCATGCGGTTTGTCGAGCAGTTGCCGCAAACAGAGGTCGCAAAACGGCTTGGCATTTCGCAAATGCACGTCTCACGATTGCAGCGCGCGGCGGTCGAGCACCTTCGCAAGGAGTTCGGGGCCGAGGCGCCCGTGTAGAATTCGACAACTTGCTGTCGAATACTTTTGCACGTGCTCAGCTCTGAGATCCGGGAGCGATTTCTTCGCTTCTTCGAAGAGCGCGGGCACTACCGACTCGCGAGCTTTCCGCTCATTCCCCACGACGATCCGTCGCTTCTCTTCACCGTGGCCGGAATGGTGCCGCTGAAGCCATGGATCACCGGTCAGCGCACGCCACCTTCGCGCGACCTCGCGTCGTGTCAGAAGTGCTTTCGTGCCGACGACATCGCATCGGTCGGTGACCCGACGCATCACACCTTTTTCGAGATGCTCGGCAACTGGTCGATCGGCCACTATTTCAAAGAGGGCGCGATCGATTACGCGTGGGAGTTCTCAACCGACGTCCTGGGTCTCGATCCCGCCCGACTGTGGCCGAGCATCTATCCCGATGATGTTGAGTCCGAGCGACTCTGGGTCGAGAAGATCGGCGTCCCGCGGGAGCGGGTATCGCGTCTGACCGAGAACTGGTGGGCCGCCGGCCCGACCGGCCCATGCGGGTACGACAGCGAGATCTACTTCGACTGGGGCGGCCCGTGTTCCTGCGGCCGCACCGACTGCATGCCCCAGGACGAATGCGGAGGCGACCGCTTCGAGGAGTACTGGAACCTGGTGTTCATGGAGTTCGACCAGCAGCCGGACGGATCGCGGCCGCTCCTTCCCAACCCCACGGTCGACACCGGGCTTGGATTCGATCGGATCGTGGCGATCGTCCAGGGTGATCGCACCGGGTACGCCACTGATCACTTCGCGCCGATCGTCCGTGGTTTCCGGTCTCGAGCCGGCGCCGATGTCACGGATCCGAGCCTGGAGCGGTCTCTGTACGTCCTCGCCGACCACCTTCGCGGCGCCGGGTTCCTGATCGCCGCAGGCGTGCTCCCCGCCAACGAGGGGCGCGGCTACGTGCTGCGCAGGCTGATCCGGCGCGCCGCCGTGGACGCCCGTCGCGTCGCCCTCCGGGGGGGCCTCGCGGCCGGCACCGCTGACCTTGTCGGCGTCATGGGACCGGTCTACCCGGAGCTCGTCGAGTTCCGCGGACTCATCGAGGAGACGCTGGGCATCGAAGAAGAAGCGTTCGCTCGAACCCTCGACGCCGGCACCGAGCGGCTCGCGGCGCTGCTCTCGAG
>JBAPOS010000174.1:0-1773 GCA_049279755.1 Candidatus Dormiibacterota bacterium | reverse complement strand
CATGACACCTCCCTCGTGGTGGCGGCCGCACCTTGGCGGCCAACATCGTCGGACGATAACGCAATCCCGTGTGCAACTCAACTACACACCGTCAACAACATCGGGTGTGTTCTCAGCTGTCAAGCGTGAGGAAACAACTTCGTGCCCTGTCGAGAAAATCCCTGCAAAAGACCGCATTCTGGTAAGCGTTCAGTGCCCTGGTTTAGGTGAGGAGGGGCACTGGGTCGCCGCGGTTGTGGGCGGCGATGGCGTCGGCGAGGTAGGCGTGTAGCGGCCGGCGCTGGAGTCGGCAGGTCGTGTGGGCTGAGAGTAGGCGCGCGACGCGTTGTTCGCCGGCCTCGGATTGGCTGCCGAGCGAGAGTTTGCGGTAGATCACGGCGCTGCGCAGCGCGCGTTCGGCGTGGTTGTTGGTCGGCTCGACATCGGGGTGGCGGGCGAACGTCCACAGCGCGGGCCAGGCTTTCAGCAGGTTGCGCGCCATGCCGCGGCAGTACTTGTAGCGGGGGCTCTTGCCGGCGTAGCGGCGGATGGTCGGTTTGAACTCGCGCTGCAGGGCGCGGATCGTCGCCGCGAGCTGCCGGCGGTCGTGGGTGTGCTGGTAGATCTCCCAGACCCAGAAGATGCGCTCGCACAAGCGCAGGCCGTGCTCACCGAACTCTTTCTCGGCGCCCATGCCTTCGGCGTGAGCTTTGAAGTCTCTTGCGAGGTGCGCCCAGCAGAGTTGGCGGCGGTGCAGCGGCAGGTGTGCGTAGGCCCACCAGCGATCAGAGGTCACGATCGCCCCGGTGTTGGCGAGCAGCTGCTTGGCGTGGTCTTCGTGACGGTCCGCTGCGACGTGCAGGTAGGCGTGACGCTCGTCGAAGATGCCCCACAGCGCGCGACGCTCACCGGCGGTCCGCCACCCGGTCTCGTCCATATGCACGGCCTGGCCGCTTCGCAGCCGCTCGAGCAACTCGTCGCAGGGCTCTTCGAGCGCGTCGGCGATGCGGGCGAGCATCTTGTCGACCGTGCCGGTGCTGATCCGCGACCCGAACAGTTGCTCGCACAGCTCGACGACGTCACGGCGCGAGATGCGGTTGCGCACCGACAGCGTCGCGACGGCCGCTTGCAACCGCGGACCAAATGCGCTGGCCGAGATCTCCTTGGGAAGCTGTGCCCGCCGCCGGCGGCCGCACCCGGGGCAGCGCACGCGTTGGCAGCGATGCTCGGTCACCGTGACCGTGATCGCCGGCAGCTCCTCGACCTGGTGGCGCACCGGCTCACCAACCGCCACGTGCTCGCCCTGCGCGAACTCGTGACCGCAGGCGCAGCGATCCGGCCAATGATCGATCACCTCATCGACCGCCCACGCCGGCAACAACGGGCGGCCCTTGCCCTCATGCCCGGGCTGGCCACCCTGCCGGCGACCCGACGAATCCTTCCCGCGCCGGGGAGCCGTTCCCGGAGGATCAGCACTCGGCGGCTGAGAACTGTTGCGCGAGCTCCGGTTCAGCCGCCGCTCAAGCTGCGCGATCCGCTCGCCCTGCCTCGCGACCGTCTCTGAGAGCTCCCGGATCTGGCGATCCATCCGCAACAACACCTCGACCACGACGTCGCGGCCCGCGTCATAGATCGCCTCTGCCTCAGCCCGATCCACACCCCATGATTCGACACCCCAGAGTTATGTCCCCCTAACCCACTGAACGCTTACAAAAAGGCGCGCGTTAGCAGGCTTTTCTCGTCATGGAGCTAGTCGGGCTCGAACCGACGACCTCTTGCATGCCATGCAAGCGC
>JBAPOS010000173.1:0-9966 GCA_049279755.1 Candidatus Dormiibacterota bacterium | reverse complement strand
GCTCAGGGCTGTGCTCAACCCCTGGTCGATGGCGACCTCCGTGGTGCTCCCCGGCAGCGGCAGCCGTCCTGCAACCACCGAGACGCTGCGGAGTGCCGCGCTTGAGTCCTGGAGGCCGACCAGGGTCACGGTGTCGCCCGTAAGACCAGTCCCGACCGGGCCGGCGGTCACCTGCTTCTCGTACAGGGGGACGGCCTGGACCACGCCCGGGAGGGCCCCGAGCTCGGTGATCTCCGACGCCGTCAAGCCGGAACCGGCGTCGACGCGGACGTCGAGCGACGAGGCGCCGGCCAGCTGCGTTTTGGCTTCACTCGCCTGCACGGTCAGGCCCTGGATCGCGATCTGGACCGCTAGCACCACGGCGATTCCGAGGGCGACGGCGGCGGCGGTGAGCACGCTGCGAAGCGGGCGTGCCCTGATGGCTCGAGCCGCCAGCCCCCAGATGTCGCTCACAGGTCCAGCTTGGCCAGTCTGCCCACCAGGACCGAGGGGTCGGGCCTCGCGTCCGGTGCCTGTGCCTCGTGGCTCAGGGCGACTTCGTCCATCACCGCGCCGTCGCGCATGATCAGGACCCGGTCGGCGTACGCCGCGACCCGCGCGTCGTGGGTGACCAATACCGCCGTCTGATGCTCCTGACGGCACAAACGTGTCAGGAGCGCCATGACCTCGTGCCCACTCGTCCAGTCGAGGTTCCCGGTCGGCTCGTCGGCGAGCAGGAGAGATGGCGAGGCGGCGAGCGCCCGAGCCAGCGCCACCCGCTGCTGCTCTCCTCCGGAGATCTCCTCGGGGCCGTGGCCCTGGAGGCCATGGAGGTTGAGCTGGTTCATCACCGCGTCCACCCGCTGGCCGATCACCTGCCGGGAGAGCCGCTGCCCGTGCTTCCCGGGGGCGTCGTTGCGCAGGCGAAGGGGCAGTGCGACATTCTCAGCCGCGGTCAAAGTCGGAAGGAGGTTGAAAAACTGGAAGACAAAGCCGATGTGGTCGCGCCGGAACGCTGAGCGCTCCTCGTCCTGGAGCGCGTACATGTCGATGCCCTGGATCCTGACCGTCCCATGGTCGGGCGGCTCCAAGCCCCCCAGCATGTGCAGGAGCGTGCTCTTGCCGCAGCCGCTCGGCCCCATGATGGCAACGAACTCGCCGGCCGCAACGGTCAGCGACACATCTCGGATCGCATCACGGGGCGGGCGGCTCACCCGGTAGATCTTGCGGAGACCCGTGGCGACGACGATGCTGCCATCGAGCTCGCCAGTGGACGCTTCGACGGCGCTGAGCTGAGTCAGAGTTCTGTGCCCTTTTAGAACGTCAGGAAAGCTTCGAGGACGGATTCGATCGTGTTGGGAAAGAGCCCCTCGTAGCCGCCAACCGGCGGTGCGGGGAGGTCCTGGGGGAGGCTGCCGGCCGGGATCAGCAGTGGCGTCGGCGTCGGCGATGTCGACGGCGTCGCGGCAGGCGTGATGCTCACTCCAGGTGCGGCCGGAGGCGCGGGCGCCGGCGAGTTCCGTGCCACGGGCTTGGGCCGCGGCTTGCCGGGTGGGGGTGGCGGCGATGACGAGCCCACCTGGGCGAACTCCTCGCTGAACATCCAGACGTCCTGCTCGCTTCCCTGCCCGGTCCAGGTAACGCCGGGCGCGCTCTCGTCGGACCCGACGCCCATCTCGGTGTAGTTCGGAGAGAGGATGTTGGCTCGGTGATCGCTGCTGTTCATGAAGGCACCATTGATGTAGCCGGCCGGGCTCGAAGAATATGCAACCCAGCCGATGTTCTCGCCGGCCGACCGGTAGTGGATGCCGAAGGCCTGCATCATCGAGAACACGTATTCGCCGCAGCCGAGGATCGGATGGGCGAAGTAGTTGCGCCGGATCATGTCGACAGATCGGCCGGAGACCTGGACGCCTCGGCAGTTGTAGGGCGCGCCCTCGCCGATGTTCTGGAGCGTCCCGCTGAACCTCAGCGAGTGCACACCGTTGCTGGTCCGGTCCTGGTTGGTGAGCGAGAACAGCTGCGAGTCATAGGCGCCGTTGGCCATCGCGGTTCCGGTCGCCCCGGCCAGGTGCAGCGCAGCCAGCCCGCACGCCACCGCGAGACCGCCGGTCATCGCCACCGGGCGAATCGCTCGCCGACGGCGGCAGAGGAGTGGCGCCCGGGACGCCGGGGGTGCTGGTGCCCGTACCGCCGAAGCCGTTCGGAGCATCTCATCCCACGCCGAGGGCGACAGCCGACGTTCCATGCGGCGTTCCTTCACGTGAATTGGCAACTGACTTTGACGGACCGGTTCCGGCGGACCCCATTCAAACCCCCTCAGAGCCCCTGGGACGCTGCTTCGACAGGATCGTTGCACCGTTTCCCGTGCATCCCGGGGATGCTTGGTTCAGCCTCCGGGCAGGTATTCAACGCGATCACACGAGGTGGTTTGAGCTCTCATGTCGTTGCTCGACCGAGTGCAGCGGAAGGCAGAGGGAACTCCTCCGGCTTCCACACCCAGCGCGCCGTCGCCATCGGCACCCTCTGGGACGCCAGACCGTCCCGTGGATGACGGAGCGGACCGGTTCCCCCCGGCCGGCTGGCAGAATCGCCCCGGCGGAGCTTCGGCGCCACCGCAGTCAATCCCGCCGCCCGCGCCGCGCCCGTTCGAGGTCGAGCGCCCCGCCGCCGCACCTGAACCACAGCGCGCGCCCACGCTGCTGAACCGCGCCGGAGCGATGTCGCGACCTGGGCTCGGCAAGATGGCTGGACACGTCAACACCCACGTGGCGCTGCGCGGCAAGGTGCACCAGCGCCTCGTGGAAGAGCTCGCCCAGGGCACCGACTCGGTACCCCCGGAGGTCGTGCGCCAGCGCATCTCCGAGCTGCTCAACGACGTGATCACCGAGCAGAACATCACGATGAGCCGGCCGGATCGGCTGCGACTCGTCGAGATCCTCATCAATGATGTCCTCGGTCTCGGGCCGCTCGAGGAACTGCTCGCGAGCGAGGACATCACCGAAATCATGATCAACAGCTACAAGCAGATCTATGTCGAGCAGCACGGCAAGCTGACCTTGAGCCCGGTGACCTTCGAGAGTGACCAGCAGTTGATGCAGGTCATCGACAGGATCGTGAGCAGCATCGGCCGGCGGGTCGATGAGTCGTCGCCGATGGTTGACGCGCGGCTCAAGGATGGATCCCGAGTGAACGTGATCATCCCGCCGCTCGCGCTGCGCGGACCTACGATGACCATCCGGAAGTTCGCCAAAGAGGCGCTGACCATCGATGATCTGATCAAGTACGGGTCGATCACCGAGGACATGGTTCGCTTCCTCCGGGCGTGCGTGCGGGGAAAGATGAACGTCGTGGTGAGTGGCGGCACCGGCTCGGGAAAGACGACCACGCTCAACATCCTCAGCGGCTTCATCCCCGAGGATGAGCGCATCGTCACCATCGAGGATGCGGCAGAGCTGCAGCTGCGTCAGGAGCATGTCGTCACGCTCGAGACGCGTCCGGCGAACGTCGAAGGTCGCGGACGCGTCTCGATCCGGGACCTGGTCATCAACTCGTTGCGCATGCGACCGGACCGAATCGTCGTCGGAGAGTGCCGTGGTGGTGAGGCGCTGGACATGCTCCAGGCGATGAACACCGGCCACGATGGATCGCTGACAACCCTCCATGCGAACAACGCGCACGACTGCATCAGCCGTCTGGAGACGCTGGTGCTGATGGCGGGAGCGGAACTGCCGTCGCGCGCCATCCGCGAGCAGATCGGCTCGGCGGTCAACGTGATCGTGCAGCAGTCCCGTCTGCGCGACGGAACTCGCAAGATCGTGAGCATCACCGAGGTGCTCGGCTGTGTGAACAACGAGGTGAAGCTGCAGGACATCTTCACCTACAAGCAGGTTGGCGTCGACGAGGATGGCAAGGTCGTCGGCTCGTACATGCCGAGCGGTGTCATTCCCACATTCCTCGAGCATCTCACGACCTCGGGCGAGCAGCTGTCGGAGGACATCTTCCAGCCCATCCACGTGATGGACGGGGTAGGATCCGCCTGATCCGGCATCGGGTTTCGGGCGTCCCGGCATCCCTGCGTCCGCCTGCGTACAGATGTTTCCTCAGCGGCAGCGCAGTGTATGGCCATGCCAGCGGCGGAACGGCGACTTGCGCGGTGCCCGAATTGCGACGGATCGGGGGACCGTAATCGCAAGGTGGAGTTTCGCGAGGGCACCGTCGGTGCCTGGGCGTCGAAGGCGACCGCGCGCGACGAGTGCGGACGCTGCTGCGGCGAGGGCCTGATCTACGAGCCGGTGAACGTCCCGCCGCCTGCTGCCTGAGGCCGCTGCTAGGCGACCCCGCTCAGATGACCGTTCTTCTCGGTGACCACGCCGACCTGGCGCCGGTCAGGGAAGATCTGCGCGAGGCGCGGCGGGAGCGGGATGCCCATGTCGAACAGCCTGTCGATGATTCGCGGGCGGATGCCCGTCGGCTCGAAGTCGCCGATGATCTTTCCGGTCGACGGATCCGCGCCCCGTGATTCGAACTTGAAGATCTCCTGCACGGTGATCATCTCACCCTCCATCCCGATCACCTCGGTGACGGACACCACCTTGCGCGAGCCGTCCTTGAGCCGGTTCAGCTGGATGATGAGGTTGATCGCGCCGGCGATCTGCTGACGGATTGCCTTGAGGGGCAGGTCCAGACCGGCCATGAGCACCAGCGTTTCGAGTCTCGAGAGGGTCTCGCGCGGACTGTTCGCATGGATGGTGGTCAGAGATCCGTCGTGACCTGTGTTCATCGCCTGGAGCATGTCGAGTGCCTCACCGCCACGGCATTCTCCAACGACGATGCGATCGGGACGCATGCGCAGCGAGTTGATGACCAGCTCACGGATCGCGATCCGGCCTTCGCCGTTGACATCGGCCGGGCGAGCCTCGAGACGGCAGACATGCTCCTGGTGCAACTGGAGCTCGGCTGCATCCTCGATGGTGACGATGCGTTCGTCGATCGGGATGAAACCCGAGCAGACGTTGAGAAGAGTCGTCTTGCCTGTGCCCGTGCCACCGGACACCAGGATGTTTGCGCGCGCGAGCACGCATGCCTGGATGAACGCGGCGGCTTCCTGGGTCATGGTGCCGAACCCGATGAGGTCGGAAACCTGATACGGGTCCTTGCTGAACTTTCGGATCGTGAGAATGGGACCGTCGAGCGCGACCGGCGGTATCGCCGCGTTGACTCGGGAACCGTCGAGCAGGCGCGCGTCCATGAGTGGCGTGCGCGCATCGATGCGCCGTCCAACCGCAGCACCGATGGTGTCGATCACCCGCATGAGATGAGCCTCGTCATCGAAACGGATATCGGTGAGGAGGATCTTTCCTTTGCGCTCAACGTAGACCATCTCTGGTCCGTTGACCATGATCTCGGTCAGGCTGTCGTCATCGACCAGTGGACGCAGGGGGCCGAGAGCCTCGAGGTAACGGCTGTCGAGCTTCTGCGGGACGGCTGCCATGCTCACGTGAAGATGCTCCTTGGGTTTCGGACGGAAGGCGGTTCCGCGCCGATTGTGTGCGCCTCAGCGGGCCGTTCTGACGACAGCAACCGGTTCGATACACGTTCGATTCCGGCAGCGTTCCAGACATCCACGACTCGTTAACTCGCGCGGGTACGATCAGATCGCTGTGATGAGTACAGGGACGATGGTGACGGCTGGTGGAGCCTCCATCCAGGACGACGAGTGGTTCGGCGAGGGAAGCGCGTTCGACTCGGGTGAAGACCTCGCCGCAGCCCTCTTCGCGCTCGCAGGCGCAGTCCCGGCACGAAGCGACGCCATCGCACCGGCGGAGGTCGTCTGGCCGATATCGATCCCTGACGCCGACCCTGTTTTCGTGGAGGTGCAGCGGCCAGGCGCCCTGGAGGCCGCCAGGCGACCCGGATCGGCGTACTCGGGCGCCAAATCTGCGAGCGTCTCGCCGGGGAGCTGGTCGGTCCGCTCCCCCGGCCGGCAGCTGCTTCCACCCAAGGTCTCCGGACGGTCGGGCTGGACCATCCGCAACAGCGTCGCCGTGTTGCACCGGACCGAGGACGCGATCGCGCAACTGCGCGAGGAGGCGGTTGCGGCGGCCTTCCTCGCCGCGGCCGAAGCATGCGGCAGGGGACGCCCCATCCCAGTCGAGCGGCGCCACCCGAGATAACGACCGATCAGCGTTCGTACTGGCGCAGCCGCTCCTCGACCTGAGAGCTGGTGAGCGAGGTGCGACCGGCGGGTGCGTCTCTGGTTGGAATGCTCCGTGCCGGCGCCGGCGACTCACTGTCAGGCCTGTCCGCCCCCTCGAGTTCGCGGCGCCGCATCATCGTGTACACGTTGTCGAGGGTCGGTGCATGGCCCTGGCGCAGCAGTGCAAGCACCGCCTCGGGGTCGATGGCACCAGGAGCCGCCAGCGCGGCAGCCCGGGCCGACTCGAGTGCCGCCGCCTGGGCCGCCCTCATCTCGTGCCGCGCATGACGCGACAGCCGGAGCAATGCGAGACAGATGATGCCCTCGACGACGGCGAGGCCGGCCAGGATGAGCACAGAGTGATCCTGGATCCAGCTCACCACCTGGTGGCTCACCGGGTCATGCCCCGCACAACCGCTCGGCAGCCTGCTGGTGCATCTCGCGTGCCATAGCCTGAATTGACGCGGGGTCCTGGCCGTCGAGATGGAGCCCGCGAATGGTGTCGATGGTCGCGACGAAGTCGTCGATGGTTGATCGGGTGCTGCTGAGCAGCGCGGTCACCTGCCCCGCATTGGTCTCGCCGAGCCAGACGATGCCGATCTGCACCAGCTCGTTGCGCACCTCGTCGAAGTCCACGTATTGCGAGCCGATCGGCTCGTCGCGGTGAAAGAATCCCGACTCGGCATCATGCTCGGAGGCGGCAGCGTCGTCCTCGTGCGCAAACGCCGGCACCGCGACGGGCTGCAGTTCCAGCGCGTCGGGTTCGTCCGAAGGTTGCGATGTCGATGCCCCGGCCTCGGAGGTGGCGAGCGGCTCTTCGTCGGGTTCGGCGAGCGGCCAGCTCCAGGGCCCCGGGGTCCTCAGGGCGTGTCCCGGCGTCGGCGCCCCGCCCTCTCTGTCGAGCTCGTCATCTGCGGCGGCGGCAACGGCAGCAGTCTCGTCGTCTGGCGACGCTTCGGCTTCATGATCCGGCTCGCCGATCGGCATATCCGGCGAGTGGCCGGCGGCTTCAATGAATGCCATATCCGGTGCCGGTCGGTCGCCTGTGTGCTCCCAGATCTCGGATTCCCCAGGGACGTCAGGTTCGGTCGCCGGCTGCGGGGTGTCGCCGTGCACGACGTCGTCGAGCCAGGACGCCGAGAGCCACGATTCCGGAGCCGGCTCGGTCGCGGCTTCGTGATCAGCATCGTCCGCGGTTGAATCAATTGCGGCATCAGCCGGCTCGGTGGGCGGATTGATATCCGCCACGATCAACGCGTCAGACACCGGCGGCGCGGCATCCGCAAGGGTGGTGTCGCCGGCAACCGTGTCATCGGCCGTCGTTGCAGCGTCATCCCTGGAACGCGCGAGTGACCAGGTCGGGGCAGCCGCCTCATCGCTCTCGCCTGGTTCAACATCCGCTGCGGGCGGTGGCGGGTCGGACGGATCCTGCGACCGGTGCCACACCGGCTGGGCGTCGGCATTCGGCTGGCGGATGCTCCACCCCGCGAACGTCGCCGCCTCGGAATCCGCGGACTGGATGGACTCGTCAACGCTGGCAGCGGCGGCCTCCTCGGCCGCATGGCGGTCTTTCCGCGATTTACGCGACCTTCCGAACCCCCAGCGGGAACGCTTCGGCTTGGGCTCGGGCTGAGCTTCCGTGGCTGCCGGCGGGGGTGGAGGTGGCATCTCTCCGGCGACAGCGGCAACCTCCTCGTCCGGAGGCGGAGGGGGCGGTGGCTCCAGCTCGGGGGCAACAGCCTCATCGGGCTCCGTCTCAGTCGATTCCGGGGCGAGTTCAGCCCCGGCCTCGGGCTCGGTTTCACCGATGTCAGAAGCTGCGGGCTCGGCCACAGCCGGTTCATCCGTGGCGGCGTCCGGCGCCGTGACCTCGAAGAAGTCACGTGCACTCGCCGGGGCCGCCGCGGCGTCGGCGGCGAGCGGACGGGGCTTGCGCTCCATGACGGTGAGCCGGCCACGTGCTTGCGAGAGCAACGAACGGAGACGCTCCGGTGATGCCACCGCCGATCGCTGCGTCTCCGAGTAGACGGCCACGAGCCCCCCGCGACTGAACAGTGCGATGCCACGAACGGGGGCGTCGATGACGAGCACGCGATCAAGACCGTCGGCGCGGAAAGCCGCGAGCATCGAGGCAGGGTCGAGCCACGACAGCTCGACACCGCTCACCGCCAGCGGGAGGCGCCACAGCATCGTGAGCGCCTCTGCGACGCGAGGATCGTCGAGTGCGTAGCCGGCCAGCGAACCCTTGGTCGCGCCCAGCATCGCCATCCCGGCGGTCTCGCCGCGCGCATGATCGTCGGCATCGATCCAGACCGCGTCGATCAGGTCGCCTCCGCTCACGACCGCGGCGGCACGAAGCTTCGCGCCGGTGAGCATCAGGATCGACGGTGGCAGGTCGGCGAGGCGATCGGCAAGATGGACCTCTTCCGGCGATGCCTCGAGCCAGAGCGGACGCCCACCGGGAAGCAGTGGAAAGTCCGCGAGCCCGAAGGGAAGGTCCGGTGAATCGTCGACGGCGCTCCACCATTCCGGGCTTTCCTCGGTGACCGGGTCATCCGCATACGAGCCGGCCAGGCGCACAAAGGGTCCGGCGAGCTCGTCGATCGTGATCGAAAGCGTCTCGTGCGGCGACATCGCGCGTCGCCAGTCAGAGACCGCAAAGACCCGCGGGAGTGCGGCAAGCAACGCGTCGATCGCTGCTTCCCCTTCGATCTGCGTTTGATCCGTTTCGAAGACGGCATGGCTCGGCCGTCCGAACACCAGGTAGAGCGTCGCTTTGGCGCCATCCCAGGAAATGTCGAACGCGCCGCTCAAGTAATCGTCTTTGGCGCTGGCAAGCTGTCGCAGTAACTTGACATGGGGCGCCGCGGTGGCCATGTGCGGATATTCTACGGACGTGCCTGCAGAAGTAATCACGATTGCGTCGCTAAAAGGTGGTGTCGGAAAGACAACCAGCAGCTATGCGCTGTGCGCGGCGGCTGCCGCAGGTGGTCTCAAGGTCATCGCGATCGACCTCGATCCCACGGGCGGATTGAGCAATGCCCTGGAGCGGGCCAAACGCAGCGTTACGGTCATCGACGTCCTGCACGGGCGCGTCACGCTGCGAGATGCGCTGATCGATCATCCACTCGGAATCCGTACCGTCGTGTCACATCGCAGCCTCAACGAGGAGTCGCCGTCGAAGGAGCAACTCGACGAGATGCTCGCTGATGTTCGTGACGACTGCGACATCATCCTCCTGGACACGCACCCGCACGAACCGTCACTGGTTGGCCCGATGGGCGCCGCCGACCGGATCGTGATCCCGACCGCGCTCGACATCCTCTCGTTGCGAGCGGCAGCGCTGACCGTCGGGCTGGCGCAGCAACTCGACGTGCTCGACCGGATCCGAGGCATCGTTGTCACGAACGCGAAACGACCGCTCTCGAGGATCACCGACTCGCTGCTCAACGGACTCACGCTGAGCGGGCTCGCGTTCGAGACGGTGCTCTGGTACTCCCCGGGCTGGGTTGTCGCCACCTCCGGCAGAGGCGAGCTCCCGGATGCGGAGCTGCTCACCGAAAGCAAGTTGCTGCTCCGCGAAGTTGCGACGCGTCCGGCTCCGACCGAGGCGCTCCGTCAGTTCGTCGGGATGGCGCAGGGGAGACGGCCGAAACCGGCGGGCGCGGTCACCCCCTGAGCCGCTGCCACCAGGTCCTCCGGCGTGGCTTCGCCGCCGCCGTGGCCGGCGGCACGTTGCGCAGCAGGCGTGTGCGCTCCTCCGCAAGCGTCCGCTCGGCGGCCTGGCG
>JBAPOS010000172.1:0-44709 GCA_049279755.1 Candidatus Dormiibacterota bacterium | reverse complement strand
GGTTCGGGCTCCGCTGCCGGCGGCGCAACCGCGCCATTGGCCGCCGGCCGGGGACCTCGATCGCCGACACGCACCGGCTCGACCATCAGCTGGGTCAGTTCGGCGTGGCGTTCCGGCGTCTCCGCGGTCTCGAGGCACGTGAAGGCGACGACCTCCTTGGTGTCCGAGTGCCTGTCGAATCGAACGATCGCCGTCTGGCTCAGGACCGTCTCGACAATGCCTCGCGAGCCGACCGGGTAGTCGCCGATCGGGGTACCGGTGCGGGGCCGGGTGTTCGAGGTGAGGATCACGCGCTCGCCCACGCCGAAGGGGGGCGGCGGCTCCTCTCGTGCGCCGGGTGGGCGTCCGGGTGTCGGCGATGGACGGGGCACCGGCGCGACGACCACCGGAGCCGCGACCGCGACGACCTCCTCCTCGTCGTCATCGTCGTCGTCATCGTCGACCTCCACCACGACCCCGATCTCGATCTCGATCTCCTCGGTGTCGTCCAATTCGACGGCGTCAGCCTCGAGCACTTCGGGGACCGGGACGTCCGGTTCTTCCTGATCGGCGTCGACGGTGGGTTCGGTTGGTTCTTGGGGCATTCAGGCTCGTATGTGTGGATCGGTAGACTGAGGTGCAGATGATCGCGCGATCCAGAGCGATCCCGCTGTCGCACCATACCCAGCAGCGGCTCCTTGAAATCCTCCCGGGCGCACTCACGTGGTTCGCTCTGCTCGTCCCGGTGGTCGCCGCCTTCGCGATCAGGCTCAACGACCCGGGGATGCTGTGGATACTCGGTGCGGGCGCTGTGCTCCTGGATGCCTACTGGCTGGTCAGGACCACGGTGACGGTTCGAGGCGTCCGCAAGACGCTGAAAGCACTCACCGCGACCGAGGCGGTCGACTGGTGGCAGCGCTGCGAAGAGTTCGAGGCGGCGCGTCCCGACGGGGCACCGGCTCCGTCGGAGGTGGTCCAGTGCGCGCTGATTCCAACGTACACGGAATCGTATGAGGTGCTGCACGCGACCGTTGCCGCGCTCGCCGCGCAGAACTACCCCGAACATCTTCGAGTCTGCGCGATCATCACCCGCGAGACGGACACCGGAGGCATCGAGAACGTCGCGAGGCTGCGAACGGAGTTCGCGGCGTCGTTTCGATTGTTCCTGCACATCAAAGACCCGTTGCTCCCTGGAATCGTGGTCGGCAAGTCGGCTGCAATGGCATACGGAGGCCCGGTGCTCAAGGCCGCGTGCGACGAGATGGGTCTCGATCCTTCTCGAACCATGGTGACCGACCTCGATTCCGACTTCCGGCTGCATCCGCAGTACTTCGCGTACATGACGCTCCAGTTCTGCATGGCCGACGATCGACTTGTGTCGATCTGGCAACCCGTTCCCGTATTTCTCAACAACATCTGGCGAGTTCCCACCGCTGTGCGCGTGATGGCGACAGCCGCGACTCAGTGGCAGATGTTCCTGCACCAGCACCCGCACCGCCTGGTCATGTTCTCCTCGTACTCGATGTCGCTCGACCTGCTCGCCGGCGTCGGATACTGGGATTCGGACGTGATCCCCGAGGACTCGCGATTCTTCTGGAAGGCCTTCTTCCACTGCGGCGGCAACCTGAACACGCGGCCCGCGTTCCTACCCGTGTACGGCGACGCACCGCGTGCACGCAGCTACACCGCGACGCATAAATCGCAGTACAACCAGATCAAGCGGTGGGCGTGGGGAGCGACCGATATCCCTTACGTCATCTCACGAATGCTCAGTCACCCCGAGATCCCGTGGCGGCTGCGCGCGCGCAGGTTTTCGAATCTCATCTTCAACCATCTGACCTGGGCCACCCTGCCGATCCTGCTCTTCTTCGGGGGCGCGCTTCCCGCCTTCATCGACCTCGACTACAGCCTCTCTCCAACCTCGGCATTCCTTGGTAGCCTGAGCGCCAGCATTCTCACGATCACGTTGCTCAACACGCTACTTCTCGTGCAGGTCGACTACCGGATCTGTCCCAAACCAAAGGAGTGGCCGTGGTGGCGCAGACGCTGGGCGGAGCTGCAGCTCTTCACGTACCCGGTCGTCGGACTGGCCCTCAGCGTGATCCCCGCGCTCGAGGCACAGACCCGGTTGATGTTCGGCGCATACCTGGAATACCACGTCACGGAAAAGGGCTAGCCAGCACACGGCGACGTCAGCGCCCAAGCACGGCGTGATAGGTCGCGTAGGTCATCTCGGCGGCGCGACGCCACGTGAAGGTGGCCGCCCAGGCACGACCGGCGGATCGCTGCCGCTCTCGCGCCGGCGCGTCGTCCAGGATGTGGTTGACGGATTCGGCCATCGCACCCGCATCGCCGTCGGGCACCAGCGATGCCGCGCCGCCGCTCACCTCGCGGAGCGAGGAGTTGTCGAACACCACCGCCGGCGTGCCGCACGCCATCGACTCCAGCGGTGGCAAACCAAAGCCCTCGTACGCGGACGTGAACACGAACACCGCCGCCGCCGTGTACAGCGCGATGAGGTCGTCGGTGGTGACGTGCCCGATCACACGACTGTGCCTGGCAAGCCCGGCGCGAGCGAGCTCGCCGGTCACCGCTCCAGCAAACGTGCCCTGATCGCCGGCGATCACCAGCTCGACGTCGTGGTCGCGCCGGACGCGACGCACCACGTCGGCGAGCAGCCCGATGCGCTTGCGAGGATCGAAGGTGCCGACGGCGAGCAGGAACGGGCGGTCCAACCGCAACTGGTCACGAAGGCGCTCGATCGCGTCGGCGTGGGCGGGTTTGAAGACGGGCGATACTCCCTCGGGGATCACGGTGATCCGCTCCGGATCCGTCTTCGAGAAGCGGATCACATCACTCCGGGTCGACTCGGATACCGCGATCACAGCGTCGGCATGACGAAGCAAGCCCAGGCCGAGCAGGCGCGCCCTGCGGACCCACGGGTAATCCCGGGGAAACACGAACGGGATCAGGTCGTGGACCGTGACCACAACCCGGAGTCGCGAGCGCACCGGCTGACCGAACTCGATCGCGTGGTACAGGTCGGCGTTCGATCCCCGCAGCGCATTCGCCACCAGGAGTGTGTCGGCGATCGGCTGGAGAGTCGGGTGGATGACCGGGATTCGTCGCGGCGCCGGGCGTAGCGAAATGGTCACCTCCGCCGGAGGCTCCTGATGCGAAGAGAGCAGCAGCTCGACCGCGGGCGGGTCTGCGAGCTCGCGGAACCCGGCCAGGAGGCCGCGCTCGTAGCTTCCGATCCCGCGCACCGAGGAAGCTCCCTGGAGCGGCCGCCCGTCCATGACCACCCTCATGTCGGCCGGCTCGTTGGGGAGGGCACGGCCACAGAGTCTGTCGGATAGACTGGCTCCGGTGACGATTCAAGAGCGGGACGTGATGGAACGGCTGCGCTCGCTGATCCGCGACGTCCCCGACTTCCCCCGGCCCGGGATCGTGTTCAAGGACATCACGTTGTTGCTCGGCGATCGCATCGCGTTCACCGCAGCGGTGTCGGCGCTCGCCGAGCCGTATCGTGACGCCGGTGTCGACATCGTCGCCGGCATCGAATCGCGCGGATTCATCCTCGGGGGCGCGGTGGCCGATCGCCTCGGCGCGGGTTTCGCGCTCGTCCGCAAGGAGGGCAGGCTCCCTTCCACGCGCATCTCGCAGGCGTACACCCTCGAGTACGGCGAGGCGGTCATCGAGATGCACGCGGACGCGATCAAGCTGGGGGAGCGTGTGTTGATCGTCGATGACCTGCTCGCTACCGGCGGCACCGCCGGCGCCGCCGGCGCACTCGTCGACCGGCTCGGCGGCGATATCGTTGGATTTGCCTTTCTGATTGAGTTGAGCGCACTCGGGGGATCGGCCGCGCTCGGCGGGCGCCCATACACGGCGCTGCTGCGTACGAACACAGATGGAGGAATCGCGTGACCGATGTGCTGAAAGCGGTTGAGTCCGATGTCGCCGACCCGAGCCTGGCCGGCGAAGGGCAGCGCCTCATCGACTGGGCGGCGCGCGAGATGCCCGTCCTGCGCATCATCCGTGAGCGATTCGCGCGTGAGCGCCCGCTCGAGGGGCTGCGTCTGGGCGCATGCCTTCACGTCACCAGCGAGACCGCAAACCTTGCCATCACGCTGAAGGCGGGTGGCGCCCACGTCAGCCTCTGCGCGAGCAATCCTCTGTCGACGCAGGACGCCGTTGCCGCCGCGCTGGTACGCCGGCATGGGATCCCAACCTTCGCCGTCAAGGGCGAGGACTCGGCGCGGTACTACTCCCACATCCAGGCTGTGCTCGATGCCCAGCCGCAGGTCACCATGGACGATGGCGCAGATCTCGTGGCGGAGCTGCACAAGGGCCGGCGCGAGCTCCTGGAGAATGTGATCGCGGGCACGGAGGAGACCACGACCGGCGTGATCCGACTTCGCGCCATGGCGCGCGACGGTGCGTTGCGCTTTCCGATCATCGCTGTGAACGAGGCGCTCACCAAGCATCTCTTCGACAACCGGTACGGCACTGGCCAGAGCACCATCGACGGCTTGATCAGGGCCACCAATGTGCTGCTCGCGGGCAAGACAATGGTTGTCTGCGGCTACGGATGGTGCGGACGTGGCCTCGCCAGCCGCGCGATGGGTCTCGGCGCGCATGTGATCGTCACCGAGGTCGACCCCACCCGGGCGCTCGAGGCGGTGATGGACGGATATCGCGTGATGCCCCTGGCTGAAGCGGCGCCCAACGCCGACATCGTCATCACCGTGACCGGCGACATCAACGTGATCGACCGCGGCGCCATCGAGCGATTCAAGGACGGCGCGATCATCGCCAACAGCGGCCATTTCAACGATGAGATCAACCTCGCTGCCATCGACGACATGTCGGTCGAGGTCACGACGCCCCGCACCTTCGTGCAATCCCACCGGCTTCGCGACGGGCGCACCGTCCACGTGCTGGCGGAGGGCCGTCTGCTCAACCTCGCGGCCGCCGAGGGTCACCCGGCGGCGGTGATGGACATGAGCTTCGCCAACCAGGCACTGTGTGCGGAGCACATCGCCAGGCACCACCAGGACCTCGCGCTCGCCGTCCACGACGTGCCGCAGGAGATCGACCGAGAGGTCGCGCGACTCAAGTTGCAGGCGATGGGGGTGAGCATCGACACACTCACCGACGAGCAGCAGAAGTACCTCGCGTCCTGGGAATCGGGAACCACCTGACGGTGGCCGCGAACATCCCGTACCGTCCCGAGCTCACCGTGCTCGACAACGGTGTCAGCCTGCTCAACGCACCGTCGGCGAGCCGGAATTCCGGCGTGTTCCTCATCGTCCGGGCCGGCTCTCGCGACGAGACGGCGGAGACATCAGGACTCGCGCACTACCTCGAGCACATGTTCTTCAAGGGCACCGAGCGCCGCCCCACCACGAAGATCATCTCGCGCGAGATCGATCGTCTCGGCGCCAACACCAACGCGTACACCGACACCGAGGAGGTCGCGTATTTCGCCGAGGGACCGGCAACCGCGATGCTCGAGCTTGCGGACGTCATCTGCGACATGCTCAGCCGCCCACTCTTCGCAGCCGAGGAGGTCGAGCGCGAGCGCAACGTCGTGCTCCAGGAACTCTCGATGCGGCTCGCGGATCCCGACGGCTGGATCTGGGACCGTCTCGGAACCGTTGCCTTCGGTGGCGACCAGCCGATGTCCTGGTCCGCGGCGGGTTTCCCCGCGGTCATCGAGAAGGCGACGCGTGAGCAGCTCACGGATTACCACCGCGCGTTCTACGCGCCCGCATCGATGTGTCTTGTCATCGCCGGCGGCGCGACGCTCAGCCAGGATCAGGCGCTGGAGCTGCTCGCGGACATCCCGCGAGGCAAGCCGCGGGGCCGTACAAAGGCGAGGTGGGGCCTGGGTGATCGCTACACGGCGAACGTCAGGCCGGTGACCGCCCAGGAGGAGCCGCAGCTGCACATGGTGTTCGCGGTCCCCGGGATCCCGTCGACCGACCCGCGACGCACCCAGCTCTCGGTCATGACCCATGTGCTCGGCGGCGGGATGTCGTCCCGACTGTTCCAGACGGTTCGGGAGCGCAACGGTCTCGTCTACAGCATCTACGCGCATCATGCCGGCTTCGACGACACCGGGCTGTTCGCGATCGCCACTGCAACCCGGCCCAAGGACGCGCGTAAAGCCACGAGCCTGGCCTTCAAAGAGTTCCGCAAGATGGCCTCGAAGCGCGTCGCCGCCGACGAGCTCGCCGCCGCGAAATCCGCGATGATCGGCCGCCTGCTGCGCTCGACGGAGACATCGATCGCGAGCGCCCGTTTCTACGGCAGCCGGTGGCGTGCCGGACTGCCGCTCGAGACGCCGGACGATCGCGCCGACGCGATCATGCGGGTGACCGCCGAGCAGGTCCAGTCGGTCGCGGAGGTGATCGCCGCCGGCATCGGTGACGTGCGCATGGCGCTGGTGGGACCGTCCGACCAGGGCGACGAGCTGCTCTCGGCGATCGAGTCGACCGCGCGCAACTGACGACGCGCCAGTCAGGACGCGAGCAGCGCGCGCTCGAGGCTTTCGGCGACGCGATGAAGATCATCCCTGGAAAGTCCCGGGTGGACGGGCAGCGACAGGCAGCGCGATGTGCAGTCGCGCGCGACCGGGGTGTCGTCACGGTGCACGCCGGCGTGGTTGCGGTAGGCGTCGTGGTCCCAGACCAGACCCGGGTAGTACACGCCGGTGTCGATCCCGTCTGACGACATCGACGTGACGACCCGGTCGCGATCGATCCCGGGCTCGAGCAGCACGGTGTACTGATGCCAGACGTGGCGTCGACCGGCCGGCGCGGCAGGAGTTGTGACCGAGGGGTTGTTGTGCAACAGCGATGTCAACATCGCGGCATTGTCATGGCGCGCTCTGATGGTCTCGTCCAGGTGCTCCATCTGGGGAATGGCTATCGCCGCAGCCACGTCGGTCATCCGCCAGTTCTGGCCGATCATGGCATAATCATAGCGGGACCGCATCCCCTGGTTGCGCATGACCCGGAGTCGCTCGGCCAGCAGGGAGTCGTCGGTGGTGACGCATCCGCCCTCTCCGCTGGTCACGTTCTTGGTGGCGTAGAACGAGAAGCAGCCCAGCCCGAAGCTCCCCGCGGGGCGTCCGTCGACCGAGGCGGCATGCGCCTGGGCTGCATCCTCGACAATCGCAAGGCCCTGCGCAGCGGCGATGGAAATGAGCGGGGACATGTCGCAGGGCAGCCCGTACAGATGCACCGGCATGATCGCCGTCGTGGCCGCCCCGATGAGCGCCGCGACCGATGCGGGATCGATCGTGAAATCGGCGCGGATGTCGGCGAAACGCACCGACGCCCCGCTGCGGAGGATCGCGTTGATGGTCGCCGCGAAGGTGAACGGGGATGTGATCACCTCCTGACCGGGACCGATATCGAGCACCGCGAGTGCTGCGTCAAGCGCGACGGTGCCGTTGACGACCGCGACCGCATGGGCGGTGCCGGACATCTCGGTGCAGAGCGCCTCGAAACGTTCCACCATCGGTCCCTGCGCGAGATGGCCGCTGCGCAGCACCGAGAGGACGAGGGTTTCGACTTCGAGGCCGAGCTGGGGTGCCGAGATCCGGATGCGTGGCTTCGCGGGGGCCTGGGTGACCGTCACGACAGGCTCACCTCGCCGGCGTGCCGGACCGGCCGCTGTTCGTCGGCGAGTCGCCGGCGCAGGGCCATGAGGCCCGCGGCCATGGACACGGAGTCGCGGAGCGGGGACACCGTGGATCGCCCCGATGCTGCGTAGACGACAGGAACCTCCACCGGCGTGACCCCCTCGTGGACCGCCCACAGGTTGATCTCAGCTCCGATCAGGTAGTCACCGGCCTGCAGGCGCGGGAGCAGCATCTGCGCCAGCGAGCGCTGGATGAGCACCGATCCCTGCGTGTCGATGTTCAGTCCGATCAGGCCGGCACGGAGCAGACCGAATCCGGCTGACATGGCTCTCCGGACCACCGGCGTCTCGATCTGCGATTCGGGGTGCGTTTTCGATCCCATCACCAGCAGAGGCCGAGGGGCCAGGCCGAGGAACCCGTCGAGGTCCGTGAAGCCGAAGGGCAGGTCTGCTGCGGTGAGGACGAAGGTTTCGCCGCGGGCCAGCGCCATACCCCGGCGCCACGCGAAGCCCAGCCCCTTGGCCGACGTGGTCACACGAACCGCCACCTCCTCGCTGTCATGCGTCGCAGCCAGCGCGAGGCAGAGGGGCCCGGAACCGTCCGTCGAGCCGTTCTCCACGAGGATGATCTCCGACCCGGGGAGGTGGCCGAGGCGGGCGATCAGCAGCCGCACGGTCTTGCGCAACTCGGCGATCTGGTTGTGGACGGGAATGACGTAGCTGACGCGCGGCTCGCTCATGAGTTCGCCTCGATGGTCGACGCGATCTCGTGAGCCGGGAGAATCGAGTTGCGTTCGGTGCACGCGTCGGCGCGCCCGGAGACGAGGTCGAGGAAGTGCGCGAACTGCAGCGCCAGTGGTTCGCCGGTATGTCGGACAAACGGAATGTCGATCACCGTCTCGGCGCGATACCCGGCGGCCTGGCCCGCTCCGACGCCCTGGGCGTGGGCCCGATGGCGGTAGACGGTCAGGTCCTGGCGGAGCAGATCGACGTCGTAGAGAGCTGTCGGCGTGGCCACGAGCTGCGAGCGCACCTTGCGCTGGCTCGCCCGGCTCGCCGAGAGCGTCGCGATCGCGCCGCCACGGAATTGCAGGAGGCAATCGGCCACCTCGAGGATCGAATCGCGGCCGGCGGTGCTGACCGCGCCGCAGACCCGCGAGGGTCGTGCTCCACCCATGTAGCAGAGGGCAAGGTCGATCTCATGGATGAGCAGATCGAAGACGACGCTCAGGGTGCTTCGAGGCGTCTCCGGAGAATGGCGGAGTCCGACGATGTGCACGGGTTCCTCGTCGAGGAGGCTGCGCATGGTGGCGACCACCGGGTTGAAGCGCTCGACGAAGCCGCACATCAGGGGCACGCCCCGGCGCTCCGAGCAGGCGACCAGCGCCCGGCTGGTCTCGAGGTCGGGCGTTACCGGCTTCTCGACGAGGATCGGCTTGCCGAGCTCGAGCAGCACGCGAGCCGCCTGCGCATGAAACGCGGTCGGGGTCGCGATGACCGCAGCGTCGCACCCGGTGGCCGCGTCGAGATCCTCGGCAAACGTGCAGCCCAGCCGCTCGGCGAGCGGTCGCACCCGCTCGGGGTCGGTGTCGATGATGACCGCGAGGTCGGCGCCTTCAGACTCCGCGATGACGCGCGCGTGGTTGGCCCCCATCGCCCCGGCACCGACCAGCGCAATGCGGGCACGAGCACCCATTGGCGCAGTCTCAGCCGGGCGGACCTCCCAGATCGTAAATTCGCAGGTCCGTTTCGATAGCGCCGCGCGCTCGCAACAGGGGGAGGAGCAGCGCGGCCATCACCGCCGAGGACGCGATGGCGCCGCAGAGCAGCCCGAGCTCGACGCGGAGGAAGAGCGACGAGCCGACGGCGGTCACGACGAAGAACACGATCGCACCGGACGTCCACCCGATCGCGACCCGGCTGTACCCCGAGAGCGAGATCAGGACGTAGCCGAAGATCTGGGTGAAGATGAAGCCGATGGCGCTCGCCGAGAGCAGCGCGAAGTCGAGGTTGCTGAGCTCGAAGCCGTGACCGAAGAGGATTCGGGTCACCGTCGGACCGAGGAACGTGAACCCGGCGATGGCCACCCCACCGACACCGGCCATGAGCAGGAGAAGGCGATTCAGCAGGGCCTGGAACTCCTGATGCCGGCCGCCGGTGGCCAGCGTGGAGAGCTTGGGCAGGAGCGCTGACTGCACCGCCTGGAAGAGAAAGATCGGGACGTAGGCGACGATGCGGCTCAGCTGAAACCTGCCCGCCGCGGTCTGCTCCGCGGGTGTCGCGAGCAGCTGGACGGCGACGGCGCCCACGCTGAGCAGCAGCTGTGTGAACACGGAGGCGATGAGCAGGAAACCGAGCGCGTGGGTGATCTCGCCCCATGGCGCCGGAGGGCCGGGACGCAGCAGCCCGCGACGACCGATGGTCGCGAGCGCGATCGCCGCGAACGACGCGACGATGAGCGAGATCCCGTAGGGACCGGCGGTCTTGACGCCGATGACGGCGAGGAAGGCGGCGAAGACGACTCGGAGCGCACCTTCGCCCCCCAGGAGGATGCCGTAGGCGCCGAAGCGGGCGTTGCCGGCGAGCGCGCCCCTGGCGAGGAACTCGCAGAGGTACGCCGCGAACCCGCCGACCAGCCCGGCAAGCAGCGCCGGATCGCCCTTGAACACGTGCTGGTCAAGCGGGCTTGCGAACACCAGCGTGACCACGATCAGGACCACCGCCAGGACACCTCCGAGCATTGCCGCGCGCACGAAGACCGGACGTCCGCCCTCATCGCGCACGCGTCGTGCGGCGATGGCTCGCCCCGTCTCCTGCTCGAGCGGCAGGAAGAACCCCGGACCGCAGACGAAGAGCAGCGCCCAGAACACCGAGAGCGGCGCAAAACGAGCCGTCCCGAGGGCGCGCGCCGCGACCACCAGGAAGCCGTACTGCATCAGACCGGCAAGCCCGAGCCCTATGGCGACCGGGATCGTCCCCACCGGCAAGGGCAGCGCGCGCACCCGATCGAGGAGCTTCATCACCAGGCCGGGGGCGGGAACGCCCTTACGGGTAGATGCCTCGCACCGCCGTGGCGTCGGCGACGCGTTTGACAGCGACGAGGTAGGCGCCGAGGCGCAGCGACACGTGATGGCGATCGGCCTGGTCGCACATCTGGGTGAAGGCCTTCTGCAGGATCTTCTTGAGGCGGACGTTGATCTCGTCCTCCTCCCAGAAGAGCGACTGGAGGTCCTGGACCCATTCGAAGTACGACACGGTCACCCCTCCCGAGTTGGCGAGGATGTCGGGCACGACCGTGATCCCGCGGCGTTCGAGGATGCTGTCCGCGTCCGGCGTCGTCGGGCCGTTGGCGCCCTCGACGATGAGCCGCGCCTGGATCCTCCCCGCGTTGCGGGCGGTGATCTGGTTCTCCATCGCCGCGGGCACGAGGACGTCGACCTCGAGCTCGAGCAACTCCGTGTTGGTGACCGGCTGGCACCCCGGAAACCCGTTGACGCCGCCTTGCTGTTGCCGGTAGGCGAGCAGCTTGGGAATGTCGAGGCCCTCGCGGGAGTAGACGCCGCCGGTCACGTCGGCAACCGCGCAGATGGTGAACCCCGACTCGTGCATGAGCTGGCACGCCCAGCTGCCCACGTTGCCGAACCCCTGGACCGCCACAGTCGTCTGCGACGGCTCCATGCCGAGGCGCTTGCACGCCTCGATGGCGATGATGTTCACGCCGCGCCCGGTGGCGCTCGGGCGACCCTCGCTCCCACCAATCTCCAGCGGCTTGCCCGTCACCGACGCCGGGACGGAGTAGCCGGCCTGCATCGAGAGCGTGTCCATGATCCAGGCCATGATCTCGGCGTTCGTGTTGACGTCCGGCGCCGGGATGTCCGACTCGGGTCCGACCAGCACGCTGATCTCGGCGGCGAACCTTCTGGTGAGGCGTTCGAGCTCGCGGTGGCTGAGCGTGGAGGGGTCCACGGCGACACCGCCCTTGGCGCCGCCGTAGGGCAGGTTCGCGAGCGCGCACTTCCAGGTCATCCACATCGCGAGCGCCTTGACCTCGTCGATGTCGGTGGCCGGATGGAACCGCAGGCCGCCTTTGGCCGGTCCACGAGTTACGTTGTGCTGCACCCGATATCCCTCGAACATCCGGACGCTGCCGTTGTCCATCTTCACGGGGAAGCGGACGACGAGCTCCCGCCGAACCTCACGGAGCACCGCACGCAACCCCGGTGAGAGATTGAGGATCTCGGCGGCGTTGTCGAACTGGCGCTGTGCGTTCAGCCAGGGAGAGTCCACCACCGCCGGCGCGGCAAGAGTGCTCACGGTCACGAGCCTAACAGGCTCACGGCCGAGTGGACGGGGCCGCGGATCGCTCCACCACCGCCTCTATACTGCCGCGAATGCCCGAGAGCTCCGAGGTCGCTCCGACAGCCGTCAGCGAGGCGCTCGCGTCGGGCGCGATGCTCATCGATGTTCGCGAGAAGTCCGAGCACGACGACGTGCGCATTCCCGGTTCGGTGCTGATTCCGCTCGGCGAGCTGCCCGCTCGTCTCGCCGAGGTGCCCACCGACCGCGACGTCTACGTGCACTGCCGGATGGGCGGCAGAAGCGCACGCGCCGTCGATTACCTGCGCACGTTCGGGCGGCCGAAGTCCTACAACGTGACCGGAGGGATCGAAGCCTGGGAGGAGGCCGGCCTCCCCGTGGAGCGTTGAGAATAACGTCGTCGGAAATTGGTTATGCCTAGGCGCGTCGTCGGGGACCGGCACCTTCAGACGACTATGGCTCCAGACGGGCGGGTACTGACCTTCGCAGAGTGGGGCGATCTTGAAGGCAGTCCACTGATCTTTCTGCACGGGACGCCGGGCTGCCGCCTCAGCCGTCACCCAAACCAGGAACTGGTCCGCTCAACTGGCGCGCACGTAGTCATCTACGATCGTCCGGGCTACGGAGGGTCGGACCGCCATCCTGAGCGTCGGATTTCAGACTGCGTCTGGGACGTCGTCGCAATCGCTGACGCGATGGGTTTCGACCGATTCGCGGTGAAAGGCGGCTCCGGAGGCGGACCGCACGCTCTCGCTGCAGCGGCACTGCTGGGCGACCGGATCACTCGCGTTGCGTGCAGCGTCGGACTGGCTCCGTACGAAGCGTTTGGTGACACGTGGACTGATGGCATGGACCCAGAGAACGTGAAGGAATTCGGCTGGGCAGCGTCGGGCGAAAAGACGCTTGCGGCCGAGCTGACGCGGGAGGATGCGGCGATTCGGGAGAGGGTGGCAATCGATCCCGCGAACGTGCTCGGCGCGTTTGAGTTGCCCGAATCAGATCGTGCCGTGCTAGCACAGTCGGACTCGTCCGAGGTCACGCGCGAGGAGGTCGCAGAGGAGACCCGCAATGGAGTGTGGGGGTGGGTAGACGATGACCTGGCGTTCCTACAGCCATGGGGATTCGATCTGGCAGCGATCAGGGTTCCAACTGCCGTCTGGTACGGGCTTGATGATGTCATGACCCCTCCCGCGCACGGACAGTGGCTCGCGACCCACGTACCTGGAGCGCTGGTACGGGCCCAGAAGGGGGGGCATTTGGGCTCGGAGAGCGCCATGGCGGAACTCAATCGCTGGCTGATTGATGGCCGTCCTTGGGATCGAGCCTGAGGGAGGAATCAAACCCAAAGTGCGAGCCACAACACTTGGAAGAAGCGGACCCGCGGTCGGCGTTGTCGGCCTGGGTTGCATGGGGATGACGGCGTCGTATGACATGCAGACCCCTCGCGACGACGCAACGTCGATTGCGGTGATCCACCAGGCGCTCGACCTCGGCATGACGCTGATCGACACCGCCGACGCCTACGGACCCTTCACCAACGAGGAGCTGGTCGGGCGAGCGCTGGCGGGTGGCCACCGTGAGCGCGCCGTGCTGGCCACCAAAGTCGGTCTGGTCATGGGCGACATCGGCGCGAACCCGGCGCCGGGGACCGCATCTCCGGGAGCCGGCCGCGACGGCCGCCCCGAGCACGTGCGCGAGTCGATCGACGGCAGCCTGAGACGGCTTGACGCCGAGTATGTCGACCTCTACCAGCTGCACCGGGTGGACCCGAAGGTCCCGCTCGAGGAGACCTGGGGCGCGATGGCGGAGACCGTCGCGGCGGGCAAGGCGCGGCATATCGGCCTCTCGGAGGTTTCGGTGGCCGAGATCAGACGAGCTCACGCGGTCCACCCCGTGACGTCGGTGCAGTCCGAGCTGTCGCTGTGGACACGGGACGTGCTCGCGGAGGTGCTGCCCTATTGCAAGGAGCACGGCATTGCCCTGATCCCGTTTTCCCCGCTCGGTCGGGGCTTCCTTGCGGGTCGGTTCTCGTCGTTCGACGACCTGCCCCAGGACGACTTCCGACGTGAGCTGCCCCGCTTCCAACAGGACGCTCTGCGCGCCAACCTGGCCATCGTCGGGGGCGTGCTCGCGATCGCAGAGCGGGCCGGGGCGAGCCCGGCCCAGGTGGCGCTGGCGTGGGTGCTGGCTCAGGGTCGGCAGGTGGTGCCGATACCCGGGACCAAGACCCCGAAGTACCTGGCGGACAACGCAGCCGCAGCCACCGTCGAGCTGAGTGCGGCGGACCTGGCCGACCTCAACGCTCTCCCCCAACCCGAGGGAACCCGATACTGACCTGACCGGTCGGGCGCTCAGAGGACGCCGAACTCGGTGGACCCGACGAGTTCCCCACCGTAGGTGATCGTCACGGAGTAGTTACCGGGTGCGAAGCCGCCTCCCGGGGGAGTGAGCGGGATGACGGTGGCACCTGTTGGGCTCAGCACGTAGGCGTTCTGGATGATCGTCTGAGCCGGCTGCCCCAGGGTCACGACGACCTGGACTGGAGCCTGGCCGGCCGATCCACCCGAGTTCACCTCGATATCGACCACCGATGTCCTTGCGGGGAATGAAACCTGGGTCGCGGGTACGGCGCTGCCGGCCGCGGGAGCCGAGGCGAGCGGACGGACCCCGGTGAGGGAGATCTCGCCTCGTGCCGGCGAGGGCGCCTGCACCGCGGCGCCACCGTGGAGGAGGCGGACCGCGAGCACGGCGATCAGGACGAGACCGATGAGGCTCGACCCGGCGATCGCGAAGGGTGTCCGCGAAAGATGGTGTCCCGGTGGCGGTGGGGGCTCCGGTGGACGCAGGGGGAGCGATGCGTGTGGCGGTGCGACGACCGGAGCACGAACCGGCTCCATCGCGGCCGCGATGGTCCAGGGGCGTCCGATCGATTCCGGTGCGGGTGGTTGTGGCGGCGGTGCTTTCGCCTGGGTCACCGGGGGACCGAGACGCGCCGCCACATCGACCACGCCGTCGATGGCGCTGGCGAGACGGCCACGCAGGAGCGAACGCTGATCAGGCACTGCTCACCACCCGTCCGGCGGACGCGATCGCGAGGTAGTCGACGGCGGAGCCGCCGCCGAATGCGGTGTGCAGGTCGGCGATGGATATGACCACCAGGTCCGCGGCGCACACGGCGGCTGCGGCCATACCCATCGCCACCTCGAGGGTGCGCTGACCATCCGCATCCCAACCTAGCAGAGCCAAAACGAATTGGAACCCGGTGTGCGAAACCGTCACCCCAGGGATATCCACTCGTTCGAGCCGGTGCTAGCATGCGCCGGGGTGAGGAGCGCATCGGATCCGGCGGAAGACGAATCGACACCGGGTGGGAGCGAGGCAGCGTTCGCGCGTGAGGGGACGGTCGCGGCCGACTACGGCGCCGACTACTACGCTCACTACGCTGCGGCTGATGTCAGCTACGAACGAAACGCGTTCTGGCTCGGCTTCTTTCGCACGATCGCCGACCGTCTGATCGAGGATTTCCACCCCAAGACGGCCCTCGACGCCGGGTGCGCCATCGGGCTGCTCGTCGAGGCGTTGCGCGACCGCGGAGTCGACGCCGAGGGCATCGACTTCAGCGAGTTCGCGGTCAATCACTCTCGCGAGGACATCCGCCGGCATCTGACTGTCGGATCGATCACCGAGCCGCTGGCCAAGCGCTACGACATCATCACCTGCTTCGAAGTCCTCGAGCACATGACTCGCCACGACGCCGATCAGGCCATCGCCAACCTCTGTTCCTTCACCGACGAGATCATCCTCACGTCGACGCCGGAGCATTTCCGCGACCCAACCCACACCAACATCCATCCGCAGGAGTACTGGACCGAGCGCTTGGCGCGCCACGGGTTCATCCGCGACGTGGACTATGACGGCGCCTACATCGCACCCTGGGCTGCGCGCTACCGGCGTTCGTCAGCCCCGATCCATCGTGTGGTCGCCGACTACGATCGCGCCTACTCGCGGATGCGTCATGAGCTGCAGGAGCGCAACGCGGTGGTCGTCGACCAGATGCGCAAGCTCAGCGAGCAACAGGCCCGCCTCGATGCGCTTGAAGGCCGGATGGTGTGGAGCGAACGACGGTCGGTGCGTCTGGCGATGCGGATGGACGGTGCAGTCGTGAAGGCTGCTCCGCCGGGGTCGTCAAGACGGCGCTTTCTGCAATCGGCGCTCCGGATCCTCGACCGCTTCGGCAGGCGTCCGCCGGCGTCCTGACCGGTTCCCGCTTCAGCGGGGCGCCGCCACAACCGTAGGATCGGGCGGTGCCCGACCCCACCTCGCTGCCGGCGCTTGCTCCCATCGCGACCGTCGTCGTCCTGCTCGAGGTCGCGGCTGGAACCACGGTCGCGGCGTACGCTGTCGATGCGGTCGGCAAGGTCGGACGCGGATTCGTTGGCACCACGTCGCTCATCTGTGCCGGTGTGATGGCCCTCGATCTCCTCCTCGAGGCGCTCCTGCCATCCGGCACGGCGCTGCTTGGCGCACCGCTGCCATCTGGCGCCCAGGCGTCGCTCTTCCACTGGTCGATCGCGTTCACCGTCGCTCTGCTTGCGTACGCCTTCTTCTGCGCGGTGATGACCGATGTGGCACGCCGCGTCGTCGGCGTCATCGCAATCGGGTTCGGTGCGATGGCGATCGCAAAGGCCGCCGCTGCCTTCGGCCCGTCGCTCGGCGGCGTCGGCACCGCCGTTGTCGCCTTTGTCCCCGCCGCGCTCGTCTCCGGCAGCGCGCTTGCGGGGATGCTGCTGGGCCACTGGTACCTGGTGGCACCCAACCTCTCGTTCCGTCCGCTGCGCCGCGCCATCGACATCGTTTTCATCGCCGTCGCCCTGCAGGCTGCCGTGATCGTGCTGGTAATCCTGACCTCGGCTTCGACAGTCCGAAGCGAGCTGCTCTGGTCGGGTGACGCGGTGCCCTTCTGGCTGCTGGTTGTGGGGTCAGGGATCGTCTTCACCACGGGCGTCGCGCTGCTGACACGCCATTTCGCCCGGATCCGCGCCAACCAGCCGGCCACCGCGATGCTCTACGTGCTGATCATCAGCGTGGTGATGGGGGTCGTCCCGGCACACCTGCTCTTCTTCGTCACGGGCGCGCCGATCTGATCGAGACGGCTCGCGGGCCTACCCCGCGGTCTGGTGCACGGCACCGCTTGACGGGACGTCGTCGTGCTCTGTCACCTGCCACCGGCCCTGCATCTCGAGCATCCCGACATGGCCGCCCATGTTGTTGATGTGAAAGCTCGCCGCGGGATCGGCTTGGTCGTAGATCTTGAGGCCGCTGGCGTCGTGCACGGAGACCTGGACCAGGTAGCCGCCGGCGAGCAGCGGAAGGGAGTCGATGGTGTACCGAACCGTGACCATCGCGCCTGGCGCATGGCTCGACACCGTGACGTGGTCGAGGAAGGTGTTGGTGCCGGCCAGGAGTAGCCCGTCCGCGCGGCGGATGGCCATGCCGCAGAAGAAATCGCCGACGTCGCGATGCACCAGCAGTTGCATGTCGAGGGTCATCTGGCCCCCCGTCTCGAAGCGTCTGCTGCTCTGGCCGTTGCCGTCGAGCAGGCTGACCGAGGCGAATTCGACCGCACGTGATCCCCACTGCGCCGGATCGCCGCGTTCAAGGCGAGCAGGCAGGTCCCGCTCAGCTGCGAGGGCATGGTCGGCCACCATGCGGTGGTATGCGGCGGTCACCTCCGCAGCCGGCCCGTCCGCGATGATCTCTCCGTGATTGAGGAGGAGCACCCGGTCGCAGTACTCCTCGAGGGAGCCGAGGTCGTGACTCACCAGCACGATCGTCTTGCCCTCGCGCTTGTATCTGCTGAAGGTGTCGAAGCACTTCTCCTGGAAGCTCGCGTCGCCGACCGCGAGCACCTCGTCCATGACCAGCAGGTCGGTCTGCGCGAGAATGGCCACGCTGAACGCGAGGCGCACCTGCATACCTGAGGAGAAGTTCTTGAGCTTCTGCTCAGCGAAATCCTCGAGCTCCGCGAATGCGAACACCTCGTCGATCTTGTCGCGAAGCTGCGCGCGGGTCAGCCCGAGAACGGCACCGCCGAGAAATATGTTCTCGCGAGCCGTGAGCTCCGGGTTGAACCCGACGCCGAGCTCGAGAAACGCCGAGAACTCGCCGTTCACACGCGCATATCCCGAGTCGGCTTCGTAGATCCTGCAGAGGATCTTGAGCAGGGTGCTCTTGCCGCATCCGTTGGGCCCCGCGATGCCGAGGAACTGACCGGCGGGGATGTCGAACGAGACGTCTCGCAGCGCGATGAGGTCGCGATAACGCGACGAGCTGCGCCAGTGCGTGACGCGATACTTGAGCGTGGTGCTCTTGTCGAGCGGAAGGCGGAATCGCTTGCGGAGGTGGGAGACCTCGACGACCGAGCTCACAGCGACTCCGCGAACTTTGGCGTGAGCTTGCTGAAGACGAGGAATCCCACGACGAATACGGCGACGCTCAGGATGATGGGAATCACGACGAGCGCTCCGATATACGTGGCCATGGACTGGTTCAGTGGACTTGACACGACCAACGAGTAGCGCAGGTCCTGAACGATCTGTGCCACCGGGTTCACGCCGGCAATTTCGGCGAGCTTGATGGAATGGGTCCGGATGATGGCGTAGGGAAACACCACTGCCGAGCCGTAGAAGAGGACCAGCGAGACGATCTCCCAGATGTGTCCGAGGTCTCGGAAGAAGACGAAGAGTGAGGACAACAGCATCGAGAGTCCAAGCACGAGGACGATGAGCTCGAGATAGTAAAGCGGCACCAGCAGACTCCTCAGCGTGATGTCGAGATCACCGAGGGCGTAGGTGACCACCAGGACCAGGATCGTGTTGATCGCGAAGGTCAGCAGTGCGCTCGTGGTCGATGCGACGACCAGTATCCACCGCGGGAAGTACGCCTTGCGGATCAGGTCGCCGTTGCCGGCGACGGCATTCATTGCTGTCGACGTGGCTTCCGTGAAGAAGGTCCACGCCACGATCGCGATGAGGAGCTGGACCGGAAAGTTCTTGTCCCCGGCGCCGGCTTTCAGCAGGACACTGAAGACCAGGTACATGATCCCGAAGAGCATCAGCGGTTTCACCAGCGACCACACGTATCCCAGCGCCGAACCGGTGTACTTCAGCTTGAACTGGGTGATCGAAAGCTCCCGGACGAGGTTGAGATTCCGTTGGAAAACGCTTCTCGGCCGCTGGATCGCTTCGAGGCTGCCGCCTCCCTGCGCGACGCTGGTCATGTCGGAATCTCCACTGCGAATCGCAGGTTGCTGACGTCCCGCTTGAGTTCGAGCATACTAAGGTGCGGCGGATCGCGCGCGTCCCGCCTACCATCTGCGTCCGATGCACCTGAAGATGGCTGAGGCCGCACCGCCGGGGTTCGCCCCGTGACCGCGCGTCGCAACGAGATTGCCCGACTCCGCGAAGAGTTGCGCGAGGCACGGCGACACATCACGGAGCTGGAGGCCGAGCTCCAGGTGACGCGGACAGAGCTCGCCGAGGCTACCGGCAGTGCATCCGCCCGGATGGCCATGGCTGTCGTCCGCAAGGTCCGGCGAGTGGTGCCGCCCGAGTCGCGCCGCCAGCAAGCCCTGCACAAGGTGGCGTCCAGGGCGCTGACCCTCGTCGATCACGGCCCCTCCGCGCTGGCCGGACTGGTGCGCCGGGATCGCGAACTCCGGAGAGCGATCGGCGTGGCCGACACGGCGGCAGCGCGCCGGCGCCAGTATCGCCGCTGGCTTGCAGTGCATACGCCGAGCGCCGCGGACCTCGCGTCCATGCGCCGCGCCTCCGAGGCGGACGCCGAGGCTCCGGTGATCAGTCTCGTCATGCCCGTGCACAACCCCGAGCGATCCTGGCTCGAGGCAGCGATCGCATCGGTGCTCGAGCAGGCGTATCCGCACCTGGAGCTCTGCATCGCCGACGACGCGTCGACACGTCCTCACGTTCGTGTCGTGCTCGAGGCTGCACGCGCCGATCCTCGCGTCCGCGTCGTGTATCGCGATCAGCAGGGAGGTATCGCCGCCGCGTCGAATTCGGCTCTCGAGATGGCGAGCGGAGAGTTCGTGGGATTCATCGACCACGACGACGTCCTACGCCGGCATGCGCTGCACTCGGTGGCGGTGTATGTGCGCGATCACCCCGACACCGATGTCGTCTACTCCGACGAGGACAAGCTGCTGCCTGACGGGAGCCTGGCCGCACCCACCTTCAAGCCCGACTTCTCACCGGATCGCCTGCTGGCAGAGAACTACGTCAACCACTTCACAGTGGTACGCAGGAGCCTCGCGAGTTCTGTGGGTGGATTTCGCGACGGCTTCGACGGCAGCCAGGACCACGACCTGATGCTGCGCGTCACCGAGGCGGCGCGTCACGTCGGGCATGTGCCCGATGTGCTCTACGCGTGGCGAAAGGTACCAGGTTCCACAGCGGTATCCGCCGGTTTCAAGCCACTCGCGCAAGACGCCGGGCGGAGAGCGGTTGCAGACGCGTTGCAGCGGCGGGGCGTCGAAGCACGTATCGACCTCGGCCCGAGTCCAGGCCTCTATGTTCCGCGCTACGCTCTGATTGGCAAGCCATCCGTCGATGTGCTCGTCGTGTCGCGAGCGGGGGGCGACGACGTGACCGAATGTGTAGCCGGCATCGACCGGCTCTCAACGTATGCAAATCGACGAGTTGCGGCGGTCACCGTGGTCGACTCAACGCCGGCTTCGATCAACCAGGCGGTTGCGAAAATGAGCGGCGACCACATGGTGCTGGTCGATGCATCGACGCGCGTGATCACGTTCGACTGGCTGGAAACCATGCTCGAACTGAGTCAGCGGGCCGAGATCGGAGCGGTCGGAATTCGCTTGCGATATCCGGACGGTGGGGTGGCGCACGAGGGAATGGTGTTGGGCAGGCTGGGGCTCGCGAGCAGCGTCGATCAACATCTGCACGTCATCAAGGAGATGAGCGCGGTGTCGGGCGCATGCTTGATGACCAGACGGGAGGTGTTCGATAAAGCTGGAGGGATTGACGAGCGATTTGCTCACGCACTTTGGGACGTCGACTATTGCCTGCGCGTACGCGCGCTCGGTCGGCGTGTGCTCTGCACTCCACTGGCTGAGATGACCTGGGGCGACGCCGCTCACGCCGGCGCCATAACCGGCAGGGACGCACGGACGTTTGGAAATCTGTGGGGCGACGTCGGTGAGATCGAGGATCCCTATCTCAACGTCAACGTGCTCTGGCCTGCTCCGTTGAGCCTTCGTCTCAATTAGCTGGGATGTGAGTCGCGTCCGTTAAATCCGTGAATCCAGGGTAAACTCCTCGCGCCGCGGGGATAGAGACCGGGATGGAGGCAGCGCGTGAAGGGTGGACATCGCCTGAGCAGTTGGATATTCCTCGTGGCTTTCGTTGCTGCACTCCCCGTGTTGGGAGCAACGAGGGTTGATGCAGCAAGCTCGACAGCGACCCATCTCCCATCGAGCCACTCGTCGCAGCTATCGCCATTCCGTCCCTTGACGGCCACGGAGCGCGCAGCCTCAAGAAATCGAACGCTCAAGAGCGGAGGAAACGCGGCCGCGAGCAGGCTCGCGATCGGAGCGGCGGGACACGGTGCCCCCACCTACGTTGCCGCGACGCCTTCCACAACGATCGGCTCGAAGTCGGTCGCGGCACCGCTGGTGTCGTCAACAGCGCCCGATGAATTGACGGGGTTCCCGGGAACATCGCAGGCGAGCGCGATCCACACGTTCGGGGCGGGCCAGGAGGTTACGCCTCCCAACGAGGACGTCGCCGCCGGGCCCTCCGATGTCGTCGAGGTGGTCAACTCCACCATCTACATCTTCAGCAGGGCTGGAGCGGTCCTCGGCTCGGCAGATCTCAACGTGTTCATGGACGTGTTCTCCGGGTATCACAGCAGCGATCCTCGGGTGATCTACGACGCGAGCGCCGGGAGATTCTGGGTGACAGTCACCGAGGTGCCAGACAGCTACTCGTCACCGAATAACTGCCCCATCTCTGCGCCTGTGCTCATCGCGGTCTCGGGATCGTCGAATCCGCTGCCTTTTTCGGGCTGGACCGTCTACGGACTTCCAATGAAGACGTTCGGCGGCACAACTGGGCAGCCCCTGACGGAGTTCGCCGATCAACCTGGATTGGGTATCTCGACAAACACGGTGACAGTCACCTTCGACGACTACACATGCGACAACATGTTCAACGGCAGCGAGATCGACGTGCTCCAGAAGACCGACTTTGAACACGACTCGGGCTTCAGCTCGCTCTACTACTTCTGGGATGGTCCGTTCGCGCCGCAGCCTGTGCAGGGACTCGGCGCCATGTCGCTGACGTACATCGTGAGCAATCAATCCGACTGCCTCGGCAACGGGTGCCAGAGTGGCAGTCCCGATGCTCTGGTGCAGGCGTTCACCGGAACTCCGGAGGGGGCTGGTGGCGTCACAAGTCAGCCGCTCGTGAACGTCACGATGACACCAACAGCGGTGAACGACACCACAGGGTTCCTACCTCCGGCGGATCAGCCGACCCCGGGACCACAGTTGCAGACCAACGACGACCGCTTCCTCAACGCAGTGTGGGAGAACGGGGAGATCTGGACGGCAGATGGAACCAGCTGCCTGCCCTCCGGTGACAGCGCGCAAAGAGACTGCCTCAACTACCTGGAGATAGCCGCCAGCGGTACTGCGAACACCGTCAACACAACCCCGACCAACCAGATCAACAACGTGGGGATCAACGGAGCTGACTTGTTCTATCCGGCTGTGAGCCTCGACTCGGCGGGCGACGTCATCACCGTGTTCGACGAGTCGTCGACGACCGTGCTGCCGAGCATCGTCGATGCGTCGATCGCCTCTGGTGCGACGTCGCTGAGCAGCTTTCAGACATTGCACACGAGTGCGACGTATTACAACGGCGATGACCTCTTTACCGGCGCCTGCGACACTGAAGGATGCCGCTGGGGTGACTACTCCGGTGCCGCCCAGGATCCCGTGAATCCCCGGGATGTATGGGTCGTCTCGGGATCAGCAGACGATACCGCCACTCTGGGACCCTGCGCGACGATCCATGCCTGTTGGGACACCCGGATCTACGACCTCACAGTGTCTGGTCCGACCATCACGTCGCTGAATCCGGCTGCGGGTGCGGTCGCCGGCGGGCAGACGGTCACGGTATATGGAACAGACTTCGATCCAGGCACGACAGTCACGTTCAACGCGGCGCCGATCTCAATCAGCAACCTGACCCCGGGGTCGTTCACCCTGGTCACCCCGCCGAGCGGACCATCCGGCGGGACGGTGCAGGTCCAGGCGACCAGCGCGCTTGGCGCAACGGTTGAGAACACCGCGTCGACGTTCACCTATCTCGGCCTTGCGAACTACGCGCCGGTCACTCCGTTCCGCATCCTCGACACGCGAAACACAGGTGGTCCGATTGGGCAGGGCCTGGTGCGATCTCTGCAGGTCACGGGAGGCGTCGTTCCCAACACTGCCACGGCCGCAGTGCTCAATGTCACAGAGGTGAGCGGCAGCGCGTCGAGCCTGCTCACGGTCTACCCGTTCAACACCACCAGACCGACCGCCTCGAATCTGAACTTCCAGGCTCACACCGTGATCGCCAACCTGGTGACGGTGACGCTGGGCGCCAATGCCGGGCAGGGTTGGATCAATATCTTTAACGGACTTGGCAGCGTGAATGTCCTCGTCGATGTCGAGGGGTACTTCACGCCCCAGGCCGCGAGCGTGCATCAGGGACTCTTTCATCCGATCAGTCCGGTCCGGGTGTGCGACACGCGCGCATCCTGCGAAGGCCACGTCGCGGTGGGTGCCGGTCGTTCGATTGTCGTCACCGTCGCGAGCGCCGGCGGGATTCCCAGTGACGGGACCGCCGAAGCAGCCGTGGTGAACCTGACCGGTGTGGCCGGCAGCGCGTCTACGTATTTGAGTCTCTTCCCAACCGACCTGAACGGTCATTGCAATCCCACCGGGACGTCGACGATCAACCTTCTGCCCGGAGTGGTGCGGGCGAACCGGGCGATGGTCGAGCTCGGACCGACGAGCACGGGGGGGCCGGACGACGCGCTGTGCGTGTACAACGCCGCCGGCACGATCAATGTGCTCGTCGACGCCAATGGGTGGTATGGGAGCTCGACGGCTGCGGCAAGCCCCACCGGCTATCAGTACCAGGCACTCGTACCGACCCGGATCTGTGACACGCGCGTCGCCTCGACCTCGTGCGCAACGGGAGCCATCGGCGCCGGTGCCCTCCAGCGCCTGATCACCGTCGCCGGGCATGCGGGCGTGCCCACATTCGCAACCCTGCCGGTGGTCGCGATCATCGCCAACCTGACCGCGATTGTCCCCACCGCAGCGACATACCTCACCCTTTTCCCGGCAAACCAGACAGGCCCGGGCAGCGTCTCGGACCTCAACCTCCTGGCCGGGGCCGTCCTGCCCAACCTGGTCGTGGTCGAAGTCGACACAATTGCCAGTGACCCACACGACGGCGAGGTCTACCTGTACAACGGTGCGGGTAGCGTCAACGCGATCATCGACCTGGAGGGCTGGTTCCAGTAGCTGTGGCATGGATGGCATTGCTCCCCGAGATGGAGGGAGTGTTGAACTCGATGGCTTCGCGCCCACTCGCGGGGCGGATGGGTGCGATCGATGGCGTCATGGTCAAGACGTTCAGGAAATGGACCGACCAGCGCGGCTATTTCATCGAGCAGCTGAAGCGGGGCGATCTCGACGACCAGGGGCGTCCGTTCATCCCTGACCAGCCATTCGCCCAGATGTCCCGGAGCCTGGCCTACGCCCGCGGCGGCAACCCCCCTGAGCTCATCAAGGCCTTCCACTGGCACAAGCAGCAGTGGGACTACTGGGACATCGTCCAGGGCGACGCACGCGTCGTGCTGGTCGATCTCCGCCACGATTCCCCGACCGCCGGACGGATCCAGTCGGTGATGGTTGGTGAGAACGCGCCGCGCATGGTGGCCATCCCCCCGCTCGTCGCCCACGGCTATCAGTGCGTCTCACTTCGCGACGTGATCCTCAACTACTACGTCACCGAGCCCTACAGCGCGGACGATCCCGATGAAGGCCGGATCGCATGGAATGATCCGCGCATCGGCTTCGACTGGACGATCGAGAACATCTGACGTGCGTCTCCTGGTGACTGGTGGAGCGGGCTTCATCGGTAGCGAATTCGTCCGCATGACGCTTCGCGAGCACCCCGACGACTCGGTCGTCGTGCTCGACAAGCTCACTTACGCGGGCAACGAACGCAACCTCGACAGCGTTCGCACCGACCCACGGTTCCATTTCGTCCGCGGCGATATCTGCGATGCGACGACGGTGCGCAAGCTCGCTGCCGAAGTCGACGTCATCGTCAACTTCGCCGCGGAGTCGCACGTCGACCGCTCCCTCGAAGCGCCGGGGCAGTTCATCCTCACCGATGTCTACGGCACCTTCGTGCTCATGGACGCGGCGCGCGATCACGGGCATGAGCGATTCGTGCAGGTGAGCACCGACGAGGTGTACGGCGAGGTCAACAGTGGACTCAGTGTCGAGGGTGATCCACTCCAGCCGCGCAGCCCGTACAGCGCGAGCAAGGCGGGCGGTGAGCTGCAGGTCCAGGCGTACCGAGCGTCGTACGGATTCCCCGCCATCGTCACCCGCGGCTCCAACACCTACGGACCGTATCAATATCCCGAGAAGATCATTCCGCTCTTCATCACCAACGCGATTGACGACCGGCCGCTGCCGATCTACGGAGACGGCGGCGCGGTGCGTGACTACCTCTTTGTCGAGGACCACGCCCGCGGCATCGACTGCGCGCTCCGCCACGGGGTTGCGGGCATGGATTACAACATCGGCGCCGGCGGCGAGACCGACGGGATCACGGTCGCCGACACGGTGTTGCGACTGCTCGGCAAGCCGGGCTCGCTCAAGCAATTCGTTCGCGACCGTCTCGGCCACGACCGCCGCTACGCGCTCGACTCGACTCGTCTGTCGGGACTCGGATGGCGTCCGGCGGTGACGTTCGAAGCCGGCATGGAACGGACCGTCGCATGGTTTGTGGAACATCAGGAGTGGTGGCGACCCCTCAAGTCCGGCGAGTTCTGGGAGTTCTACCAACGGAATTACAAGCCCGCGCAGCCTGGCTGAACCTCGCCTAGGCGGTGGTAACGATGCGCTATCATCGAGGGCTGAAAAGAGGTCAAACGCGCCAACACCCGCGTCGGTGCCGGCCCCACGGGATGAATGCGAGTGGCAGACACGACTCAGCAGCAACGCTCCGGTCTCGCGACGGGCCGGGGCTCGATTGAGTCGTTGAAGACCGTCGTCGTGATGCCCGCGTACAACGCGGCCAAGACGCTCGAGACCACGCTGGCGGGGATCCCCCCGGGTGTCGTTGACACGATCATCCTCGTTGACGACGGGAGCCGGGATGGAACTGCTGCGCTGGCGGTTTCGCTTGATCTCGTCGTGATCTCGCACCCGCACAACGCCGGATACGGTGCCAACCAGAAGACCTGCTACATCGAGGCGCTGCGTGACGGCGCGGATATCATCGTCATGCTGCATCCGGACGGGCAGTACGATCCCGCCATCCTCGACGACATGGTCGAGGTCATCCGCAGCGGGAGAGCCGACGTCGTGCTCGGCTCACGCTTCTTCACCCGCGGTGGCGCCCGCGCCGGTGGCATGCCCTGGTGGAAGCGACTTGCCAACCGCTTCCTCACCGGCTACGAGAATGGCGTGCTCGGGCTCGGGCTCACCGAGTACCACACCGGCTATCGCGCGTACAGCCGCAAATTCCTCACCACCGTGCCGTTCCTGCGCAACTCCAATGATTTCGTCTTCGACACCCAGATCCTCACGCAGGCTGCATCGTTCAAATTCAAGGTTGCCGAGGTACCGGTCACCACCAAGTATTTCGACGACGCGTCATCCGTGAATTTCCGCGTCTCACTGATCTACGGGCTCAAGACGGTGTGGACCGTCAACCGCTACGTGCTCCACCGCCTCGGGCTGCGCTCCCGCCGTTATTCGCGCTGATCGGGGACTCGCACCGCATACACCGCGATGGTCGCGCTGCGCCGCGCCGCGGCTGCGAGCGGCGCGATCACGACCGCGGCGATGCTCAGCGGCACCGCCAACCCGACTGCCACGCCCGCGAGCACGCGACCCGTCTGCTGCCGGCGTAGCCGGGCCTCCGGTCGCCGCAACACGTCGTAGAGGAGGTTCGGGGGGAGCCCGAGGCGGTTCTCGGCCGTCTGCACGAAACTGAAGAGGTCGTATTCCGGAACCAGGTGGGTGACCTTGACCGGACGGAACCCCGACCGCCCAAGGATCGCTGTCAGCGTCGACGGCGTGAAGTGCACCAGGTGTCTCGGAACATCGAGGTGGAACCACCCCGCTCGCCCGATCCTCGCTTCCGGCGAGCCGAAGTTCGGCACCGCGATCAGCAGCACGCCTGCGGGGCGAAGCAGCCGAGCAATCCCGCGTACTGTTGCCTCCGGGGTATGGAGGTGCTCGGCGACATGCCACAGCACCACCGCGTCGTAGGTGTCGCCGGCAGCCACCAGCGCATCGACGTCGACCGCGCTGACGTCGAGATGGAACACGTCGCGCGCCTGCTCCGCAGCGGACGGGGATCGTTCGGTACCGCGCACACGCCAGCCGCGTGAGCGCATCTGATTGATGAGCACCCCCGGCCCGCAACCGATGTCGAGCACGCTCCCGGCGCCCCCGACCAGCCGCTCGATGGTGCGGATACGGCTCCGATGAACCAGGGAGAGCACACGGTCGATGCCCCCGCGATATCGCCTGGTGGTGCTGTGGTACCCGCGCGGGTAGTAGCCGTCGAGCTCCGCGTCGGTCGGTGCCGGGGTGGTCTGCGCCAGGTCGCACCGGCGGCAGCGCACGACCGTAAATGTGTCCCCGGTCGCGGGATCCTTCGCGTCGAAGAGGGTCTCCGCCTCCGCGCCGGCGTGGCCGCAGGCGGTGGGGGCGGTCACTGCGCGATCGCGATATCGGCGGGTCCCGAGCGGGTCCCGGGCTCGACGAGAGCGAGCGCCAGTCCCGCGAGGATCAGCACGCCGCCGGCAACAGTGGCGAGCGACGGAACCGAGGCGAGGATGAGCAGGGCGAGCACCGCTGTGAGCGGGGGCTCTCCAAGGAACGAGACCGAGACGAGGAGCACTGGGACATGGCGAAGTGCCCAGTTGTACACGGTGTGGCCGCCGATGGTGCACACCACCGCGAGCCCGAGGCATGCAAGCGCGACCCTTGGTGATGGAAGGTGGGCGACACCCCCGGCCGCGGCAGTCAGGGCCGCGATGACGCACACCACCGCATACACGATCGCCGAGTAGCCGGCGACGCCGATATTCGACCGGACACTGCGCCCGATGAGCAGATACCCGGCGAGACAGAGCCCCCCTGCAAGGGCGAGCAGGTCACCACCGAACGCGCCGCTGCCGACGCGGAGGTCGCCGCCGCAGGTGACGAGCATCCCGATGATGGCGAGCGCGCCACCCCCGAGCACGCGGCGGGAAACCCGTTCTCCGAGCAGGCGTTTCCCCAGCGGCGTGACGATGATCGGGTGGAGCGATACGAGCAGGACGCTCGCCGCGACCGACGTGAACTTCAGTGACGCGGTCCAGAGGAGGAAGTGTCCCGCGAGGAATACCCCGCTCACCAGGACCAGTCCGAACTGGGTCAGCCCCTTCGGCAGCACCCGGCGCCGGGCGTCGCGCAGCACCCAGGGAGCGAGCAGCACTGCGGCCATGCCCATCCGGAGCCACACGATGGTGGCCGGGTCATCACCGGCGGCCTTGATGAGGATCGCCGAGAACGAGACGGCGACGGTTGCTGCGACCAGCGCCCACCCCGGGGAGGGAGAGCGCGAGCGCGCGACCGCGACGCTCACTTGTGGCGCTCGCGATCCCGTGCCCTCTGGAGCGCCGAGTAGCCGCCGAGCACCTCACGGATGGCGCCGTCCTCGATCGCCCACGTGCGGGTGGCGACGGCGTCGATGAGCGCCCGGTCGTGGGTGACCAGCACCATCGCACCCGGGTACTTGACCAGCGCGCCCTCGAGCACTTCCTGGGCGGGGATGTCGAGATGATTGGTCGGCTCGTCGAGCAGCAGCAGGTTGGTTTCCTCGATCGCCAGCTTGCCCATCATCAGACGCGCCCGCTCACCGCCGCTGAGATCCCCGACGAGCTTGAGCGTGTCGTCGCCGCTGAACAGCAGTGAGCCGAGCAGGGTGCGCGCGCGCTCCTCGCCCACCGGATGCGTGGCCAGGAGGTCGGCGAGCACGGTGCGGTCGTCCTGGCCCGCCGGGACGTCGGCGGCTCCGTGCTCGACGGACTGACCCAGATCCTGGCGGTACAAACGGCGGACGCTTCGAGGGCCGAGGGTGAGGGTGCCCTCCAGCGGGGGCAGATCGCCCGCGAGCGTGTGCAGCAGCGTCGACTTGCCACTGCCGTTTGGCCCGATCACCGCGATGCGCTCGCCGGGAACGATGGTGAGCGGGGGCACGAGTAGCAGCGGCGCGTCCCTGCCGATGATCAGGCCGACGCCCTTGAGGGTCACACGGGACGCGGGCGCGCTGCTGAAGCGAAGTCGCGGCTTCCTGTCGACCGTCGGCGGCGCAACACGCTCGAGGCGGTTGAGTCGTGTCTGCCGCCCGCGCGCCTCGCGCGCACGCTGGCCCGCTTTGTACTTGCGGATGAACTCCTCCTGGTGGTCGATGTACGCCTTCTGTGCGGCGAACTCGCGACGCCGCCGTTCCCTGCGCTCGACCCGGAGCTTGGTGTACTGCGTGTAGTTGCCCGGATAGTCCTCGACGGTCCCGCCGGCGACCTCGATGACCTGGGTGCAGACGTTGTCGAGAAATCGACGGTCGTGGGAGACGAGCACGAACGCAGTTGACACGCCGCGCATGAAGTCTTCGAGCCACTCGATGGCCACGAGGTCGAGGTGGTTGGTCGGCTCGTCGATGAGCAGCAGGTCGGCGTCCTGCACGAGGAGCTTGGCGAGCTCGAGTCGCCGCTTCTGTCCACCGCTCAGCTGCGAGGGATGGCGTTGCTGCGTTTCTGCATCCAGTCCGAGTCCACCGAGCGCTTCTCGAGCGGTTGCCTCCAGCTCGTACCCACCCTGGTCGATGTAGCGATGCTGGACATCGCCATACCGCAGCAGCAACTTCTCGGCGTCGGGCCGTGTGCTGTCGGCGAGCAGAGGCTCGAGCGTGGTCATCTCGTGGTGCATCGCGGCCAGGTCCTCGCGGGAGGCCATCACCTCATCGAGGATCGTCTCGGCGACCGGTTCGGGGGCGTCCTGCGGGAGATAGCCGATGCGCAGTCCGCGCTGCCATTCGACCTCCCCCTGAGTCGGTTCGAGTGCGCCGCTGATCAGCGTCAACAGCGTGGTTTTCCCAGCGCCGTTGGCCCCGACCACGGCGATGCGCTGGCGCGTCTCGATGCGGAACGTGACACCTTCGAGGATGCTCTCGGCACCGAAGGCGACACCCACGTCGCGAAGGCTCACCAGGGACAAGCGGCTACTGCCCTGTCGCACCCTCGCGGGCGACGATGCGCCGCACGATGGCCACCGACGACGCGTACGTCGAATCCATGCCGAAGTACGAGAGACCGCGCGCGCCAAGCGTGCGAGCCTGCGTGTACGGGGTGTCGGATGCGTAGTGGATGACCCCGAAATCGATGGGCAGCTTGGAGAAGCTGACCGGCTCGCTGGTCGGATACCGAACGGGCTGGGTCATCTCGTACACGGCGTTGCAGTATGGGCCGGCCTCCATCTCGACCACGGTGAACGCCTCACGGTAGTAGAAGTCGAGATAGCCGCGGTTTTGCAGGAAGGTCCCCTTGACGCTCACCGCACGCTGATTGTCCAGGCCGCTGCCGAAGCGCAGGTACGGGGCGATGTCTGAGACCGAGAATGCGTTGTCGAGCCAGTATGTCGAGCGGCTGTGCTCGTCGTGGACGACGCTGCTGATCATCACGTCACCAACGTCGGCGTTGAGGGTCGCGGCCTTGCCGAGGATGTACACGCCGCGAAGATCAACGGTCTCGGCGACCTCGCGAAGGATGTTGTATGCGGCGAGCCCGAGCGGGTAATCGATGTTGACGATCACAGCCCGGCTCGCGCCGAGCGCCACCGGATCGACGGGCAGCACCCGATCGTCGCAACGTTCGGGACTGACCCGGTCAAGGGGGATGACCTGCGCCGCGATGTCCAGCGCGGTCCGGCTTGTGACACTGAGCGAGCCTGCCTCTCGCTCCTCGCGTCGCAGCGCGGCTCGCTCCGAGTCGGGCAGGAGGCGCATGCGCTCTCGCGCCGCGTAGTACAGGAAGTTGTTCCAGTGGCCCTGTGCGGTCCCGTCGCGGAAGCGGTGGAGTTCGTCGCGAAGATCGCCGTCACCGTCACGATCGACGGCCGCCGCCAGCTCCTCGGCGTGGCGTGGCGCGACCCCCGTGAGCAGGTTGGCAATCGCGTGCGAGTTGCTGCTCACGAAATACACGGGCCGGTCCAGGAGCGACTCGGACCGCATCAGGCCGGTCACCTGCTGCCACCACCTTCGGGTCACTCGCGCGTAGCCGACCTGGGTGCCGCCGAGCATCCGGACTCGGAGGGACATGCCATGCTCGGCGATCTGCGCGAGCCGCGCACCGAAGGCGAGGCCCCAGATCTCGTAGAGCTGCAGCCAGTCGTCTTCGCGGCCGCCGCAGGCTGTCGCGAGCTCTCCGGGTGTCGAGTCATCGACGCGCTCGATCCCCGCGCCGTGGAGGGCGACCCGGAGCTTCTTCAACTCGATCTGGAGCGCCACCATCGTCGGGATGAGGTCGTCGACGTCGGATGCACTCGCGATGAGCACGGCGAGGGTTCCGTCCCCGTCGTCGTACCAGCGCCGCCGCCGGCCGGGAGCGCTGACCTCGGTCCACTCGGGGAACGGCCGGAAGCCCCGCTGGGCGAACACCTCGGCGGATTGACCCATCACCACGAGACGTGCCCGGAAGATCGCCTCGGGAAGCCGGCGGATCGCGTAAAGGAGGGCGCCGAGGTCGAGTTCGAGCGATCCGGCCAGTGGATGGAGGCTCGATCCCATCGCCTTGTGCGAGTGCTCGAAGACGCGCAGCTGGGTCTCGCCGCTGCTGCGCAGGATGGTCGTGTAGGTCCGGTGGTAGACCTCGACAGCATCGACCAGGGCTGTCTCCTCGGTAGAGGCGGGCTCTCCCTGGGACAGGCCGGTGAGGGGAGTCGGCGGGGCAGGCCCGCGTCCCAGCTCGTGCAGCGCCATCGCCTCCATTGTCGCCGCTCTGCGTACAGCGGGCACATCGCGCTGGCTATCCTGCCCCGGCTGTGGGACGAATCGCGGTGACCGGGTCCGTCGCCTTCGACACGATCATGGAGTTCGCCGGCCGGTTCGGCGACTACATCCTGCCCGAGAAGACCAACGAGCTCAACGTGGCTTTTCTCGTCGAGCGTCTCGAGCGGCGCCGCGGGGGCACGGCCGCGAATATCGCCTTCACGCTGGCATTGCTCGGCGAACGTCCGCTGCTCTGCGCCGCAGTGGGTGGGGGAGACTTCGTCGACTATTCCGCCGCCCTGGAAGCCGAAGGCGTGGACATGTCAGGCGTCCTGACCTGCGATGACGTCAGCACCGCGACCGCGTTCATCACCACCGACAAGGACGGCAACCAGATCACCGCGTTTCACCCGGGCGCGATGGCGCGGGCCGCTGGAGTCGACCTCAGCGCCCACGGCGACCTTTCGGAGGTCGTTGTCGGCGCCGACGATGCGGCTGCCATGGCTCTGCATGTCGAGCAGGCGCGAGCGCTGGGGGCGCGCCTCGTCTTCGTGCCCGCGCAGCAGATCCCGGCGATGCCCGATGAAGTGCTGCGCCGCGGTCTCGAGGAGGCCTGGATCATCGGCGGCAACGACTACGAGTTCGAGATGATCCGCGACCGGACCGGTCTCTCCATCGATGCACTGCGCGCGTCGCGCACCGTTGCCGTGACCCGCGGGCCGGCGGGAAGCGAACTGCACTCGCCGGATGGCGTGGTGGTGATCCCTGCCGCGCCGGTCAGCGAGGCTGTCGACCCGACCGGCGCAGGCGATGCGTATATCGCCGGTATCGTGGCGGGTTTCAGGTCGGGTGCATCGCCGGACGTCGCGGGCCGGATCGGGTCGCTTGCCGCCGCGTACGTCGTCGAGCAGCACGGACCGCAGCGACACCGCTTCGACGCAGCCTCGTTCCGTGACCGGTACGCGGCCGCGTTCGGCGTCAGCCTGAGGGTGCAGTCGGAGGGCTGGGCGTAGAGTGACTGGTATGGAAGACGCGGTCATCGTCAGCGCTGTGCGGACTCCGGTCGGCACCTTTGGCGGCGTGTTCACCGACGTGCCCGCGACGCGGCTGGGATCGATTGCCGTCGAGGAGGCGCTCCGTCGAGCCGGCATTGATGCTGTCGACGAGGTGCTCATGGGCAACGTGCTCCAGGCCGGCCTCGGGCAGAACACCGCACGCCAATCGGCGATCGGCGCGGGGCTCGCCGAGACCGTTCCGTCGACAACGATCAACAAGGTCTGCGGGAGCGGTTTGAAAACCGTGGCGCTTGCCGCCCAGGCAATCCGCGCCGGCGATGCCGAATGCGTTGTCGCCGGCGGCATGGAGAACATGTCGCGCGCTCCCTATCTGATGGACAACGGCCGTTACGGATACCGGCTCGGCCACGGGCAACTGGTCGACGAGATGATCCGCGACGGTCTCTGGTGCGCCTTCGACGACTGCCACATGGGCAGCACCGCTGAGAACATCGCTCGCGAGTTTGAGGTGAGCCGCGAGGACCAGGACTCGTTCGCAGCTGGGTCACAGCAGAAAGCCGAAGCCGCCCTCAAGTCCGGACGATTCAAGGATGAGATCGTTGCCGTCCCCGTGCCGCGCAAGAAGGAAACCGTGCTCATCGATACCGACGAGCATCCACGGCCCGGCACGACTGCAGAAACACTGGCCGCGCTTCGCGCCGCCTTTGCCAAGGACGGCACAGTCACCGCCGGAAACGCAAGCGGTATCAACGACGGAGCGGCCGCTGTCGTGGTCATGAGCGCCTCGCGCGCGAAAGCGGAGAACCGCGTTCCGCTGGCGCGCATCCGCGGTTACTCGAGCGCTGGTGTCGCCCCCCGCATCATGGGCATGGGACCCGTCCCCGCGGTACGCCTGGCGCTGCAGAAAGCAGGTGTCGAGCTGCGTGACATCGACCTCTTCGAGCTCAACGAAGCGTTCGCGGCGCAAGCCGTCGCCGTCGGCCGTGAGCTTGCCGTTCCCGAGGACCGCCTCAACGTCAACGGCGGTGCCATTGCCATCGGGCACCCAATCGGTGCCAGCGGCACACGCATCCTCGTCACCCTGCTCTTCGAGATGGCAAAGCGCGACGTGCAACTCGGCGTCGCGGCTCTGTGCATCGGCGGCGGTCAGGGAATCGCCATGGTGCTCGAGCGCAGCTAGGAAGCGCTGCCTCGTCATGCTGTGCACGTGCGACACGCGACGGATGGAGACCTTGATCAGGTGGAGGCACTGCTGGCTGAGCTCCGAAAGCTTCCCCAGTTGCGAGAGCGCAGGCGTGGTTCCTTCTCGAGGGGCTCCCGAGCGTTCCTCCATTTCCATGCGGACGACGGCAACTTCTATGTCGACGTGCAACTCGATGGCTCGTTCCATCGCGCCAGGGTTACCGGCGGCGACGAACAGGCCGATCTCCTTTCACGGGTGCGCCGAGAGCTCCAGTCGACCTCGTGACTGACGGATTCGCCTGTGCGTCAGGCGGCTGGCCCCACGGTGACAGGAATCAGCAGCTGAAATAATCGCGGGCAGCTCGCGCGCTGCGAGCAGTGACCGGTACCGAAGATCACATGCAGCTGCGTCGTCCCGGGGCGAAGTGCCAGGAACGTCCACGATCCCGCGCCAGCCACGCCGCAGATGGGCGTCACATGACAGAGTGGATTGGCGACTGCTTCGAGTCCCGACGGATCCAGCGTGAACACAGTCTGTCCGACACCTGTGTTCAGGACGATCTCGATCCTTTGCCCCGCCTGCATTGCAACCGGCGCCAATGTCGCAGGCTCGAGGAGCAGCAACTCGCCGTCGCGGACAAGCGTATCCGTCGCGCTGGGCGAAGGCAGCGGTGCCCGCGCCGGCGGTGGCACCGGCGTCGGTCGAGTCGAGTAGACCACGATGCTGACCAACACTCCGATCACGATCGGGATCCCCACGATGCTGCTGATGACCAGCTTGCGGGACCGCCCGCTCGAAGCCATGCGGTCGCTCAATCCCAGCTCGACGGACATCAGTCTCGCTGCGCGCGCGCCCAGTCCCCTGCCCCGGGCACAGGGCAGCCGATGAGCCAGTGGTGCCCGTAGGGGTCGGCGACGCGGCCCTGACGCAAGCCGTACGACTGATCGGCGACCGGCGTGATTTGAGTCGCGCCATTCGCAATTGCCCGAGCTGCCTGGACATCAGGGTCGGCGACCAGAAGATTGAGCCTCACCGACGTGCCTCCGAGGGTCTGCGGGCTCAGGTTGGCTGATTCGGGAGCCTCGTCAGCGACCCGAAACCGGGCGCCGCGGATGGCCATCTCAGCGACGATCCGGCCGTCGGGGTAGGCATTCCGGTGGATCTCCTCGGCGCCAAACGCACGGTGGTAGAAGGCGACAGCCGCTTCCGCGTTGCGGACTGTCAGCACCGGGGTGATTACCGTCTCCTGGGCCTCCATGTGAGTTCCACTATGCCGCTCCTGTCGGCGTCTCACAAGTGCGCCCCCCCACCGGGTTGTGACTACGCGGAGATGCCGGCGAACAGGTCGGTCTCGGGCAGCACAGGCGGCTTGCGGGAGATGACGAGCTGGAAGTACTCGTCGGCGAATTGTCTGAGCACGTCATCCGGCATGGAGAGCTGCGGCCAGTCTTCTGAGATCTGACTGCGATGGGCGCGCAGCGCATCGCGCTTGCGCCCGATCACCTCGACGCAATCGATGGTGGCGGTCACGTCTTCGTCCGGCGTGAGGAACTCCATCTCCTCGGGGTTGGTCTCGCCGAAGGGAGGATCGATCCCAGCCTGTTTTGCCATCTCGACCATGCGTTCGAACTGGGATCGCGGAAACGCCGTGTAGTAGAGCTTCTCGACGCGCCAGGGTGGGCCGGCGTCCTTGTACATGGGCACGAGACGAGCGGCTTCGACAGCGAGCACAGTCGCACGGTGCGTCTGGATGTGATCGGGATGGCCGTAGCCCCCGTTTCCGTCATATGTGACGACAACATGCGGGCGGAAGCGTCGGATCTGAGCAACGATCTTGCCCACCGCCTCGTCGATCGGTGCCATCCAGAAGGCGTCCGGAAGGAAGTTGGTGGGCGCGCCGGCCATGCCGGAGTCGCCGTAGCGAAGGAACTCGACCTCGTCGACCCTGAGGATGCGGCAGGCCTCACGCAGCTCGCCTTCGCGAATCTCGGCGAGGTGGGGGCGGGTGGTCTCCTCGGGCATGTTCGGATCGACGATGGTCGCCAGCTTGCCGTCGGTGCAGCAGACAACGCAGGTCTTCACCCCGCGGTCGGCGTATGTGGCGAGCGTGCCGCCCATCGTGATCGTCTCGTCGTCGCAGTGCGCATGCACCGCCATGAGACGGAGGCCTGTTTCTGCCATCACTCCTCGACGATGGTCACCGACCGCATCACGTCGTCCTTGCGGATCGCCCCGACGACGTCCATGCCTTTGACGACCTGCCCAAACAGGTTGTAGGCCTTGGTGAGCTTGTGGCGGTCATCGACTGTGCAGATGAAGAACTGCGAGCCGTTGGTGTTCGGGCCGGAGTTCGCCATCGCGACTGCTCCCGCTTCGTACTCTCCCTGGACGGGCTCATCGTCGAATCGGTATCCGGGGCCGCCGCGTCCCGTCCCTTCGGGGCAACCGCCCTGGATGACGAAGTCGTCGACGATGCGATGGAAGGTGAGGCCGTCGTAGAAGCCGTCCCGGGCGAGGAACACGAAGTTGTTGACCGACTTCGGCGCGCGTGTCGCGTCGAGGGCGATGACGATGTCACCGCGGTCGGTCGTGATGGTCGCGATGTAGCGCTTCGCAGGATCGATGACCTGCTCAGCGGCTTTGTACTTCTTGGGCATCGAGGCAGTCTACCCGGGGTGGCCGGGTGGACTGCCTGACCGCCGACGGATCAGAGCGCCGAGCTCGCGGCCGTGACGGCGGCGGGGGAGCCGCCTGGCGTCGACTTGGACGGGGTGGTTGCCAGGCCGCCGAAACGAACCCGGATGTAGGTGCTGAGGTTCAGGTTCATCAGCTTGCTGATCCCAGCGGTTGCGGCGCTGCTCAGCGATGCTTCCTGGGTCGTGGTGATCTTGCCGGCAGTGACGGCTTTGTTCAGGCGTGTGGTGACCTTGGCCATGACCGCACTCTCCACCGCCTGGGCCTTGGACCCGTCGATCTGCGCGAGGGTCTCACCGTTGAGGAGATCTTTGAGGACGGTGGTGCGGCTGAGCCCGGTCTCCTTGACCGATTGACGGAAGAGGGCGAGAGCGATGCGCCTGGCGGCGACCTCTTTGGCACCCGAGCCGGTCTTGGCGGTGCTCGGCGCGGGAGTGGCCGCCAGGGTCGTGGCGTTGCCGCCCGTCACGCCCGCCGCCAGCGCTGGGAGGATGGACACGGTTGCGATCCCCGCGACGGCGACCACGGCAAATGCGGCGGCGCTGATCGCGACCTTCTTGGCGAAGACATTCCTGAACATGTGCGGCGCTCCTCGGTTTCGACTTGGTTTATGGTGGGCGGTGTCCTCATTCTCACCGACAGTTCCACGCGTTCCCTGAGCCAGTCCTGAGACGTGAGGGTCGCTCCGATACCGACTTGCCACACGGAGGCATCACGTGAACGGTGCCGCTGAGCGGCCGGTGGTCGGGCTCTTCGGGGCGTTCGATACCGGCGAGATCGGCGAGATGGCTTTGCGCCGTGTCATCGAGAGCGAGCTCGGGCGGCGGCGTCCCGACATCGATCTCATCGCGCTGGCCCCGTTTGGCGTCGAGCATCCCGTCCCCGGCGACGAAGGCCGTCCGGCGCGACCGCTCCCTCACGGCGTGGGCGCCGGCGAGCTTGATCTCGACGCGCTCATCCTCTCCGGCGACGTGCTCGGCGACGACCTGAGCTGGTCCGCGCGGTACGGGGTACCCGTCGAGGCGATGAGCGACCGAGGCGTCGGCGCCCTGGTGCTCAAGGGCGCGCTGGCTGGTCGGGACGTGGCCGCCTCGGCAGTCTGGTTCGCGGTCGGTCTGACCGGTGGCGAGGTGGATGTCTCGAGGCTGAAGGGCAAGGACGTGTGGGCGCGAAACCCGGCGACCCACGAACGCCTCGGCGGAACTGCCGCGCAGTCGGGAGACCCGGTGCTGCTGGCGAGCCGCATCTTCTCGCCCGACGTGCTCCGCCGGCGTGCCGATCTGCTGCGCCTCTGCGGCGCCGTACCCACGGGGCGCCGGGTGGTGATCGAGGCCTCGGCGGGCCTCCCAGCCCCATCCGCCGAGCGTCTTGTCGAAGCGGCGGTGGCAGCTCTGGGGGCCGACCCGAAGTGCGCGGTTGTCGTCGTCAGCCTCAACCCGGCGAAACAGGCGTCAGCCGAGACACCCTTCCGGGTGCCGGGGGTGATCGCCGAGCGCGTGCACAAGCTTCCGGCCTGGGTGGGGCTCGACGACATCGCGGCTGCCATCTCCGGATCGGTCGGGGCGGTGGCCACCTCGCCGTCGGGAGCGAATCTCGCGGCCGCAGTGGGCGTCCCGGTCCTGGCGATCGACCCGAACGCAAGCCACCGATTCGACCCGGTCATTCCGCACGTCGCCGGCGACGTCGCGTACGCCGTCGAGGCGCTGCTCGGCGGGAAGCACCCGGTGGCGATCCAGGCGGCGGTGGAGACTCTCGACGGCGCCTTCGCCGAGCTTGCGGAGCGGCTCCCGCGCACAACGGTTGCGACCCGGACCGCTATGGAGCCCGACGGCGCCGGCTCGGCGCTCACCATCCTTCAGCAGCGCCTTGTGGACGAGCGGACAGCGCTGCAGGCTGAGCTTTCCCGTGTCCAGTCCGAGCTCGATCATCTTCGGTCCTCGCCGGAGCATCGACTCGCCAGACCGATCCGGGAGGGATACCGGCGCTGGCAGCGGCGCCGGACGTGATCCGATTCCCCGAGGTCGCCCAGCCGGACGTCACGGTAGTGATCGTCACCTACAACCGCTGGGATCTCACCAGGGAGGCGCTCAGGCTGCTCGCCGAGGTCACCGCGGCGTGCTATGAGGTCGTGATCGTCGACAACGCGTCGGTCGACGGCACCGTCGACCAGCTCACCCAGGTGAGCGGCGCCCGGATCCTTCGCAATCCGCGCAACCTCGGGTTCGGCCCCGCCACGAACCAGGGGGCCGGCTTGGCGCGAGGGCGCCACCTGCTGCTGCTCAACAGCGATGCCTGGGTCAGACCGGGCTGGCTGGAACCGCTCCTCCAGCTCATCGACGGCGACGACGGCGTGTCGGCCGTCGCCCCGAAGCTGCTCTACCCGGACGGGCGGCTTCAGGAAGCGGGTTCGATCCTCTGGCGGGATGCGAGGGTGCGTCAGTACGGCGACGCCGACGTCCCCCACCGGCCCGAGTACAACTTCCGGCGAACCGTCGACTACGCCTCGGCGGCGTGCCTGCTCGTGCGCCGCTCCGCGTTCATCTCGGTGGGGGGATTCGACCCCCGATTTGCACCGGTCTACTGCGAGGACGTAGATCTCTGCCTCGCGCTCGGCGCGGGACCGGGACGCGTTGTCTATCAGCCGAGATCGGTGGTCGAACACGTGCGTGGGGCCTCGAGCCGCAGTGGTGTCGACAGCGTCCGTATCGAGCGCAACCGACGCCTGCTGCGCGCGCGCTGGCGGTCGGTGCTCGATCGCCGCCCTCCCGAGAGCTGGCGGGTGGAGCCGAGCGCGATCATTGGGGGGCGTGACGCGATCGCATGTGAGCGAGTCCTGCTGCTGACCGGACCGCGACCCGACCAAGACGGGTCCCCGGAGCAGCGCCGCCTCCACTCCCTGGTCGATGCCGCCGCGCGGCGATGGCCCAGAGCACGGTGGACGGTCGCCTCGCTCGATGGCGAGCCGGTCATGAGGCCGGACGGCCTCGGCGATGCCGGCATCGAGGCGGTGACCGGTTCTCCGTCATGGGATGCCTGGCTCACCGGGCGCCGGTATCACTACGGTGTCGTCGCGCTCGCCGATCCCCGCTGGAGTGAGGGAGACCTGGCCGACCTGCTGAGCGCCACCCAGCCCCAGGCGGTGCGTATTCCGGCGACGGATCGGTTGGACCTCGGAGCGGTGGCGAGCGCCCTCGGCCGGCCCGATCCGGGGATTTGGGCGTAGGTGCGTTAGAGTTTCGATCCCGAGGCGACAAACACGGAGGCACGCATGAAGGTCGTCGTCTGCGTCAAGCAGATCCCCGACCCAAACACGACCGGCCAGCTCGACCCGACCACGCATCTGCTCAAGCGCGAGGGGGTTGAGGTCGTTCTCGATCCCGGCGACGAGTTCGGAGTGGAGGCCGGACTGCAGCTCGTCGAGGCGCAGGGCGGCGAGGTGACCGTGGTTTCGATGGGTCCCGACCGCGGCATCGATGCGGTACGCAAAGCCCTCGCCATGGGTGCGTCCAAGGGGGTGTTGATCTCGGATGACGCCTTGCGGGGCTCCGATGCGTTGACCACCGCCCGCGTTCTCGCCGCTGCGATCCGCCGCGAGGGGTTCGACCTGGTCATCACCGCCACCGAGTCCACCGACGGCTACACCGGCGTCGTCCCGCAGATGATCGCCGAGCTCCTCGACGTCCCCGCCGTGACCTTTGCCAAGACCGTCGAGGTCGACGGCACCACCCTCAAGGTCAAGCGGCAGACCGAGGCGGGCTACGACCTCGTCGAGGCCGGATTGCCCGCGGTCGTGAGCGTGACCGCCGGGGTCAACGAGCCCCGCTACCCCTCTCTCAAAGGAATCATGGGAGCCAAGTCGAAGCCGCTCGACCGAATCACCAGCGGTGACCTCGGTCTCGACGGCGCCGGCGGCGGCACGGCTGGGCAGAGCATCACCGGCGTCGAGCCCGCACCCCAGCGTGCCGCGGGGTCGATCGTCAAGGACGATGGCGAGGGCTACAAGCGCATCGCCGACTTCCTCGCCGAGAAGAAGGTGATCTGACCATGCCGCTGGGAAAGATCTGGGTGTTCGCGGAGATCGCGGGCGGTAAGCCCGCGCCAGTCGCACTCGAGCTGCTGACCATGGCGCGATCGCTGGCCGGGACGGTCGAGGCCGTGGCCTTTGCGCCGGACGCAGCCGACGCGGCGACCGAGCTCGGGGCGCACGGTGCCACGACCCTGTATGCGGGGACCGATCCCGTCTGGGGCGAGGTGCTCATCGGCGGCCCGGCAGCCGATGCGCTCGCGGCCCTCATCGAGGAGCACAAACCCGATCTCGTGCTCTTCGGCATGACGTATGACTCCCGCGACGTCGCAGGCCGGCTGGCGGCAAAGCTCGGCGTGCCGGTGATCGCCAATGGTCTCGACGTGAGCGACGGTGATGGCATCTCGGTGCACTCCTCGGCCTTCGGAGCCACCCTCAACGTCGCAACCCGCTTCGAGGGCGGGCCTCCCGCGCTCGCGATCATCCGGCCGAAGTCGGTCGCGGCAGAGCCGACGGGCGGTGCTGCCGCAGCAGTCACCCAGGTCACCTCCCCGGTGGACGAGAAGCATCGGGCCGCTCGGGTCACCGACCGGGTCGCCGACGTCGCCACCGGACCGAAGTTGGAGGAAGCTCGGATCGTCATCAGCGGCGGGCGGGGCCTCGGCGATCCGAAGAACTTCGAGCTCCTCGATCAGCTCGCGGCCGTGCTCGGGAACGCAGCCGTCGGAGCGAGCCGCGCGGTCGTCGACGCCGGTTGGGTGCCCTATGCGATGCAAGTCGGCCAAACGGGCAAAACTGTCAAACCTGCCGTTTACCTCGCGTTCGGCATCAGCGGGGCGATGCAGCACACAGTCGGAATGAAGGGCGCGAAAGCAATTGTTGCGGTCAATAGAGACGAGAACGCACCGATCTTCAAACTCGCCGACCTGGGTGTCGTGGGGGATGCCTTGAAAGTGCTCCCGGCACTCGTCGAAGAGCTGCAAAGGCGCCGGTCATGAGCACTGCGCTGGATCGATTGCAATTGCCCGACAGTCCGCTGGCGCCGAAATTCGCAGGTATACTCGGCTCTGCGATGGACGACAAGGTCATTGTCGACCTTCTGGGCCAGGTCGGAAACCTCTTCACGTCGAGCCTGGAGCTGAAGGAGACGATCGACTTCATGCTCAAGGCCGCCGCCGACCTGGTCGACTGCGATGCTGCCACGGTCTTCCTCCTCGATGAGGACGGTCGTGCCCTGTCCGCTATCGCCACGTACCCATTCACCGACAACCTCGGTCAGGTCGCTCGATTCGAGCTCGGTGAGGGCATCGTGGGCTGGGCAGCGCAACGCCGCAAGCTCGTCTCGGTCGCGGATGCGACCAAGGACCGGCGCTTCAAAACCCTGGGTCTCGCGTACGCGCCTCGGTCCTGTCTGGTGATGCCGCTCGAGTCCCCCCAGCGTCTCGTCGGCGCTCTCACTCTGGCGCGTCGCGAGGTGCAGCCCTTCACCAGCATCGAACAGGCGTTGATGCGGATCATCGCCAGCCAGGCCGCCATCAGCATCGACAACGCGCGTTTGTACACAGCGCAGCGCGCCCAGCTCGGCGAGATCGCCACGCAGAAGCGAGAGGTCGAGGTGGCCAATGCGCAGATCGCCGAGATCTCGCGGCTGAAGAGCGAATTCCTGGCCAACATGAGCCACGAGTTGCGCACGCCCCTCAACGCGATTCTGGGCTTCAGTGAAATCCTCAAGGACAACCTCGTGGACCTCACGCCCCAGCAGCGTCAGGAGTGCCTCCAGAACATTCACGCGTCGGGGAAGCACCTGCTCGAGCTCGTCAACGACGTGCTCGACCTCAGCAAGATCGAGGCCGGTCGGATGGAGCTCGCCTACGATCGCTTCGGTGTGCAGGATGCGGTCAAAGAGGTCCACAACGTCATCCGCTCGCTGAGTGAGCGGCGCGACATCGATCTCAGCATCGACGTGGTACCGCTTCACCTGGAGATCCGCGCGGACAAGAGCAAGTTCAAGCAGGTCCTGTACAACCTGCTGAGCAACGCCATCAAGTTCACTCCGCAGGGCGGCAAGGTCTGGGTGTCGGCTCGGGCGGATAACGAGAACCTGATCGTCGACGTCGGTGACACCGGCGTCGGGATTCCCGCCGAACACCACAAGCGCATCTTCGATGAGTTCTACCAGCTCGACCACGCGACCACCCGTCAGGTCGAGGGCACCGGGCTGGGCCTCTCGCTGACCCGCCGGCTCGTCGAACTTCACGGTGGGAGCATCGCGCTCGAGAGCGACCCCGGTCGCGGCTCGGTGTTCACGTTCCGGCTACCTCTGACAGGAATTGAGGTGCTGAACGGTCACCGCCACAACCGGATCCTGCTCGTCGAGGACAACGCCAGCAACCGCGACCTGGCAAAGATGGTGCTCCTCGGCAGCGGCTTCGACGTCGACATCGCGGTCGACGGCGAGGAGGGCCTCCACAAGGTGCGGTCCAAGGTCTACGATCTCGTGCTCATGGACGTGGAGCTGCCCGGCATGGACGGGCTGACTCTCACCCGGATGCTCAAGGCGGACCCCAAGACAGCAGGCGTTCCCGTGGTCGCGCTGACCGCGAACGCGATGAAAGGCAACGAACAGGAAGCACTCGCGGCCGGTTGCTCCGGCTACATCACCAAACCCATTGAGGTAGCGAACTTCGTGAAGCGCATCTCCACGTTTATCGAGGTGCCTGTCTGATGAGCGGGGCCGGAAAGACCATTCTCATCGTCGAGGACGATCCGCCGAGCCGCGAGATCGTGCGCCTTGCAACCAGCGCGCAAAACCACACGCTCATCGAGGCGGCAACCGGCGTCGAGGGACTCAACCTCGCTCGCGAGCAAAACCCTGATCTCATCATCCTCGACGTCAATCTTCCGGGTATGAGCGGGCTCGACGTGTGCCGGCGTCTCCGTGCGGAAGGCGCACGCGTGCCGATCATCATGCTGACTGCGAAGAGCGACACCATCGATGTGGTCGTCGGCCTCGAGCTTGGTGCAGACGACTACGTCACCAAGCCGTTCGAGGTGCGCGAGCTCATGGCACGCATCGGAGCGCACCTGCGGCGCAGCGAGATCTCGGCGCAGGAACAGCCGCGCGATCGCTTCGAGTTTCCGGGTCTCACCATCGACCTCGGACGTCGCCAGGTGTTCCGCGATGGTGAGGAAGTCATGCTCACGCTGACCGAGTTCAACCTGCTCGCACTGCTCGCGTCGCGTCCTGGTCAGGTGATGAGCCGCGGAGAGCTACTTCGGCGCGTGTGGGGTTACGAGGTCGAGATCGAGACACGAACCGTGGATGCGCACGTCTACCGGCTGCGTCGCAAAATCGAGCCGGACGCGGAGAAGCCGACCTACATCCACTCGGTGCCGGGGATCGGGTACCGCTTCTCCGGTTAGGCTGTTCGTGGGCCCCAACGGTGGTGCTACGGACAGGAGATC
>JBAPOS010000171.1:0-2984 GCA_049279755.1 Candidatus Dormiibacterota bacterium | reverse complement strand
TGATGATGCAGCTTGGGTGCGACGGCAACTTCGTGGGCAGCGGGATCTTCAAGAGCACCAACCCCGAGGCATACGCGAAGGCAATCGTGGCCGCGACGACGTTCTACGACAAGCCGGAGGTCATCGCGGAAGTGAGCGCCGGTCTGGGCAAGGCGATGCCGGGGCTGGACGTCGCGTCGATGCCGGCCGGGGAGCTGCTCGCAACCCGAGGTTGGTAGCACTGCCATTGGCGCGCCTGCGGCGTACACTAGAGGTGTGCGAATGACGCGAAGCCTGCCCCGCCAGGGACGGAGCGTTCGCGTCCGCTGAGAGGGAATTGACCATCCTTCGGGTAGGCGTCCTCGCCCTGCAGGGCGACGTCCGGGAGCACCTCTCGGCACTCCGCGGCTGCGGCGCAGAGGCATCCACGGTGCGGACACCCACCGAGCTCGAGCGCGTCGATGCGCTGGTCCTTCCGGGCGGGGAGTCGACGACGATGAGCCGTCTTCTCCAGGTTTTCGGCCTCGAGATGCCACTCCGCGAGCGCCTTGCAGCGGGCATGCCAACGCTCTCAACGTGCGCCGGTTTGATCCTCATGAGCCGCGAGGTGCTCGACGGCCGGGCGGATCAGATCGCGCTCGGTATTCTCGACGTGAGCGTCCGCCGTAACGGCTACGGGCGGCAGGTGGAGTCCTTCGAGGCTGACGTCCCGGTCTCGCTGCTGGGCATTGCGCCGTTTCGCGCGGTGTTCATTCGGGCACCACTCATCGAGCACGCTGGACCGGAGTCCGAGGTTGTCGCCACTTTCGGCGGCAACCCGGTCGCCGTGATCCAGGGGCCGCACATCGGCCTCTGCTTCCACCCGGAGATGACCGACGATTCGCGCCTCCATCAGCTGTTCGTGGAACGATCGGTTGCGGCGCTCGAGGTCAGCGCGGCGTGATCATCCGCTCGGCATCGTTTCGTGATCTCGCGCGAATCGAACAACTGTATCGGGAGGCAACCGAGGACGAGCGTCACGGCGCCCAGATGACTCCCGACAGCCCGGTGCCGCAGGCCACGTTGCTGCGCCTCTGGCAGGCACTCACCAAATCGCTGTCATCGCTGGTCCCGATCACCGATGTCTCGGAGGAGATGCTCGTCGCCGAGGATGCGAAGGAAGGCGTGGTCGGCTTCGTGCAGGTCCAGTCACTGTCGGTCCGCCCGCGCTCGTGGCAGATCCTCAACCTCTGCACCTCCACGACGGCGCATGGCCATTTCGCTCGCGCCGAACTGCTCGACGGGGTCCGCAACCGCGGTCTCGAGCACGGCGTACAACGCGTACACGTGCGTCTGCCGCTCGATCACCCGCTGCTTCCCGTCTTCCTCGAGCACGGGTTCACCCAGTTCGCCACCGAGCAGATCCTCTATCGCGACCAGGCGGCGGCGGATGTCGAGCCATCTGTGCGATCGACGCTCATCCGTCCTGCCCGGCGCGATGACATCGGTGCCATCTATCTGCTCTACCTGCGCACGACACCCTCTCATGTCGCCGATGTTGAGGGCCCGTCGCTGAAAACCTGGCAGGCGGGATACGCGCAGGGGCTGATCGCATCGCTGGGTCGCGACAGCGTGCGCCACCTGGTCGTCGAGCGTCCCGGGATCGTCGCGTGGGCGGCGATCCGGCCGCCCACAGCCGCGCAACCGGCCAGCCTGAGCATGATGTGCGAGGGCCACGATCCCACCCTGCGCGACGCGATCATCGACGCAGTCCTCGCGGAGCTGCCGTCGGGTCCCGCATCGTGCGTGCTCCGCCATTACGACTCGGAGCTCATCCGTGCGCTCCAGGTGCGCGGGTTTGCCGTCTACGGCACGCAGCTGCTGCTCATCAGCGAGCTGGGCGAGAAGGTGCGCATCAACGCGCCGTCGCGGCGCAAGAAGCCGGTCCTGGTGCACGCCGGGATCGCGCGCAGTGTCAGCTCCCCATCCCCGTCGGTTCCGCTCCGCGTCCTGTCAACGACCACAACGAGGAGACAGAGATCGTCGCCCAGATGATGCCCTACGGATCCTCATGGGAAGAGGAGCTCAACCTGCTCTTCGCAGCGCTCCCGCCCGGCATCGCCTCCGCCGCGCAACGTCTCTCACAGGGACGGGGTGACCTCCTCGAGGTGGTGCTCGACCTCGGCCGCGAGCCCGAGGCGAGGTTCACCGATGGTGAGGCCATCCTCGACTCAGCCAATATCGGCAACGCCGAGATCGACTACGTGACCGAGCACGTCGGCCTCTTTGGTGACGACAACCGGGCGGGGATCGAACGCACGCTGCACCGCATCAGCGCGATCCGCAATCGTAAGGGCGCGATCGTGGGACTGACCTGCCGGGTCGGTCGAGCGGTCACCGGAACCATCGACATCATCAAGGACATGGTGATCAGCGGCCAGTCGATCCTGCTGCTCGGCCCTCCGGGCATTGGCAAGACGACGATGCTGCGCGAATGCGCTCGCGTGCTCAGCGATGAATGCGGTAAGCGCGTGGTGATCGTCGACACGTCGAACGAGATCGCCGGCGACGGCGACATCCCGCACCCGGGAATCGGACGTTCGCGCAGGATGCAGGTCCGGACTCCCGCCCTGCAGCACGCGGTGATGATCGAGGCGGTGGAGAACCACATGCCCCAGTGCATCGTCATCGACGAAATCGGCACCGAGCTCGAGGCGGTCGCGGCGAGGACGATCGCCGAGCGTGGCGTGCAACTCGTCGGCACCGCGCACGGCTCCAACATTGATTCGCTGCTGGTGAATCCGACGCTCAACGATCTGCTCGGGGGGATTCAGACCGTGACCCTGTCCGACGAGGAGGCGCGGCGTCGAGGCACGCAGAAGTCGGTGCTCGAGCGCAAGTCCCCACCCACCTTTGACGTGCTCATCGAAATTCAGGAGCGTGACCGCGTGGTCGTGCACGCACCGCTTGCGGAGACCGTCGACGAGGCGCTGCGCGGCAGGGTTCGCCCGCCCCAGCTGCGGACT
>JBAPOS010000170.1:0-3547 GCA_049279755.1 Candidatus Dormiibacterota bacterium | reverse complement strand
ATGTCGATGTCCCCAGTCCGCAATCGCAGCGGACAAGTTATCGGCGTCGCATCGATCTCTCGTCCGCTGAGCGATCAGGAGAACGCCCACGCTCGCTTCGCCTCGCTGCTCGAGGCGGCACCCGATGCCATGGTCTGTGTCGACACAAGCGGTCGAATCATGTTGATCAACGCGCAGGTCACAGCCGTTTTCGGTTATTCCAGGGAGGAGTTGATTGGAGCCTCCGTCGAGGTGCTGGTCCCCGACGAGGTCCGTGACCGCCACCCCCAGCATCGCGCCTTCTTTCTCAAGGATCCGAAGTCGCGTCCGATGGGGACGGGCCTGTCTCTCCGTGGACGGCGTGCAGACGGTTCGACGTTCCCGGTCGAAGTCAGTCTTGCCGCCGACGTCCATAACGGCGATGCGGTCGTCATTGCGGCCATCCGGGACGTTACCGAGCAGCGGGCAACGGAAGCCGCGTTGCGCGACAACGAAACGCGACTTCGCCAGTTGGCCGACAACGTCGACACGGTCTTCAGCATGCGACAGATAGATCCGCCCAAGTTCCTTTACGTCAGTCCCGCGTTCCATAAGCTCACCGGGTACGACCCTGCGGACATCGAAGCCGACCCGGAGTTGTCTCACAGGCTGATTCACCCTGACGATCGCGAGCGTGCGGAGCGGTCCTATTACTCGCCCTTACGCGCGGCCTTGCCGTGCACCTCGGAGCACCGAATCGTTCGCGCCGACGGCGCAGTTCGATGGATCCGCGTAGTCGCGAATCCCGTCCCCAATCCGCATGGCTCGCCTGAGCGCATCGTCACCGTCACCGAGGACATCACAGAGCGCGTGCGGGCGTCAGACGCGCTCCAAGAAGCCGAGGTCGCAGCACGGGCGGCGAACGAGGCGAAGAATCTGTTCCTCTCGCGGATGAGTCACGAACTTCGTACGCCCCTCAACGCCGTGTTGGGCTTTGGCCAGGTGCTCGAGCGACGACTGCAAAACACCGAACACGTTGAGCCGGTGCGCCACGTGCTGCAGGCCGGCAGGCATCTCCTCAATCTGATAAACGAGATACTCGACATCGCTCGCATCGAGGCCGGCGAGCTGACGGTCAGTGCCGAGCCGGTTTCTGTTGTCGATATCATCGACGAGTCGGTGCGTCTCATGCAGCCGCTCGCTGCTGCCGCCGATGTTTCGCTGATCGTCGTGGGAAGTCCCGAGACCAGGTACGTGCTTGCCGACCGCCAGCGGCTGCGACAGGTCCTTCTCAACCTCATCTCGAACGCGATCAAGTACAACCGTCCCCGAGGGAACGTCCTCGTCTCCTGGTCATCCGCAGATGGAAGTCTTTCGATCGGCGTGGAGGACGACGGACCTGGCATCCCGGTCAAAGTCCGCGAGCGGCTATTCACCCCATTTGACCGATTGGGCGCCGAAGGCACCGGGGTCGAAGGCACCGGCATTGGGCTCACGGTGAGCCGAAGCCTTGCCGAGTTGATGCACGGGACACTGTCGTTCGAGGCAGGGGATGTCTGCGGTGCGACGTTCACCATCACCCTTCCCGAGTCGGACGCTCCAATAGCGGCTGCCGCGGCCTCGCTTACGTCGGACTCGCATTCGCTCAGTGCGAACACGGCGCCTGCCACTCTGCTGTACATCGAGGATAACGAGCCGAACGTGAAGGTGATGGAGTCGGTTCTCGGGCTCAGGTCGGAGTGGCAAATGATCCACGCAGCTCTCGGCAACCTTGGTCTCGAACTTGCGCATGCGCACCGCCCCGACCTGATCCTCCTCGATCTGCACCTGCCCGATCGATCGGGGCTCGACGTCTTGACCGCCCTGCGGCATGACCCAGTTACCGCTCACATACCGATTGTGATCCTTACCGCTGATGCCAGCGCGACGCAGGCTCATAGGCTCGGCGAAGCGGGGGCCTCGCGCTACCTCACCAAGCCGTTGGTTCTCGACGAGATTCTTGCAACGCTCGACGATGTCAGCAGCGCGCGCACACCTGGTGAGGACTCTCATGCATCGGCGCCTTGAGCAGTTCTCCGCGATGAGCGTGCTCGTTGTCGACGACAATCCAAGCAATGTCGCCCTCCTCACAACACTGCTCGAAGATGAAGGACTGCATCGCATTACGACCCTGACGGATTCGCGCCAGGTGGAGCACCTGTTGCCTTCGCTCGATCCCGACCTCGTGCTGCTCGACTTGCACATGCCCTACATCGACGGATACGTGCTGCTCCAGACCATCACTCAATTCGCCGCAGGAACGTACCTTCCGGTGCTGGTCCTCACTGCCGATTCCACCACCGACGCGCGAGACCGAGCCTTGGGCAACGGTGCGCGCGACTACCTCACCAAGCCGTTCGACACCGTAGAAGTCGCCTTGCGAGTTGGCAACCTTCTCGAAACGCGTCAGCTTTACGGGGCACTGCGCCGCACCGCCCTGGCTCACCTTGCACCGACAACTGAAGGCGAGCTCTCGGAGCGGCGAGAGAGGACCCTTGATCTTCTCCGGAATCGAAGCATCACGCTCTACTACCAGCCCGTCGTTGATCTGCAAACCCGCGCGATCGTCGGCCACGAAGCTCTGGCGAGATTCCCGACTCCTCATGAGCGTGGTCCCGCTGGATGGTTCCTCGACGCATCGAGTGTCGGCCTGGGTACAGAGCTCGAGTGGTTCGCGGCGACCACGAGCCTTGAGTTTCTCCAGGACGGAACGGCTCGAGGTTTCCTGGCGCTGAACATGTCGCCGACGGCCATCCTGCACCTCTTCCACGCGAAGCTCTGCGAGGAACGCTTCTGTCCGCAGATCGTGATCGAACTCACAGAGCACGTACCTATTGAGGATTACGCCCCGCTGCACCGCGCCTTGAGCGACATGCGCAACCATGGCGCTCGCCTAGCTGCCGACGATCTCGGGGCTGGCTACGCCGGGTTTCGACATCTGATCTCGCTGTCGCCCGACATCATCAAGCTCGACATCTCGCTGGTCAGTGGCATACAACGAAGCCGCTCGCAGCGGGCGCTAACAAGCGCTCTGGTCGCCTTCGCGACAGACGTCGGGGCAACTGTCATAGCCGAAGGTATCGAGCAGGCTGAGGAACTTGCCGTCCTGCGCGATCTCGGCGTGCCGTGGGGCCAGGGATTCTATTTGGGGCGGCCGGCACCAGCGACCCGGACGCCTGACCTGGTCACGCGCTCCAGTCGTTAGCGCGACAGCCCCACTCGCTAGCTGTATCCGTTGCCGGCTTCGTTGGGCCGGGATCCCTAAAAGTGTCAGGCCCCGGACGGTGCGGCGTTGGGGATAGGTACTGCGGCACGGAGGGTCGTCGCCATGCCCAAAGTCGATTCAACGTGCAACATCCCGCCTAGAGCGTCAAGCCGGTCGTCCATGTTCGTGAGACCAGCGCCGCGCGTTGCGGTGGCCGTGTCGAACCCGTCACCGTCATCGACGACGTCCACAGAGACCTGGCCGCCGTCCTCGCGCAGACGCACTTCGACTGAGGACGCCGATGCATATTTCTGCACGTTCTGGAGCGCTTCCAAGGTGCAGAAG
>JBAPOS010000169.1:0-2139 GCA_049279755.1 Candidatus Dormiibacterota bacterium | reverse complement strand
GCGCTGACCCGGCGGTGGTCGCGCGGCTCGACGGCGGCCGCTGCCTGCTCGACCTGCGCTGCATTCCGCCTTCCGACGACGACGCGCTGGTCCAGGCGGTGCTCGCGTGCAGGTGATCGCGACCGCGGGTCACGTCGACCACGGCAAGTCGACGCTCGTGCGCGCGCTCACCGGCATGGAGCCGGATCGATGGGCCGAGGAGCGGCGTCGTGGCATGACCATCGACCTTGGTTTCGCGTGGACCACGCTCCCCTCCGGCGAACAGATCGCGTTCGTGGACGTGCCGGGCCACGAGCGCTTCACCACCAACATGCTTGCCGGTGTTGGGCCGGTCCCGGCGGTCCTGCTCGTCATCGCGGCCGACGAGGGCTGGAGGGCACAGACCGAAGAGCATGTCCGGGCTCTCGACGCCCTTGGCGTCAGTCACGGTCTGGTTGCCGTCACCAGGAGCGACCTCGCAGATCCGGCGGCGGCGACAGAGGAGGCGCGCGATCGCCTTGCCGGCACCACGATTGCGGGCATTCCGGCTGTGAGCGTGTCGGGCGCCACCGGCGCCGGCCTGGACGCGCTCCGCGCGCGACTCGATGCACTTGCGACGGCGCTGCCCCCGGCCGATCCCGAGGCCCGGATCCGCCTTTGGGTGGACCGTTCGTTCACGGTTCGCGGCAGCGGCACGGTGGTCACCGGAACACTCGGGGCCGGCACCCTGCACGCGGGTGATGTTCTCGAGCTGGGTGATGCGACGGTGTCGGTGCGAGCCCTGCAGTGCCTCGGCGAGCCTGCGCAATCCGTCACCGCGCCCGCTCGCGTTGCGGTCAATCTCAGAAACGTGGGACACGAGGACGTCCGGCGCGGCGACGTCCTGCTCACACCAGGAGCCTGGCGTCCCACCAGCGTGATCGACGTCCGGGTTGGAGGCGGCGAGCTGCCGACACATGTGGTGCTCCACGTCGGAGCGGCAGCCGTTCCCGCCATCGTCCGCAGGCTCGAGCCGGCCCGGGAGAAGCAGACCTCGGTCGTGCGACTCATCCTGGAGGCGCCGTTGCCGCTCCAGGTCGGTGACCGAGTCCTGCTCCGTGACCCAGGTCGTCGTCACGTCGTCGGGGGGGCGACGGTGCTCGACCCCCTCCCTCCTCCACTGAGAAGACGAGGCGCTGCCAGAGCACGCGCGGCATCGCTGGCAGCCGATCTGGGCAAGCCCGATGCCGGGGCAGAGGTCAGGCGGCGGGGAGCGGCAAGCCGCGGGATGTTGAGCGCGATTGGCGTCCCGGTCGGCGATGCTCCACCACCTGGAGTGATCTTCGCCGGCTCGTGGCTGGTCACCGAGACGCTCTGGGAGGAGTGGCGGGGCGCGCTCCACGCCGCCATCCACCGCCGGCCGCCCGAACTCCTCGATGCCGGCGTCAGCCATGCCGACCTCGTTCGAGCGCTGCACCTCGACGACCCGCGGCTGGTGACCTCGCTGGTCCGGTCCTGTCCTGATCTTGAGGAGGTCGGTGGCCGCGTGCGCCGGCGTGGGAGTGCGCCGGCCCTCCGGTCCGATCTCGAGCGGGCGGTGACGCGGCTGGTCGGATCGCTCCAGGACGAGCCCTTCGCCGCCCCCGAACAGCAGGGGCTCGTCGCCCTCGGCCTGGGACGACGCGAGCTTGGTGCGGCGGCCGCGGCGCGCGCCATCCTGCTCCTTCCTGGAGACATCGCGCTCCTGCCCACCGCGCCGGGCATCGCTGCGGAGCGGCTGCGCCACCTGCCGCAGCCGTTCACGATCTCCTCGGCCCGTCAGGCGCTCGGCACCACTCGACGCGTCGCCGTGCCGCTGCTCGAGCACCTCGACCGAATCGGAGTCACTGAACGAGTCGACGGGGATCTGCGCAGGCTGCGGGCCCCAGACGCCGTGCGCGGCTAACCGCGACCGGCCGAGGCTTCCGCCCTCCGCACCAGGCGTTCGCGTTGTGGAATGACTGTGTACCGAGGGTCGCGCGCCGACTCCTGGCCTGCTTCGAAGATGGCCAGCCGGGTGCAGAGCGAGCCGGCGAGGAGTGCAACACCGGAGATCCCGGCGACGGCTCGATTGCGACCGCCGAGGAGGAGCGCACCGAGGGCTCCGCCGATCGTGAGCGCACGGCTTGCGTCCATGAATCG
>JBAPOS010000168.1:0-1640 GCA_049279755.1 Candidatus Dormiibacterota bacterium | reverse complement strand
TTGTAGAAGGCTTCGGCCCTCGGGATGCGGTGGAGCACCTCGACGCCGTCCCGGCCGGCGGACTCGATCTCGATATCGCCCGCGCCGATGAGACGGTCGCCCAACGGCCGGTGGATCACGGTGTTCTGGATCCGATCGAGCGGGATCGTCTCGGCCGTTCTCGAGAGAATCCCACCTTCCATGACGATCCGTCGGTCGGTCAGGTGATAGGTCGCGAAGCGCCAGCGCAGGATCCTGAAGCCTGCCCACAGCACCGCCGCGATCACCACAACCAGCAGGACCACCGTCTTCACCGTGGTGATCGACAGCGTACCGATCGCGGCGGGCAGCTTGGCGTTGAGGACGATTGCCACGACGATGACGACGATCGCCCCGAGCACGTGGCCGGCAAGCACCGACCAGTGCTGGCGGACCAGTGCTATCGACCGCTCACCCGGCATCAACTGCGTCGGCATTGCCTCACCTCAATCGGACCCCAGGGTTCGTGCGGGTCATGGACCGAGATACAGGATGAGCGCTGCGCCCGCACAGAGGAACGGACCATAGGGTATCGGGTCTTTGAGCTTGCGGACGCGTGTGACCAGAAGAACGAGCGCCGTCGCGCCGCCGATGAAGACCCCCGCGACCACGGCGTACACCGCGCCCAGGTGCGCCGCCGTGGGGCCCGCGCCGGTCACGGCACCCACCAGGCCCCCGAGCTTGGCGTCGCCGAGGCCGATGCTGCCTCTCGATACCAGGTTCTGGACGAAGAAGAATGCGGCCACCCCGACGGCGCCGATGATCGCGCTGGTGACCGTCAGACCGGGCGACCACGCTGCGAGCACAACGGCGGCGAGGACGCTCGGGTACGTGATCACGTTGAGGATGAGCCGGTGCTTGAGGTCGAAGTCGACAACCTGCACGAAGATGGCGATCCAGAGCAGATGGATCAGCAGTCCCGAACCGAACACCTCGTGGGCGGCAAAGACGCCGAAGCCGATCGCTCCGAGCGCGGGCGAGAGCCAGCGTTCCAGCCAGGTCCAGCCATAACGCTCAGCCGCCCAGGGGCGAGCCGCCACCGGCTCCTCCCCCGCCGCCGCTGCTCTGCCGAGCTCCTCCGCGATGTCCCGTTCGTACTCGAGGCGCTCCTGGTGCTCTTCGTCCTCGAGCTTTTCGAACTTCTCGAGCATGACGGCAAGCCAGCCGGATCCCAGCCCGATCACACCGCCGGCGACCGTGATACCGGCGATCACCAATGGAGCGTTCACGCCTCGACAGCCCGGAGCAACGCGCTGCGCACCGCGCCCGGCGGAGCAACCCTCCCCGTCCAGGTCTCGAAGCTCAGCAAGCCCTGCTGCAGGAGCATCTCGAGCCCGTCGCTCGCACGATGTCCGCTCTCGAGCGCCGCCGCCACGACGTCCACGGGCCGTGGGCGGTATCGGAGGTCGACCACGCTGCAGGCCGGTGGGATCGCGCGCGGGTCGAACGGCAGCGCGTCCAGCCCGACCGGCGTCGCGTTGACCACGATCGCCGAGTGCGCGCATGTCGCGGCGATGGGTTCACGAGCCCACGGGACGGTGGCGATGTCACCGGAGCCACGAAGCCGGTCGACGAGGCTGTCCGCCGACGCCTGCGCGCGCGCCGCGATGCGCATGCGGAGG
>JBAPOS010000167.1:0-23055 GCA_049279755.1 Candidatus Dormiibacterota bacterium | reverse complement strand
CTCGTAACCAGCGCGACCGCAGCACCTCCGAAGCCGGCGCCGACCATCCGCGCCCCCGCGCACCCGGGGACATCGAGGGCGGCGCTCGCGACCGCGTCGAGCGCCGGCGTGCTCACCTCATGCAGGTCGCGGAGGGATCGGTGGCTGGCGGACATCCGGCCGCCAAGCACATCCACGTCCCCGCGTCTGAGCGCCTCGGCGGCTTCCACTGTGCGCCGGGTCTCCCCCATCACGTGGTGAAGTCGCCTGATGATCGCGGCGTCGAGCGGAGCGGAGTCGATCGCCGCCGCGCGCAGCTCCTGGCAGCTCGTCACGCCCAGGGCCTCGAGCCCTGACTCGGTCTCCTCCCGCCGGCGGCGGTATTCGACCCCGCCGACGTCATGCTGCACCCCGGTGTCGCAGCCGACCAGGATCACATCAGCCCATGGCCACGCCAACGAGGTCTCGCCGCCAGAGCGGCAGTCGAGCAGGAGCGCACCGCAGTCTGGTGCGTCAATGACAGCGCGCTGATCGAGCGGTCCGCAGGGAACGCCGACGACCTCACGCTCCGCGTACAGGGTCACGGCCGCGAGCTCGCGCGCGGTTATCGTCGCGCCCAGCAACCGCAGGATCGCGGTGGTGACAGCGACGGTCAGCGCCGCTGAGGAGGCGAGCCCGGCCCCGGCGGGAAGGGTCGCGGCGATGCCGACCTCGATCGTGGGCACCGAGAACCCGCGGTTGCGGAGCGCGACAACTGGGGCGAGCACTCGATCCCCGATGTCACCGGCGGGCCCGGCGTCAAGACGTGTCACGGTCGACCCAGCACTGGCGGCCAGGTATCGAGCCGTTGGGCTGGGGCGAACTGCGGCCGCGATCCCACGATCGACCGCGATGCAGAGCACCTGCCCGCCCGCGTAGTCGACGTGCTCCCCCACCAAGGTGCACCGCCCGGGAGCCCAGGCAGTCGCCGGGGACGCACCCGCTCCGCCGGCCTCTTCCAGCGCCCAAGCCGCTGCCGCGGTCAGATCGTTGGGTTCACCGATCGACATACACGTGGTGAAACGGATACCACTGCTCGGGATGTGCGCGAATCGCGGGCTCCACGCACGCAGCGATGCGGCCCGTCACCGCCGCGTCGCCGCCCGATGTGTCGACCGGCGGGTGGATCTCGAGCACCCATCCCCAGCCATCCCGCCGGCAGGTCACCGGGAGGATCGACGCACCGGTGGCTTCGGCGAGACGCGCCGGTACGGCACTGCAGCGCACCGCGCCGCCACAGAAGGGCACGACCACAGTCGGGCCCGCCTCTGGGACGTCGAGCATCAGGGCGACGGTCCGGTTGCGTCGGAGGGCACGAAACAGGCCTCGAGCCGACTGCCGCACCGTGAAGATCTCGAGCCCCTTCCGCTGACGCGAGAGCGCGACCATCTCGGTGATCCCGGGCGACACGACCGGTGCCATCACCGTGCTCAGGTGCAGCCCAAGACCGAGCGACGCGCTTGCGGCGATGTCCCAATTGCCGAAATGCGGAAGCACGACCATTGAACCGCGGTCGCCGACATTCAGGCGCTCAGCGCCGATCACCCGGAAGAGCTCGAGCACCACCGCCGACTCAAGTGGTTCGGCCCACATCGAGTCAACGATCATGCGCACGTATTCCTGGTAGGAACGGCGTGCGAGTGCGGCGGCCTCGGCATGATCGAGATGCGGCTGCAGGCGGTGGTGGTTGACTGCCACTCGGACGCGGTCTTCTCGATTGAGACGCCTGTACCAGGCCGCGCCGACGGCGTCGGCGGCGGCAGCACGCAGCGGCCCTGCGACACGCACTGCGTTGGTGAGCACGCCGAGGGCGACGGCGGGCAGGTCCCGCCGGGTTCCTCCGGGTGGGCGCTCCCAGGCTGTCAGCGCAGCGTTCCGGCTCCCGCCGTCGCCACCGCGAGCAGCGGCTGGATGAGCAGCACCAGGCCGACCCCGGCGAGGCACGCGGCGCCGGCGACGATGCGAGAGACGAGCGGTGTCGCGCCGAGCGTGAATGGAACCGCATCGCCCGCGTCGTCATAGAGGGTGGCGACGAACCGCAGCGCAGCGATCAGGGTCAGCACGGTTGCGCCCACGGCGAGGATCGCCAGCCAGCCGTAGTGGGTATCGGCGGCGCTCGAGATGAGCAACACGCGGGTGAGGAAACCCGCGAGTGGCGGAACCCCCGCGAGCGTGCCGACCGCGACGGTCATCAGCAGCGCGGCCGGCGCCGACCGGTGCGCGAGTCCGCGTACATCGTCGATCGCATCGCCGATGCCCGCCACCTGGAGCATGGCAAGGACGCCGAAGGCGGCGAGGGTCGCGATCGCGGTGACGCCGAGGCTCCCGAGGAACGCGGTCATCCCGTATGCAGGGAGCCCGCGCGACCCGGTCGCGAACGCCAGCAAACCGAGGAGCAGCATCGCCGCCTGGGCGCTGACCAGCTGACCGATGAGACGCGACACAGTCGTCTCCCCCAGAGAGCTCAGCGATGCGTGGCCAAGCGCGACCGCAGCAACGATCGGGACGAGCCACCTCCACACTCCGACGTTCGGTCCGAGCCCCGACACCGTCACGCGCGCGAGCGCCGCACCACCGGCGATCAGGCTCATCGCGATGATGAAGCCGGCCGCGCCCGCCGGGACGTTGGTCGCGACCCGTCCCACCCATCGGCGGAGCGGGAAGACGCCGAGCGTGCCGCAGAGTCCAAGGACGACCAGGGCCACACCCAGCGCAACGGCGCCGGGAGCAGCGCCAACCGCCATGGCGACCGCGTCGAGGTTGGTGGTGCGCGTCGTCCCGTAGAGGAGCACCAGCCCGTACACCACCGCGGCAATGCCGACGCTCCCTTCGATGAGATGTTCGAACGATGACACCGCGCCACGAGGGTCGGTCTTGACGAGCGCGCCCAGTGCGACAAGACACACGAGCAGCAGCGCGAGCGCGACGAACATCGTGGTCATCTCGCGCTGCGCGGCGAGCGCCTCCACGGCGGCTGTCGCGATGAGAATGAGCGCGTAGAAGGCGCTCGACCGCGACGGGATGTTCCGCACCGCCGAATCGCTGATCAGGCAGGTGCACAGCGCTGTGACGCAGGCCAGGATGGCGATGAACATCGCAAAGCTGTCCACGACGAACCCGCCGTTCCACACCGTGATCGCCACCCCCGAGCGCACGTTGCGGAGACCGAGCAGCACCAGCCCGCATGCGCCGAGCGACCCGACGAGGCCGATGCAGGCGATCCAACGATGGATGTCGGGGCGGAGGCCCGGCCTGAGCAGCGCGACCAGCACCGAGACCAGGGCAATCCCGACGAGCATTGCCTCGGGGAGCAGGGCGACCGTCATCGCACGAGCAAAGTCGGGCGGCATCCCTATCCTCCGCTGATCCGCGTGGTGATCTCGAGGACGCCGTTGGCGATCACTGGCACGACTGCCCCCGCGCGCACCCCGAAGAGCACCGCTGCTCCGACCAGTGGAAACAGCACGGTGAGATCCAGGAGCGTGACGTCGCGCACGCGGACGAACTGGTCGCGAACCGGTCCGAAGAACACGCGATTGGCGACCCAGAGCAGGCCCGCGGTGGTGAGGATCACGCTCGCCATGACGAGGACGGTTGCGATGCGATGCACGGGGAATGAGCCCGCGAACACCATGAAGTCGCCGGTGAATCCGGCAAGGAGTGGAACGCCGATCACGCTCGCCGCCGCGACCAGCCAGAACCCGGCCAAGCGTGGCGCCTGGGTCACCAGACCGCCCATGGCGCGGATGCTCGTTGTCCGGGTGCGCTCCTCGACGGCGCCGCTGACCAGGGTCAGCATCGCCGAGCCGATGCTCTGGCCTGCCAGGAGGAGCACCGCGCCGACGAGAGCGACCGACGTCTGCGCGCCCACCGCGAGCAGGACGAGCGACATCTGCGTAACGTTCATATAGCCGATGAAACGGCGCAACTCATCCTGCCGCAGCGCGCCGATGCCGCCCCAGAAGGCGCCGACGACGGCGAGTCCCGTGATCGCAAACGCGTAGTAGTGAGCAGCCACCGGGAAGACCACCAGGCTGATGCGCATCATGCCGTAGGCGCCGAGCAGCAGCATCGTTCCCGACAGAATCGTGGCGACGCCCGCACTCGCCTTTGCCTGGGCCTCGACCATCCAGGTGTGCACCGGGAAGATCGCCATCGCTATGGCGAACGCGGCGAAGCTCAGCCAGAATCCGACGGTCTCCGCGGCGACCGAGAAGGTCGTCAGGTTTGCGCTCATGTCGGAAGATCGGGCGCCCGCCTCAACGATGATGATGGCGATGGTCGCGATGATCAGCACGAGAGAGAGGACGTGGAATCCCGCGAACCATGCAGCCGCTCGGCGCGCACCATCACCACCCCAGACGCGGATGAGCAGATACATGGGGAGCAACAACAGACCCCAGAAGGCCACGAAGAGCACGAAATCCGAAGCACACAGCACCCCGCTGACCGCCGTCTCGAGGAGCAGCACGAGGATCACGTAGAGACGGACCCGCTCATGGATCTTCCACGAATGGAAGATCGCGCACCCGAATACCGTGGTGACGACGACGAGAAGCGGGAGGGTGATGCCGTCGGCGGCGAGGTCGTAGTGCGCCTGGAACAGGAAGTTCGAAAACCAGGTGTGGTTCTCCTGGTAGGCAGACGCAAGCCCGCCGCCCTGGCCGAGTCCGATCTGGCCCAGGATGGCGAAGAACGTCGTCACGAAAAAGCTCACACCGGCGCCACCGAGCGCAACCGTGCGCACTCGAGCGCGCTCCTCGTCGTTACGCTCGGGGAGGAACAGGGCGACGAGCGCGAAAAGCAGTGGCGCCCAGACGATCGTCGACAGGATGACGCTCACGTCAGGTGCACCCAGAGGTGACCGGTCGCTGCGAGCACTGACAGCAACGCGAGAATCGCGACGACGACAACGCTGCCTGCGAGGTAGCGGGCAAACCGGGCGTTGCGATAAGCGCCGAGGACCCCGGCGGCCTCGTCGACACTCTCCCCCACCGACGCGGCGACGGGCGCGGTCACCTGCTCGTCGAAGCTGGAGACGCCGCCGGCGATCGCGAGCAGCGGCTGGGTCGCAAGCTCCGTGAGTCGCTCGACGTAGAAGCCCTCCGACACCACGCGCCACGGCCACGCGCCGCTCGCCGTCACCACCCTCGTGCGGGCTGGGTTGAACCACAGGTACGCGGCGCCGAAACCGGACGCCAGCACGAGCAGCGCGACGAGCAGTGCGATGCCGTCGATGCCGATCGCCTGATGGTGCAGGCCATAGAAGACGAATCGCATGAAGGTGGGGGCCGAGTTGGCGCCGCCTCCGAAACTGAACAGCTCGACACCCGGCAACCCGACGATCACACAGACCGCGGCGGCGGCGATCGCGAGCCAGATCGGGCGGCGCATCGCGTGCTCGACCTCGGCGATGCGATCGTGCTGAAAGCCGCGCCGGCGGGTGACCGCACCCGTGGTCACACTGAGCAGAAGGCGACCGGCGAGCAATGCCACGAGCACGGCGCTGATGATCGTGACGATGATCACGACAACGCGCTCGCTCGGGCTGAAGACTCCTCCCGCAGGATCGATTCCGCTCAGTGCGGACGCCAGCGCGTAGTACGTGCCGAAGCCGATCCCGCCGGCAAGCAGCGCCCAGACACCGAGGGCCACGCTGGTCGTGCGCAGCTTCGCCCATGCCCCGCCCATCTCGGTGATGTCGTCGGTCCGGTAGACGCGGACGAGGTTGCCGACCGCCATCAGCAGGAGCGTGGACGTGAACACGGAGGTGATGGCGATGAACACACCGGGGCCGTACCCACCCATGCCCAGCGCGACCATGGCGAGACCCAGCTCGGACGCCACCGCGCACGCGGCGATGCGCGTGATGCTGTGCTGTGCGATCCCGGTTGCGGCGGTGAGCATGGCGCTCACCCCACCAACCAGGGCGAGCACCGGAAGCGCACGCGGAGCGTGCGCAACCACGGGATAGATGCGTGCAACCAGGAAGATTCCGAGCGGTGCGACAGTGGCGGATGCGAGCGCGAGCACCGGAGCGGCGGACGACGCGGCGTCGGTGAGCCATGTCGTGAAGGGGAACTGCGCGCTGCGGACTGCCGCCGCGACGAGGAATACGATGCCCATCACCAGGATCGCGCGCGGGCCCGTGCCGGCGACCGTCCTGTGGAGCGTGGCGATCACCCCCTGCGAGACGACGTCGAACGAAAAGGGATCGGCAATCGTCTGCCCGGACGGCGGCGACAGCAGCGACGAGAAGACACCGAACTTGATCCACGCGAAGACGACGCCGAGGGTGAGCGCGATATCGCCCGCCGTGAGGATGACCATCGCGCGCATGGCTCTGCGCGCCGGTTCGGCTCGCTGCCACGACAGCGTGAGCAGGACGTACAGACTGGCCGACGCCCCGACCCACATGATCAACGAGTCGAAGAGGTTGGGGCTGAGCACGAAACCTGTGGTGCAGAAAGCGAGGACCGACGAGCCGCAGAAGAACCGCCGGTAGCCTGACTCTCCGCGCATCGCATTGACCGCGTATGCCTGGATGACCAGTGTGGCAAAGGCGATCGCTGCCGCAAAGCTGGTCGAGAGGGCATCGACGTGGACTCCGACCTGCGCCTGGAACTGGGTCGCGAAGGTCGCGCCCTCCGGTGGCGTCATTGCGAAGAATGTCAGCAGCGAGTCGAAGGACGCACCGGTGGCGTGCGTGAGTCGAACCCCGAGCACGATGGCGGCGGCCACGAATGAGAGGCCGGTGAACGCGACGCACAGTTGCGCGGCGCGTCGTTGGCCCTCCACGCCGAGCGATCCCAGGGCACCGAGGAGCGGCAGAAGGGGAATCGCCCAGGCCGCGTTGTAGATGGCCAACGCGCTATCCCTCGAGGTCGCCGAGGGCGTCGATGTCAGCTCGTCCGGTGCGCCGCCAGAGAAGAACGATCAACGCGAAGCCGATGCTGCAGACGCAGCTCGCCGCAACGATGGTGAATGCCGCGAGCGCGTCGCCGAACGCGGGTCCCACCTGGATTGCATGCGTGAACCCGACGAGTGCGATGACCGGCGCCGCGAAGAGCAGCCCGACGGCCATGGCGACCCCGAGTGGATGGCGTCGCGCCAGAACGCCATAGATTCCAACAGCGAACACTGCCGCGCTCAGCACCGCGAACTGCCCGGGGCCGATGGTCACGAGTCGTCTCTCGCCGGGCGGCGCCGTCCCTGCTCGCGGTCTTCGCGTCGCCTGCGGGCCAGTTCCTCACGCTGCCGCCGCTGCTGGAGGAGCTGGTCGAGCGACTGTTCGTCGCCGCTCCGCCGTCCGATCACGAGACCGGCGCCGAGGGTGACGGCGACCACCACGACGGCGATCGCCAGAGCGTACGGCGCTCGGTAATGCAGCACTGTGATCAGAGCCGGCTGAACCAAGGCTGGAAGATTGACCGGCGTGTTTCCCGGGTACCAGCCGGCGTCCACGAGTGCCACCGTGACCAGGGCAACCGCCCCTACACCGATCGCGATCGGCGCCGCGATCCAGAATCGCCCAGGAAGGAGAGGGCCGCTGATGAGCCCTCGATAGGCGTCGCGCCGGAGGACGAGCACGACACCCCCAGCCGCGATTCCCGGCACGACAACCTGGACCACCGCCAATGCGTACGCGCCAGAGATGAGCTCCAGGAACGCGAGGAGCACGACCACGGCGCCGCCCGCGTACCCCGCATGGCGCAGAGAAGGAAGCCCAACAGCGGCCCCGGCGGCGAGCACGATGAGCACGGCGACGGCGTAGAACGCGACTGCGTTAGGGGTCATAGGGGCGCGGGCGGCATTGTAGTCAGCCCGGGCTCAGACCGAATCGTCGTCTTCAAGCCGCGACGCCCGCGCATGCGCGTTGGCACGGACGGTTCCGGGGACGCGCTCGAAGAGGAGCACCAGGCTCAGCCCGACGGCGGCGACCAGCAGACCGACGATCGCGACCGGGGTCACCCGGATTCCGATCAAAGGCAGCGAGACCCCCGCATCCCAGGGGCCGGGCACCGATGTCGAGGCGGCGTTGGCGCCCAGCCGTGCGACCGCCGCGGGGCTTGGGAACACCCGCTGCCCGACGACACCGACGACGAACGCCAGGCTCCCGGCGGTGGAGAGGTAATACAACCAGTTGCCGGTGTGACGCCCGATGTAGGCCGACGTCGTCACCGCTAGACAACCGGCCAGCACCGCGAGGATGCCGATCACGACCTGCCCCGGGGTCGGTGGCACCGCCGCGGGACCTCAGGCGGCCCGGCGGACGATTCCGCCTCCGAGGATCTCGTCTCCGCGATAGAGGACCAGCGACTGCCCGGGCGCCGCCTGGTCGACCGGTGTGTCGAAGCTGACCTCGACCACCTCGGCGTCATTCCTCTCGATGCGCGCCGGGTGCGCGTTACCGTGGGCGCGAAGCTGCGCCTGGCAAGCGGTACCAGCCGGAGGGGCGCCCCCCGCGATCCACGAGAACGAGGACGCCAGGACCGTATCGCACCTGAGCGCCTCCCGAGGGCCCACGACGACCCTGTTCAGTTCGGGAAGAAGCTCGACGACGTAGCGCGGCGCCGCATCGGGACGCGAGGGTGGAATCCCCAGGCCGGCTCGCTGTCCCACCGTGAAGAAGGGCAGCCCCTCATGCTCCCCGAGGACGGTGCCTTCGACGTCGGCGATCACCCCGGGAGCGAAGCGTCCCGCGAGGCGCATGCGCAGCTCGGACTTCAGGTCCGAGTCGACGAAGCACAGATCCTGCGACTCGGGCTTGGCGGCCGTCACCAGACCGAGCGCCGCCGCCTCGGCGCGCACGCCCGCCTTGGACTCGTCACCTCCGAGGACGAACACCGCGCCTTCCAGCTGGAGCTGATCGAGCCGGTGGAGGACGTATGCCTGGTCGCGCCGCGCATCGCGGGCACGATGCAGCGTCACCAGCGGGCCCCTCCGTCCGGTACGGGCGTAGTGGCCGGTCGCGAGGTGGGTGGCGCCGGCGGCTCGAGCACGCTCGAGCAGCACGCCGAACTTGATGCGCTGGTTGCACGTGACGCAGGGGTTCGGGGTGCTGCCCTGGGCGTAACCGTCCTCGAAGTCCCGGACCACAGCGGCCTCGAAATCACCCTCGAGGTTCCAGACGTAATGCGGCAGGTCGATCGCCGAGGCGACACGCCGGGCGTCATCGACAGCGTCGAGTGAGCAGCATCCGCGGTCCCGGACCGTCTCCCGGCTCGCCGGCCACATTGCCAGGGTGATGCCGAAGGCACGCAGGCCAGTGGCCGCGACCCGAGCGGCGGCGACACTTGAATCGACCCCGCCCGACATCGCCACGGCGATCACCGCTGAACGCGGCAGGAGATCCAGCGGACGGTCAGCGGGGACCGCCACCTCCGGCAACGGCGGGGACGATCGATACCTCGTCGCGCTCGGCGATGGGGGTGTCGAGACCCTGGGCGAAGCGGATATCGGAGTCATTGACGTAGATGTTGATGAACTGCCGCAGGCTCCCGGAGTCATCGTAGAGGCGATCGTGGAAGCCAGGATAGGTGGCATCGAGGTTGGTGAGCACGGCACCGACAGTCGCACCATCGACGCTGACCTCGGCGTTTCCACCCGTCAGCCTGCGCAGCGGTCCAGGGACACGCACCGTGGTTGCCATTGAGGGGCGAGTATACGGAGCCCTACACCTTTGGGCGTTTCACCGCCAAGACCGCCGCCGCCACCGCGCGCTCTCCGCTCGGGCGCACACGCCCCGCGGCGCGCAGCTCCGCCACCCGGCGAAGGTTGGTGTCGGTCCAGTTGCTCCTCGCCCGCCGCGGCGTGAAACGGACCATGTAGCTCGCCTCGTCGACCCGCCGGAGAATGCTGTCGATCCAGCCGTTGCACAGTGCCTCGTCGACCGCCTCCGTATACGAGATGCCCGGGCGTTCGAATCCCTTCTTCCAGAAGCCGATCCAGATCTCAGGAGCCGATGGATGTGCGGCGTACCAGTCGGAGAGGTCCTCCGGGGTGCGGAAGAACCGGGGTCGAGCCGGAACGGCCAAGGTCACGGCGCGGGTTCGAGGTGCACGACGAGGGGGCTCTTCTCGACCCGCGTGCGGGCGCCGGCGACGAGGTCGTCGAAGACGAGCTGCGACCAGGACTCCATGCTCAGGTAGTGACGCCGCATCGCCTCGAGCGACAGCGACTCGCCTTCCAGCTTCTCGACCTCACGCACCTCAACGCTGCCCTCGGACGGCTCAACGATGAAAACCAGGCCCAGGTGGACCCGCGAAACCGGGCTCGAGTCGTCGTTGAGCAGCGCCACAAGACTGGCGCGCGCGGGCGACGCGCAGCGGATCTCCTCTGCCCACTCACGGCGCAGGCCGCCCACCACGGGGTCCTCGCGCTCCCCGTCACCGGGATTCACATGCCCGCCGATGCCGAGCGAGTACAGATGGTGGAGGCGCGCCTCACTTGATCGACGGAGTCGGCGGGTGAGCAGATACGTCTCGTCGTGAGCGTGGTGGACGACGCAGTAGGGGATGATCTGCTGCAGTGCGGGGTCGTCCTCGACGTCCGAGCGCGGCCGGTACTCGGACGTCGCATGCACCGTTCGCAGCACGCGCTCCAAGCCTCGCGCTACCAGGCCATGCCACGCGCCGTCCGGAAAGATGGTCGAGCGAGGCACACAGAGGACGTCCTCCGTCCCGTGCGCGCGGCTCCGCCGCGGCCCGACGGCACGCGGACCAGCCACGCTTCTCGGCACCCGGCGCATTCTTTCACCCGCGATGCCTGAGTTGCCCGAGGTCGAAGCGCTGTGCCGCTCCTTCAACGCGACTCTCCGCGGCCGAGTGGTGGAACGCATGTCTGTGCGCTCGGTCGCGGTGCTGAAGACGTTTGACCCTCCCGCGACGGCGCTTGACGGCCTGGCGTTCGACGGCTGCGTCCGCCGCGGGAAGTTCATCGACCTCTCGTTGCCGCCACTGCACCTGGTCGTGCACCTTGCACGCGGGGGCTGGATCAGGCTCCGCGAGAAACCGACCAACGCCCGCCCGTCGCTGCGCGGTCCGCTCGCAGTGATCGTGACCCTGAAGGACGGAGGAAGCCTCGAGATCACGGAGCACGGCACCGACAAGCGCCTGGCGGTTTCGGTCGTCAGGGATCCCAATGATGTTCCGGGGGTCGCCCGGCTCGGCATCGACGCTCTCGATCCTGGGCTGTCGGCCGTCCGGCTGGCGAGCATCCTCCGCGATCAGCGGGGCACGCTCAATAGCGTCATCGCCGACCAGTCGGTGATTGCCGGCATCGGGAACGCCTACTCGGACGAGATCCTTCATGCCGCTCAACTCTCGCCCTTCCGCCACGCTGATTCGCTCGGCGGCGACGAGATCGAACGTCTCGCCGCTGCGGTTCGGGACGTGCTGACCGGGGCGGTTTCTCTTGCCGTCCAGTCCGATCCGGCCTCGCTCAAGGACGGCAAGCGCGAGTCGATGCGCGTCCACGGACGCACCGGCCTGCCCTGCCCGGTCTGCGGCGAGACCGTTCGCGAGGTGTCGCTGGCGTCCCGCTCCTTTCAGTACTGCCCGCGGTGCCAGACCGGTGGGCGCGTCCTCGCGGACCGGCGTTTGAGCCGCCTGCTTCGATGAGCCCGGCGGGGTCGGATGACGGTGCGGTTGCGCATGAGCGAGCCCTCTGGGCGCTCCGTGCCTACGACACCATCGCCCTGGCGACCACCAGCCAGGCGGGGCCGCACGTGGCGGGCGTCTTCTTCGCACCTGAGCGCACGGCGACGGGAATCCGGCTCCTGATCGCGACCAGGGACGGGTCGCGACTCTATCGCGAGCTCGTGGTCGATCCCCGGGTCGCGTTCATGTGCTCGCCGGGCAACGCCTCGCGATGGATCCAGGGTGGTGGCAGCGCCTCCGTGGTCGAGAACCCGGCGCAGCGGATCGAGGTGGTTCGGCGCCTCATCGACCATGCTGCGGGTGCCCAGGCGTATGTCGAAGGGCCCGACGTCCTCCCGGTCACGATCGCGGTGCGGTGGCTCAAGGTCGTCGAGGCGCGCGACGGCCCGCACCTGCTCCTTGCCTTCGACCCCTGAGGCTCAGGAGCCGAGCAGGATCGCGAGGTCGGTGAAAAAGCCCGGGTAGGACACGGCCGCCGCATCGGCATTGTCGATGACCGTGTCGCCGCCTCCCGCCGGAACCAGGGCTCCCGCGATCGCCCAGGCCATGGCGAAGCGATGATCTCCGGCGGCGTCGAGGTGGGCGGCGCTGAGGCGCACCGGGCCTTCGACGGTCAAGCCGTCGGGGGTGCTGGCGCACGGAACGCCGAGACGGCGCAGGCCCGTCTCCAGCATCGCGATGCGGTCGGTCTCCTTGTTGCGCAGCTCCGCGGCGTCGCGGATCTCGGTGACGCCCTCGGCCTGGCTCGCGAGCACCGCGATGATGGGCAGCTCGTCGATGGATCGTACGGTGAGCGACCCGGAGATGGTGACGCCGTGCAACCGTGTCCCGTGGACCTCGACATCGGCTACGGGCTCAACCCCCCCGGCCGGAGCGCTGTCCTCCAGGCTCACCGCCGCTCCCATCGCCTCCAACACCGAGAGAATGCCGGTGCGCCCGGGGTTGACGCCAACGCCCGGGCAGCGCACGCGCCATCCAGGGCGGGACGCCGCGAGCGCGAGGAAGAAGGCGGCCGAGCTGATATCACCGGGGACTCGCAGCCCGAAGGGTTCGAGCTGCCCCGGGTGGACGGTCACCTCGCCGCCCTCGGACACCACCTCGGCACCGCACATGGCGAGCATTCGCTCGGTGTGATCCCGGGTGGGCACCGGTTCGATAACGGTTGTCGGCCGGTTCCCCGAGAGCCCGGCGAGCAGGATCGCCGACTTCACCTGCGCGCTCGCAACCGGCGATCGCCAGGTCAATCCCTCGAGCGTCCGCTTGCCCTGGACGTGGAGCGGCGCGGTCCCGGCCGGCGAGGCGTCGACCAGAGCGCCCATGGCACGCAGCGGATCGACGACCCGCAGCATCGGGCGCCTGCGCAGCGAGTCGTCACCGTCCAGGGTCGCGTCGCACTCGCTGCCGGCGAGCACCCCCGCGAGCAGACGCATGGTCGTGCCGGAGTTGCCGCAGTCGAGCGCGCTGCCCGGGCTGCGCAGGCTGACGCCCACTCCGGCACCGTCGAGCGCGTAGCGATCGGGCGGAAAGTCGCGCACCCAGACGCCACAGGCGCGAAGGCACGCGGCCGTCGCGAGGACGTCAGCGGCCGGCGACGCGTTGCCGATATAGGTCCTGCCCCTGGCGAGCGCGCCGAGGATCAGGGCTCGATGGCTGATGGACTTGTCGCCCGGAACGGTCACCTCGCCGTCCACCCCTGCCGCCGGGGACACGCGCTCGAGGGTCATCACCCTGTCCGGGCCGTCTCGCTGCCGATCATCGTGTTCAGGAATCGCTCGGCGCCGGCAACGGCGTGCGCCGGATCGAGGCCGATGGCGTCGAGCAACGCCGACCCCACCACGGCCGCTTCGGCGTGCCCGCGCAGCGCTCTCACGTGCTCGTGGGTCGAGAGCCCGAAACCGAGGGCACGCGGCAGCGGCGTCAAACGGTGCACCGCGTCGAGCAGCGCGATGGCATCGTCGCTGATCGTCACCCGAGCCCCGGTCACGCCAGTGACCCCGACGCAGTAGACAAACCCGGCCGCCGTGGAACAGGCACGTGCCAGACGACCCGGCGTCGTGGTGGGAGCCACGAGCGGGATGAGCGCGATGCCCGCGGCGTGCACGGCTCCTCGGACGCCCGCCGCTTCGTCAAGCGGAAGGTCGGGGACGATGACCCCATCGACGCCCGCCGCTGCGGCTGCGCGGGCGAAGTCATGGACGCCGAAACTGAGCACCGGATTGACATACGTCATCACCGCGAGCGGGATGGTCACGCCCTCGCCGCGCGCCTCGGCCACCTGCGCGAGGGCTGCGGCGAGCGTCATCCCGTTGCGCAGCGCCACCTGACCGGTGCGCTGGATGGTTGGTCCGTCAGCCAGCGGGTCGCTGAACGGGATGCCGACCTCCGCGGCGATGCACCCGGTGCGCTGGGCGCAGAGCAGCAGCTCGACGAGGCTCTCGAGCGACGGATATCCGGCCGTGAAATACGGGATGAGGCCGGGAGGCGTTCCCGCTTCGCGCGCCGCAAAGGCACCGTGGAATCGCGTGTCCGGCGACGCGATCATGTCCGCTCGTGCTCGCGCACGGTGTCGACATCCTTGTCACCGCGCCCGCTGAGGCAGACGAGCACCACGTCATCCGGAGCGCGACCGCGCGCCAGCGCGGCGGCGACGTGCAGGGCGTGCGCTGACTCGAGCGCGGGGATGATGCCCTCGAGCAGGCAGAGGTCATGGAACGCGGCGAGGGCGTCCGCATCCGTGGCGGCTCGATACTCCACGCGTCCGCTGTCGCGGAGCGCGCTGTGCTCGGGGCCGACGCCCGGGTAATCGAGGCCTGCGCTGATCGAATGGGTGGCGAGCACCTGTCCCCCCTCGTCCTGCATCAGGTAACTCAGCGACCCATGGAGCACGCCGGGACGTCCTCGTGAGAGTGGCGCTGCGTGCTGCCCGCTGTCGAGACCGCGGCCGGCGGCCTCCACGCCGACAAGGCGAACATCGTCGTCGAGGAACGCCGCGAACATGCCGATGGCATTGCTCCCACCGCCCACGCACGCCACCACGACAGAGGGCAGCGTTCGCAACCGGGACAGCATCTGGGCGCGCGCCTCGTCGCCGATGACCTGTTGAAGCCGGCGCACCAGCGACGGGTACGGGTGCGGCCCCACGGCGCTGCCGATGACGTAGTGGGTGTCGCGAACGTGGGCCACCCAGTCGCGGATCGCCTCGTTGGTCGCGTCCTTGAGTGTCGCCGACCCGCTGTCCACAGGCACGACCGCGGCCCCGAGCAGCCCCATCTTGTAGACGTTGAGCGCCTGCCTGCGCATGTCCTCGCGACCCATGTAGACGACACACTCGAGGCCCAGAGCGGCACACGCCGTGGCCGTCGCGACTCCATGCTGACCCGCTCCGGTCTCGGCGATGATCCGGCGCTTCCCCATGCGCAGCGCGAGCAACACCTGGCCGACGGCGTTGTTCAGCTTGTGCGCACCGGTGTGGAGCAGGTCCTCCCGCTTCAGCCAGATCTGCGCACCGGAGCCGGCATCGCTGAGGCGGCGAGCGTGGGTCACCGGGGTCGGACGGCCCGCGAACTCCGCGAGCCAGCGATCGAGCTCCGCCGTGAAGTCCGGATCGGCGAATGCGCCGGCCATCTCGGCGGCGAGCTCCTCGAGTGCCGGAACGAGGGTTTCCGGAACGTAGGCACCGCCATAGCCGTCGAAGCGGCCGCCCGCTGCTGCGCTCATCGTGGATCGAATGCCAATTGCGCTGACGCGGCTCTCGCTGCAATCACGAACCGCCGGACGAGCTCGGGATCCTTCTCCCCCGGACGCCGCTCCAGCCGGCTCGACGCGTCGACACCGGCAGGTCGCACTGTGGCAATCGCGGTCGCGACGTCGTCGGGTCCCAGGCCGCCGGCCAGCAGGATCTCGCGGTGCCGTGCGACGTCCGCCGCCAGCACCAAGGGGACCTGGTGGCCGGTGCCGCCGGGGAGGGCTCCGCGATCGGGAACCCCGTCGAGCATGACCATCGTGTCGGGCGCCCAGTCGATGGTGCTCGCGGTCGCGCCGCTGTCGACGTTGAAGACAGGAATGACGGGAACAGAGCACGCCGTCGCCAGGTCCGCATCGACGACCCCGTGCACTTGAACACCGGCAAGGCGGTAGCGCGAGGCCGCGGCATCGCATTCGGCGGCGCTCGGCTCGACGAAGACGCCGATGAGGTCTGCCCGGTCTCGAACCACCCGCATGACGTCAAGGGCCGCCGCGTCATCGACCCAACGTGGGCTCTTCCGCACCAGCATCAAACCGATCCAGTCAGCACCCGCGTCGATCGCGGCCTCGGCGATCTCGCCCGTACGGACACCGCACACCTTGACGATCACGTACGCGCCGCCTCGCGAGCCGCCGCGACCATGGCGGCGCACGTTTCCTGCGGCGACACGGCACGCATCAGGGCCTCGCCGACGAGCACCGCGTCAGCGCCTTCATTGACGAGCCGGGTCACGTCTTCAGGGCTGTGAACACCCGACTCCGCGACGCAGACGATGCCGTCCGGTACCGCTTGACGGACCCGCGCGAAGGTCGCGAGATCCGTGGTGAGCCTTCGCAGGTTGCGGTTGTTGATGCCGACGCACGTTGCCCCGGCAGCCACCGCGACACGCGCCTCGCCGGCATCGTGCACCTCGACGATCGCCTGCGCCCTGCTGCGCTCGACACCCGCGAGACAGAGATCGAGCGCGTCGGTGTCGAGGAGCGCAACGATCAGCAGCACCCAGTCCGCCCCCCCGACGCGGGCTTCCGCGATCTGCACGGGGTCGATGGTGAAGTCCTTGCGCAGCAAGGGGATGTCGACTGCGGCGCGGATCTCGGCGAGATCGTCCAACGACCCTCCAAAGTCGGGTCCGTCGGTGAGCACCGAGATCGCCGCAACCCCGCACGCGGCGTATTCCCTCCCCAGCGCCGGCGGGTCCAACTCGGGCCGGAGCACACCGGCGCTTGGAGAGCGCCGCTTCATCTCCGCGATGATCGCACCGCCCCGCAGCGCGTCCGCGAGACCACGCGCTGCCGGCAGTGACTCTGCTTTCGCCCAGAGTGCCGCCTCCGCGCAGCGCAGCTGCTCCACCTCGCCGCGCTTGCGCACGGCAATGGCATCGAGAGCGTCGCCGGCGGCGCTCACGCTGAGACTCCGGCAGTCGCGATCCCGGCGGTGTCGAGGAAGTTGCGCAGCAGCGCGTGACCTGCCGGCGTGCCGACCGACTCCGGGTGGAACTGCACGCCCTCGACGGGGAACTCCCGGTGACGCATGGCCATGATGAGGCCGTCGTCGCTCCAGGCCGTCGCCTCCAGCGCCTCCGGCAGTCCCGCGGTCGCCACCACCAGCGAGTGGTACCGGGTCGCCATGAAGGGATCATCGAGCCCGCGGAGCGCACCGGCGCCGATGTGGTGCACGGCACCGACCTTGCCATGAACCACCGCCGGTGCGCGCACGACAGTGGCGCCATAGGCGACACCGATCGCCTGGTGGCCGAGGCACACGCCGAGCATCGGCACGGTGCTGCCGAGCGCCCGTACGAGGGCGACGCACACGCCCGCCTCCTCGGGGATCCGCGGACCCGGGGACATCACGATGGCGGCTGGATCCGATCGCGCGATGTCGTCGACGGACAGCGCGTCGTTGCGCTCGACCACCACCGTTGCGCCGAGCTCTCGCAGGTACTGCACGAGGTTGAACGTGAACGAGTCGTAGTTGTCGATGACCAGCACCTGGCCACTCAGCGCTGAGCCCACGCGTTCGCCTCCTCCACCGCAAGGATCTGGGCGGACACCTTGTTGTCGATCTCCAACGTCTCCTCGTGTATGGACGAATCGGCGACGATACCCGCCGCAGCCTGCACGTATGCGATGCCGTCGCGGACCACGATGGTCCGCAGCGCGATCGCCGTGTCGAGGTCGCCGCCGTAGCCGACATAGCCGATCGCGCCCGCATACGCTCCGCGGACCTCCGGCTCGAGCTCGGCGATGATCTCCATCGCACGGATTTTCGGCGCCCCGGTCACGGTGCCGGCGGGAAAGCAGGACCGGAGCGCATCGAGCGAGCCACACCCGCTGTCGAGGGTTCCTTCGATGCTGCTCACCAGGTGCATGACGTGCGAGTAGCGCTCCACCTCCATGTGCTGGGTCACGCGCACGCTGCCGGTGGCGCACACCCGGCCAAGATCGTTGCGCCCGAGGTCGATGAGCATGAGGTGCTCCGCGGCTTCCTTTTCGCTGGCGCGTAGCTCGCGCTCCATGCGCTCATCGTCCTCGGCGGTACGCCCACGCCGGCGGGTCCCGGCGATGGGGTGGTACCGGACGCTCTGACCCGTGACCTGGACGAGCATCTCCGGTGACGCGCCCACCAGCGTGCACTCCGGGGTGGCGACGTAGATCATGTACGGGCTCGGGTTGATGGCGCGCAGGGCGACGTAGACGTCGAATGGATCCGCGTGCAGCGGCAGCGCGAATCGCCTGGAGACCTGGACCTGAAAGATGTCACCGGCGACGATGTAGTCGAGCGCGCGAAGCACCCGATCCTGGAAGGCTTCCCTCGAGAGATTGGCCTCGTGGTCATGGGAGTTGACGTCGACCGCGAGCCCTGAGAGGGCAACCGCAGGTGCCTCAATCGCCGACCCGATGGCCTCGCGCAGTGCGTCGATACGGGTGAGCGCTCGCGCGTAGGCCGCATCCAACCCGGCGGGTTCGTGGCGGTGCACGCAACTCGAGAGCAGCAGCCGGTGCTGCGCGTGGTCGAAGATCGCGACGGTGTCGAAGATCGCGAACCACTGGCGCGGCAGCTGCAATGGGTCGTTCGCGGCCGCCGGCAGGCGCTCGTATCGCCCCGCCGCCTCGTATGTCAGAAATCCGACCGCGCCACCGAGCAGCGGCGCCGCCATCCCCGGCGCGCATGCGGCGGCGATCGAAGCGACTTCACGGTCGAGCACCGCGAGCGGGTCGTCACCTCTCCCGGTGTCGCTTATCACACGCGAGGGGGCGTGGCCGAGCATCGACCACCGAGCGACCGAACCACTTCCCTCGACGGACTCGAGCAGGAAGCAGCTCGCCTCGGTCCCGATCGCCCGCATCGCGGCAACCGGCGTCGCCTCCCCGATCGGCAGCTCGAGGACCACCGCCACGACGTCGTGGTCAGCGAGGCGGCGCCGCGTCTCCTCGAGGCCGGGAACCGGCTCCTTCATCGCCGGCGCGCCATGGGGGGGTCATCCGGGTACAGCGGCGCCGACGTATTGCGCGATCCGGCGCGCCGCCTCCTCGAGGTTGGCGATGGATGCCGCGTAGCTCAGGCGTATGTGTCCGGCGCCGGTCGGTCCGAATGACTGACCCGGCAGGACGGCGACCCCCACCTCGTCGAGCAGCGAGGCCGCGAGTTCGCGGTCGCCGAAGCCGGTCGCGCTGATGTCGGGGAAGACGTAGAAGGCACCGGCGGGGCGGTGGCACTTGAAACCGGGGATCTCGTTCAAGAGGTCGACGATGCGGTCGCGGCGATCGCTGAACTCGGCGACCATGCGGTCGACCGCGGCATCGGACTCCGGCGAGTCAAAGGCTTCAACGGCGGCCCATTGGGTGAACGCCGCGGCGCACGACGAGCTGTTGATCATCAGGGTGTCCATCTTTCGCGCGATCTCCACCGGCATCGCCCCAAAACCCAGGCGCCATCCGCACATCGCCCATGCCTTGGACAGGCCGTCCATGTAGATCGTCCGCTCGGCCATGCCGTCGATCCCGTAGAGCGAAACGTGGGCACCGTCGTAGCTGAGGCGGTTGTAGATCTCATCGCTCAGAACGATCAGGTCGTGCTCGATGGCCAGCCGTGCGATCGCCTCGCAGTCTGCGCGCGTGAGGATGCCGCCGGTCGGGTTCTGCGGCGAGTTGACCACGAGCATGCGCGTGCGTGGAGTGATGAGCCGGGCCAGCTCGTCGACGTCGGCTCGGAAGTCGTTCTCCTGACGCAGCGGCAGCGAGATCGCGGTGGCACCGATGAACTCGACAAGCGAGCGGTAGATCGGGTACCCCGGGTCGGGGACGATGACCTCGTCGCCCTCCTCGATCAGCGAGAGCAGGGTGAACAGGAGGAGGTTCTTCGAGCCCGGAGTGAGCACGATGTTCTCGAATCTGGTCGGCACGCCCGTGTGCCGGGTGACGTAGGCGGCGGTCTTCTCGCGGACCTCACGGATGCCGCTCGCCGCCGTGTAGTGGGTCGCCCCCTCGCGCATCGCCTGAACGGCGGCATCGATGATGTTGTCAGGAGTGGCAAAATCCGGCTCGCCGATCTCGAGATGAACGATGCTCCGACCCTCGGCCTCGAGGAGCCGTGCGTGGGCGAGCACCTCGAAGGCGCTCTCCGTGCCCAGCCGGGACAGGCGATCGGCGAAACGGATGGTCATGAGGCCACCATCATGGCGGGAAGATTGCCGGTCGGGTCGGAGTACTCAACATCGATCCGTTCCACGCGAGCGTGGCTCGGGCCCTGACGGAGGAGCTCGAGCACTCGCTCCACGGCGGCCCGCGGTCCCTCCAGCACGGTCTCGACGGTGCCGTCGGGCTCGTTTCGCACGGTGCCGGACAGCCCGGCGTCCCCCGCGTGGTGGATCACGAAGGCACGAAACCCGACCATCTGCACCCTGCCGTGCACGACTGCGCGGACGCGCACCATCGCTTCACCCATCGCCGCCCGATTATAGGTGCGGCTGGTTTGCCGCCTCAGGCAGCGGCTGGGGAGAGCTGCTTGCTCGGCGTCAGCTTGCGCACCAGCGGCGGGATCTCGCGCAGGTTCTTGATCTCCACGCCACTCAGCTCGGAGAGAAGTGCGAGGATCCGTCGCTGCACCGGGGCCTCATGGTCGCGACCGGGGAGATACCAGTTGAGCATCCGAGAGACGTACTCCGGGTCCTCGAGCTTGCTCACCACCGAGGGGTCGGTGATTGTGGTCGGGTGCTTCGGAGCGTCATTGGTGCTGCGCATCATCCAGAGCGACATCTTCAGGATGTCCGGCAGCACCTCGGGCTTGTTGACGACGGCACGGCGCATGTACTTCGCGTAGCACGCCGCGTGGCGCAGCTCATCCGCCGCGAGGATCTTGAAGATCTTGCGCATCACCGGCTCGGGACCCTGCTCGCTGAACGCCGTGTACCAATGGGCCAGCCGCTGCTCACCGCAGAAGTGCATGGTGAGGGTCTCGATCGCCGGACCCGGCGCGAAGGTGAGCCGCAGCTCGGGAAGCTTGGCTTCGTCGAACGTTTCGCCGCATCGCTCAAGGTACTTGCGCAACGTGAGGTGATGTTTCATCTCCTCGTAGAACCAGATCGATATGAAGCTGCAGAAGTCGATGTCCGTGTAGAAGTCCCGGATGAACATCTCCGTGGCGTAGAGCGCGGAAAGCTCCGTGAGGCAGATGTTCCGGAGGTCGCTGATCCACTGGGGGCTCAGCAGGCTCGGATCGATGTCGTCGAAGGGGATGTCGGTGCTGAGCGTCCAGCGGGCGCGCTCGAGGCGAATGAACATGTCGTCGTAGAGCATTGCAACCCAGCATACTTTCTTCGCCGGGCACAAAGGATAGGCAATGTCATCCGGCGTACACCCCAGGATTTGTGTATGAGGGACAATATGGCCCAATTGACCAAGGCACCCGAGCTCCGCTTGTCCGTGGTGGCCACTCTGCCACCCGAGGTGACCATTCGCCTGCTCTCGGAGGTGGACGTCATCGCGCGCCGGATGACCCGCCACATCGTCTCCGGGATCTCCCTGCCGGACAGCCGTTTTCGGACCCTCGGATACTTCAGGACGGTCACCGCGGCATGCCGCGACGCTCTCCGGACCTTCGTGCGTCTCCTCCGCGACGGGCGCGGGCTACGAGCGGGCGACCTGGAGCGCCTGGGATCGATGGGCGCTCAGCAGGCCGAGCTCGACGTGCCGCTCGAACTGGTCTTCGGAGCCTATCGGCTCGCCGCGAGGGTGCTCTGGGACGAGGTGATCGGCCAGCCCGCGCTCCTGAACGACGTGCCTCCGAGCACCGTGATCGGGCTCACCAGCACCGTGCTCGAGTACTTCGATGAGATCAGCGCGGCGGTCGGCGGCGCGTACCTGGAGACCCGCGAGCGGTTGCTGCGTCAGCGTGACCGGGACCGCGACCGCATCCTCCAGCGGCTCCTCGCCGGCGACGCCTCGGCGGAGCTGCGGCGCATCGCGGCGTCCGCCGAGCTCACGCTTCTCCCCCCCTACACCGTGGTCGCGTGCTCGGTACCGACTCAGGAGGCAGAGCGGCTGCTCGAGGAAACCTGGCGAGCCGAGGGCGCCCACCTGATCGGCGACGACCCGGGGGTATGGATCGCACTGGTGCCCGACGGCCGCGATCTCGCCAAGCTCTGCGCCGCGGTGGGGTCGGTGGTCTTCGGCGTGGGCCCCGTGGCCACGAGCCTCGACGCGGTCGCACCTTCGGCGCAGCAGGCGCGCCGCGCGCTCGAGGTGGGTCGCCGGCTCTCCCCGGAGCGCGCGGTGCACACCGACGCCGAGGTGGGAGTCTTCGCGGCCCTCGCTGACGATCACGACGCGATGCGTTCGTTCATCCACCGCGTGCTTGGCCCGCTGGCCCTGGGCACGCCGACCCGCCGGCTCGAGCTGGTCGCGACCCTGGAGGCGTTGCTCGACAGCCGGAGCATCGGGGAAGCCGCCGAGCGGCTCGGCGTTCACCGCCACACCGTCGTGTATCGGATCGGCCGGCTGCGCCAGCTGGGGATCGATTCCGACGATCCGGAGCAGCGTCATCAACTCTGGCTGGCGCTTCGATGCGCGCGGCTGCTCGAGGATTAGCGCCCTCCTCCTGCCGCCAGATCGGCCTGTGTGCGATCTCCCCGGGTGTTGCTGGTCCATCGTGCAAAGAGATCGTTCTGATTGATTGATCCTCATTGACGCGAGCGTTGGCCCTTCCCAAAATGAACCAACCGCACCAGAGAGAGCAAGGGGGAGGTGGCTGACACAGCGCCGGCTACCGTTTCGATGAAAGGATGATTCCGTTCAAAGCAAGTTCATTGCTTAATGTCAGGTACGGAACGGATAGTCATGCCGCCGCCAGGCGGCGATACAAGCACGTTTGATTGATCGAGGCCGATCGAGAGGGGGCCTCAGGAAGAGAAATCGGTACAGGGGGAACATGACCATGTTTGGAGAACTACTTCTGCGATCCTCGGCGCCGGGCGGCCGGGGCACCCGACGCGCGGCAACGGCGGTCGCGCTGCTCGCCACCGCCGTGGTGGTGGGAGCCTGCGGCTCCGCTACCGCGAAAGGTACGGGTACCAGCGCCAGTGCTCAGCCGGATCCGTCTACCGTCAATCTGGGCTATCTCGTCAACCTGACC
>JBAPOS010000166.1:0-4751 GCA_049279755.1 Candidatus Dormiibacterota bacterium | reverse complement strand
GACGGCTCCGCCGCTCGACACGGCCTCGGCGCGGCGCTCGGTGTCGCCGAGGTAACCGGGGAGCGCGCCGCGCTCGATGGCGCGCTGCACGTCGAGCGCGATGACGTTGCCCGACCCCTCCCAGATCGCGTGCACATACACGTCGCGCAGGAGTCTCGCATCCGGCCAGTCTTCGATGAACCCGTTGCCACCGCGCACCTCCATGCCTTCGGTGGCGCAGACGCGCGCGCGTTCGGTGCCGTGCATCTTGAACAGCGGGGTCAACAGTCGCAGCGCTGACGCGGCGTCATGATCGCCGGAGTCCGCGGCGTCGGAAAGCTCTGCGACGCCCATGGCGGCGGAGAGCCCCGCAACCGAATCCACCACCAGGTCCGCAAGCGTGTCGCGCATCAACGGGTGCAGGTCGAGCCGCCGCCCGAAGGTCGATCGGCCGGCCGTGTGGTTCAACGCCTCGAATGCGCTGCGCCGCATGGCGCCTGCGGTCGCGGTGGCGATGCCGATCCTGGTGGCGTTGACCATGTCCATCATCTGCGGCAGACCGCGATCGATGGCCCCGACCTGCCACGCGAAGGCTTCGCGCAGGCCGACCTCGGCGGAGGCCATCGCGTGCGTGCCGAACTTCTCCTTGAGGCGGTGGATGACGAACGAGTTGCGCGTCCCGTCCTCGAGCAGTCGTGGCATGAGGAAGAGGCCCAGCCCTCGCGGCCCCGGCGGTGCGCCCCGCGGTCTCGCGAGCACGAGGATGAGGTCGCTGTGCGCACAGCTCGCGAACCACTTCTCGCCGGAGAGGCGCCAGGTGCCGTCGCCCGCCGGGGTCGCAACGCTTTCGTTGGCGCCGACATCGGATCCCCCGGCCTTCTCCGTCAGGAACATGGCGACCGTCAGGTGATGGCCGGTGTCGTCGGCGATCCCCGGAACGAAGCGCGCGGCCAGAGCGGTGTCATTGCGTTCGAGGCAGCGCGCCGCGGCGTCCATCATCCCGATGGGACATCCGGTGACCGCCTGGTCCGACTCGAGCAGGAGATACAGCATCGCGGTGACCAGGCTTCGCGGCGCCCGCGCTTCGAGCCCACGCCATCCCGGGGAGTATGCGGCGCGAACCGCGCCGAACCCGAGCACCGTCGACTCGAGCTCCTTGTAGGCCGGATGGAACTCGATCTCATCGATGCGCTCGCCGCGGCCGTTGTAGGAGCGCAGCACCGGCGGGTGCCGGTCCGCGGCACGAGCGAGCGGCTCGATCACCGCTGGCACGAGCAGCCCGAGTTCGCGGAGCGCTCCGTCGGCGACCGCCCAGAGCGACTCGCCGACGGTCCGGCGAGTCAGCCAGCGCAGATGCTCGTCGGGCAGGTACCAGTCGGATGCATCGGCGGCCGGGATGTGCTCCACCCCGGGGTCAGATGGCAGCATCGACCCCACCATAGCGTTCCAGCCCGGTCACCACAGACCCCGAGCCTCGAGCACGCGTTTGAGGGTTCGCGGTCGGTCGGTCATGATGCCGTCGACGCCGAGGTCGAGGAGGACCTCCATCTGCGCCTCGTCGTCCACCGTCCACACGTGCACGGGAAGCCCGGCGCGGTGTGCCGCTTTAATGAAGAGCCGGTCGATACGCAGCTTCCCCCACCGCTGCGGCACCTGGAGGCAGTCGGCATGGAAGCGCGGCATCATTCCCGTCCGCGACGCGGCGTACGCCATCGCGCTGGCAACCTGACCCATGGACGAGCAGATGCGGCCACGCGCAAGCGCCCGGATGCGTGCCACCCGGCGGTCGGAGAACGATCCGATGCACACACGGTCGAACGCGTTGAGTCGGGTGATGAGTGTGACCAGCGGCGCGACGGTGTCATCTGCCTTGGCGTCGATGTTGAGCGACACGTCGTCCCAACGCGTCAGGAGCTCCTCGAGCGTCGGGATGACGACTCCGCTGCCGCGGAACGGGAAGGTGAGCCCCCCGTCCAGGCTGAACGTGTACCCGGCGTCGGCCTCGCGTACTTCGGCGAGTGACAGCCGGTTGATCCTTCCGGCACGATCGGTGAGGCGGTCCAGGCTGCTGTCGTGGAAAGCGAGCAGGACGCCGTCGCCGGTGACGTGGACGTCGGTCTCGAGGTACCGGTAGCCCATCGCCACCGCGGCGTCGAAGGCGGGCAACGTGTTCTCGGGTGCCTCGCCGCCGCCCCCACGATGGGCGAAGGCGATCGTGTTCGATCGCTCGAGAAAAGAACGCTGGACCATGGACGTGGCCGTCAGGGTAGCGGGACGGGTCGCTAGCGCACCCAGGTTCCCGCGCCGGACAGCGCGCTGAACAGCGGTCGTTGAACCCTCCCATCGGCGACGCACACGGCGCCGACGCCGCGGAGCCGTGCCTCGCGGCTGGCGCGGAGCTTGACCCGTGCCCTGCCTCCGATGGCCGGAATCAGGTGCTCCGCGTCGTTGGTCGAGAGCCGTCCGATCAGGCTCGTCTCGTCGGACGGGTCGCGGAGCAGGCCCGGCGTGTCGGCGAAGATCATCAGCACGCTCGCCCCCATGGCGACTGCGATCTCGGCTGCCAGCCGGTCCCCGTCGACGTTGATCGCGGTCCCGTCCTCTGCGGCGATCGGCGGGCAGATCACCGGCGTCACGCCGGCTGCGAGCAGCCGGCCGAGGAGCGACGAGTCGACCGAGTCGATGCTTCCCACATGGTTACCGTGCAGCACCTTGGTGCGGCCGTTCTCGCGAATGCGCAGGGCGGGGCGCCGTGTGCCCCGAATCAGGCCGCCGTCGAGACCACACATGCCGAAGGCGTTGACGCCGAGCTGGCGCAGCCGCTCGACCATTCGCTTGTTCGCTCTGCCCGCGTACGCCATCAGGAAGTGGTCCATGGTGGTCGCGTCGGTGAATCTGCTCACCTCGCCGCGCTCCGATTCGACCATCCGTGGCGGGCTGCCCAGACGTGTGGAGAGGTCGTCGAGCGCCCTGCCGGCGCCGTGGACGACCACGGTCTGCTCGGTGGTGGTCGCGATGTCCTCGAGGAGCGGGTCGAGCCGGCGGACACTGCCGCCGATCTTCACGACGATCATCAGATCGGGTACAGGCCGCCGAACTCGAGACCCAGCGTCTCGGGGAACCCGTGCCGGACGTTGCATGCCTGCACCGCCTGGCCGGCCGATCCCTTGACGAGATTGTCGAGCGCCGCGGTGACCACGACGCGGCGCGAATGCGGATCGCGCTCGAAGCTGACATCGCAATAGTTCGTTCCGGCCAGGAGCTTGGGGGACGGGGAGCGGTGCAGCCCGCTCCGGGACTTGACGATGCGGATGAACGGCTCGGATGCGTAGCGCGATCGGTAGACCCGCCAGAGCTCTCGATCGTCGAGGTCGGCGTTGATGAACGCATGGGCGGTGATCAGCACGCCGCGAACCGCCTCGACGGCGGTTGCCGAGAACGCGACTCCAGGGGATTGGGCACCGAGGTGGAGCTCCTGGACGATCTCGGCGGTGTGCCGGTGACCCGTTGGCGCATATGAGCGGGTCTCGCCACTTCGATGCGCATGGTGGGTCGCCTCGCCCGCCTGCGCGCCGCCCGCTGAGGAGCCGACCTTCGCCTCCACGACGAGGGGGACCGCCGGGTCGAGCAGCCCGGTGCACGCCAGGGGGGCCAGACCGAGGATGGACGCCGTCGCGAGACACCCCCCGGCCGCGATGAGCGACGCCGACGCCATCTCGGCGCGATGCATCTCGGTGAGTCCGTACACGGCGCCGCCGAGCAACTCGGGCGATGGGTGGGTCCAGCCGTACCAGCGCGGATAGTCCTCGGGGTCGCGCAGCCGGAAGTCCGCCCCGAGGTCGATCACGACGGGCGCCGTCGCACGGAGTTGGTCGATGGCTCGGCTGGATTCCCCATGGCTCATTGCCGCGAAGACGACGTCGGCGTCGCGCAACGCGTCGCGCGACGAGAAGCGCAACTCGGTCCGGCCGCGCAGTGGCGGGTGCACCGAGGCAACCTGCTTGCCGGCAAGTCGCTCTGACGTCACCTGAACCACCTCGACCTCAGGGTGGCCGGCGAGCAGGCGCAACACCTCGCCGCCCGCGTAGCCCGCGCCCCCGACCACGACTGCCCGGATCACCGTGCCACCAGCGCAGCTTCGAGCACCGAGACCGCGCGTTCCAGCTCCGCAATCGAGAGGTGCTCGCGCGGCGTGTGGTCGAGCTGGGAGTCGCCGGGGCCGTACGCCACCGCCTGACAACCCCAGGCGGGCACGAGGACATTGAGGTCGGACGTCCCGGTCTTCAGCTTGAATCGTGGCGCGCCGCCCTGGGTGCGTATGGCGCGGATGAAGCTGCGTGCCAGGGGACTTCCGCGGTCGGTGCGGACACCCGGATCGCACCCCACGACGCTGAGTGCGACGGACGGCGCGCCCGCTCGCGCGTCCTCGATGAGCCGGTCGATGTCGTAACCGGGTGGCGTCCGGATCCCGAGATCCACGCTCGCCCGGTCGTTGAGCCCGTCGCTCGACGAGTCGAAGCGGAGCACCCGGACGTCGACGCGGTCGAAGACCCCGGCGTCACCGCTCGACTGCGCCGCGCCGTCCACCAGCGCGCGAACCACGTCGATGCAACGGTCAGGCGCGCTCGGCTCGCGGCCGGCGCCGTGCGCGTGCGGCTGATCGATGCTCGCACGGAGCCGCAGGCTCCCCTTGTATCCGATCGTCACGGCGTCCCACCCGCTCGGCTCGAGAATGACCAGGGCCGAGGGGGCCGCCATGGACCCGGCTAGAT
>JBAPOS010000165.1:0-5731 GCA_049279755.1 Candidatus Dormiibacterota bacterium | reverse complement strand
GTGTCCTGCTGCTCATTGCGCGGTTACCGGAACGCGGTCACCTTCGTCCTCTGCGGAACCGACATCGAGGCGAAGTCAGCCCTGGTCCGCGAGCAGATGGGCGCCGCGCTGTCCCCCGCACCCCCTGAAGAGGTGCGCTGGACCCTCGCGCGAACCGACCATGAGGACTCGGCTGACGAGGCGGCGGCGAGCGCGTTCCTGCACTGCGTGGTCCGCGATGCCGACCCCGCGGTCGTAGGCCGCGCCTTCAGCGCGCACGCGGTCGAAATCGGCCTCGGCAGCTACCCGGGCTTTCACCTCACCGCCCCGCCGGGTGACGCGTCGCCCGTCGGCGTCTACCACCCCGGATACATTCCCGTCGAAGCGGTCGACCACGTTGCGCTGCTCCACGACGGATCGCGAATCCCGATCGCGCCGGCACCGGAGACACGCCACGTCGCGCCCGACGCCGAAGCTACGCCGGACTCCTTGCCGCACCCGCTCAGCTACCGGCTCACGCGGCGCGCCCCCCTGGGTCGCGTCGTCGGAGCACGGAGCGGCGACAAAGGGGGCGATGCGAACCTCGGCGTCTGGGCGCGTGACGACCCATCCTGGCGCTGGCTCGCCCACACCCTGACCGTCGCCGAGCTGCAACGGTTGCTCCCCGAAACCGCATCATTCCCGGTGCGCCGTCACGTGTTCGCCAACCTGCGCGCGCTCAACTTCGTCATCGTGGGCCTGCTCGGCGAAGGCGTCGCATCGTCGACGCGCTTCGACCCGCAGGCAAAGGCGCTCGGTGAGTGGCTCCGCTCGCGCACCATCGACATACCCGAGGAACTCCTATGACCAATCCGGAGCTCGTCCACCTCGTCGTGGCAGAGGGCGTCGCAACCGTCACGCTGGATTCGCCCCGTAACCGAAATGCGCTCTCGCGCCAACTCGTGGCCGAGCTCACCGATCGGCTCGGCAGCGCCGGCGCTTCCCGCGACGTACGCGCCATCGTGCTCACGCACACCGGGACCACGTTCTGCGCCGGCGCCGACCTCTCGGAAGCCTCGACCGGTCCGATGACAGGAACCGCGAGCGCGCTGCTCGCGCTGCTGCGCCTCATCGTCGAGCTGCCCCGTCCAGTTATTGCCAGAATCCACGGTAACGTGCGGGCCGGCGGGATCGGGTTGCTCGGCGCCTGCGACATTGTGGTCGCGGGGCCGGGCAGCACCTTCGCGATCTCCGAGGCGCGGCTCGGGCTCGCGGCCGCGGTGATCTCGGTGACCGTCCTCCCCCGACTCGACGCGCGATCCGCAGCGCGCTATTACCTCACCGGCGAAGCCTTCGACGCTGCCGAGGCACAGCGCATCGGCCTGGTCACGGTCGCGGCCGAGGACGCCGAAAGCGCCGTGGCAAGCCTGCTCGCCGATCTGAAGACGGCATCGCCGCAGGGTCTGCTGGAGTCGAAGCGCCTTGCGAACCGCAGCGTCAGGGAGGCGATCGAGCGCCACGGGGAGGAGATGGTGGAGCTCTCGGCGCGGCTCTTCGCGTCTGAGGAGGCCCACGAGGGCATGACCGCATTCCTCGAGCGGCGGCGCCCGCGCTGGTCCGCCTGATCCAGACCGGCGGGTCCGACGACATAATCCGCCCGGTGACGAGCGAAGAGTGGGGAGCGCAGCCGTCCTCCTGGACCGCCGGCGCGAGCCCCTCCGCCGCCCTGCGGCACGTCCTGCTCTGGGCCTCGAGGCGCCATCAGATCAAGCGCGCCGTGACCTCGGCCCCAGTGACCCGGGACGTCGTCCGCCGCTTCGTTGCCGGCGAGACCATCGAGGATGCGCTTGCGGTGACTCAGGCCCTGACCACCCAGGGCCTGGAGGTGTCGCTCGATCACCTCGGCGAGGACACGCGCGACACGGTGACGGCGCGAGCCGCGGTCGATGCGTACTGCTCGCTCGCCGGGCGGCTGGCCGACCAGGGTCTCGCCGGCAGCGCGGAGATGTCGGTGAAGCTCTCCGCCGTCGGGCAGGCGCTGGATGAGTCGCTGGCGCTCGACAACGCCCGCGCGATCTGCGCGGCGGCGCAGGCCGCCGGCTCCTCCGTGACCATCGACATGGAGGACCACACCACCACGGACTCGACGCTGCGCCTCGTCGGCCTGCTGCGCCAGGACTTCCCGTCGATGGGCGCGGTGCTCCAGGCATCCCTGCACAGGACCGAGGCTGACTGCCGGTCGCTGGGAGTGCCGGGCTCACGAGTGCGCCTCTGCAAGGGTGCGTATCAGGAGCCGTCCTCGCTTGCCTGGCAGCGTCCGGACGACGTGCGCGCGGCGTACCTGCGCTGCCTGAGCACGCTGATCGCCGGCGGCGCGCTGCCGATGGCCGCCACCCACGATCCGAAGCTCGTCGAGGCGACGGGCCGGTTGGTCCGCGACATCGGCGGACCCGGATTCGCGCACGAGTACCAGATGCTTTTCGGCATTCGCCCGGACGAGCAGCGCCGTCTCGTCGCGGCGGGCGAAACGGTGCGGGTCTACGTGCCATTCGGCGTGCAGTGGTATGGGTATCTCATGCGCCGCATGGCCGAACGGCCGGCCAACACCGCGCTGTTCCTGCGCGCGCTGATGAGCAGGAACTGATGGCGACGGTGATGAGCGGCCGGCGCGTCGTGGTCACCGGCGGCGCGGGCTTCATCGGTGTCCACAGCGTCGAGGCACTGCTTGCGGCGGGGGCGGAGGTCCTGGTCATCGACGACCTTCGTCACGCCTCGTACCGGCCGCTTCCCGGCGCGGCTCGCCTCGAGGTGGCTGATGTTGCCGAGCCGGCTGCACGGAGTGCGATCACGTCCTGGCGACCGACGGCGATCCTCCACCTGGCGGCACAGGGCGGAGTCAACCGCTCCTGGCGCGAGCCGGCGGAGGACGCGCACATCAACGTGCTCGGGACGGTGAACGTGCTGGCGGCGTCGATCGCCACGGGGTGCCGGCGCGTCGTGGTCGCATCCTCCGGCGGAGCCCTCTACGGTGCGTCCCGTCGCCTGCCGACACCGGAGGACGAGCCCGCGCAGCCGCGATCCCCGTATGGCACCGCGAAGCTCAGCATCGAGCACTACCTCGGCCATTTCACCCGAGCCGGCTCGCTTGACGCGCTCGCGCTTCGCTACGGGAATGTCTACGGCCCGGGTCAGGACGGCACCGGTGAGGCCGGCGTCGTGGCGATCTCCAGCCGCCGCCTCCTCGACGGCAGAGCGCCGGTTGTGCGCGGGGACGGCACCCAGACGCGCGACTTCACATACGTCGGCGATGTGGTCGCGGCGAACATGCTCGGGCTCGCCTCAGACGTCACCGGCGCGCTGAACGTCGGCACCGGACGCGAGACTGCGATCGTCGACCTCATCCGGGCCCTGTGCGAGCTCGCCGGATTCCACGGGGAACCTGAGCGGGAGCCTCTCCCACCCGGGGAGGTGGCTCGAAGTGCCCTCGACAACTCGCTCGCGGCCGAACGCCTCGGATGGGCGCCGGTCGTCAGCCTCGAGGACGGTCTGGCCCGCACCCTCGAGAGCTTCCGCATCGCGATTCCGTGATCACGCGGTGGTGTGGGCTGCCGTGATCAGGCCGGACACGTCGAGCACCAATGCCACCCCGACGAGCACGGCGATGGACAGCTGGCGAAGCGGCGAGAGCCGCCCGGTGCGGCGCCAGGCGATGGTCCACGCGGTGATGGGCGCGGCGGCGGCGGCGGCCACGAGCAGGTAGCGCGCCTGCGGCTGGAGATCGAACGTGGCCGAGTTCAGCACCGACTGCGCGACTGCCACGAGGAGCACGGCAAGAAGGACACTCGCAACCCGGCGGCGGACGGTGTCCCAGCGCGCCCACGAGCGCGCCACCAGGACACACGCGGCGACGGTGATGGCGCCGAGCGCCGCAATCGCGACCGTGCTCGGCAGCGGCCGAAGGCCGAGGACCGAGATCGCGACCAGGTGGGCGCCGTTGCCGTACATCCCCACGATGCTCAGGGCCGTCGCGGCGACATAGCCGCGCACCTGGGCCAGGGAATCGAACACCTGGCGCTGGGCGGTGATCGGGTGCAGAGGCGGGAGCGGGCTCCCGAACTCCACCGCGTTGCGGACGAACCACCAACCGGCGAGCACAATCGTCGGCGCGAGCAGAAGGACCGCGTGGAGTGCACGGATCTGCCGGGCGAACCGCGCCGCGACAAGGGCCAGCAGCAACAGCGCGAGGATCCACACGGTCTCCTTGGCCAGCACACCGAGCGCGACCGCGAGGCCCGACCCGAGGGCCAGCCGCGGCGTCAGCCGATCGTTCTGCACGGCAACGACGCCGGCGAGGACGAGCAGCGCCCCGGCAAGCCACGCGAGGTTGTCGTCGTTGATCGCCCCGGCCAGGTATTGAGCTTCGGGGAGGAGCGCCACCAGCGCCGCGGCCCCGACCGCCAGAGCCGGCCTCTGGGGGAAGAGACGGCGTGCCACCGCGTAGACGGTGAGAATCGTGAGCACGCCGAGCGCCACGGAGAGCAACCGGACCAGGTGTGCGTCATCCCCGGTGAGCTTCGCAACGAGCGCTCCGAGCAGGTAGTACAGCGGCGGCTGCTGGCGCTCGGGTTCGCCGGCCGGTGGCAAGCGCAGGTGATCGGAGATGCCGGTCATGTAGTGCAGGTGGGAGAGCTCGTCCGGCGATGCGCCGATGGGAGTGATGCGGGTGTACGCGACGGCGAAGCCGACGAAGACGGCGATGACCGCACCGAGCGCCCATCGATCGGGGTGACGTCGCTCGAGCGCAGCGAGGAAGTGTGGTCTGGTCACGGGAGGTTCTGGGCGCTGTCGGCCCTGACCCACACGGTGTCGGGGTAGCTCTCGTACTCGTTCACGTACTCGCCGCCGGTGAGGAGCTTGCCGATTTCGGGGTAGAGCGCCTGGGCCACCGCGTCGACGACGATCAGCACCGGGCGCTTCGCCGCGACATACGTCTCCACCGGACCGCCAGAGCCGAGCAGCACCTCGTCGTTGTAGATGGGCGGAGTCGGCATGTCGATCTGCAAGTCCGCAAGCGCATACACCCAGGCGTCATACGACCAGACCACGGCGGTGTCGCCGCTGAACCCCTTCGCCGTGATCCACGCGACGGCATCCGCGTCGCCCTTGACGCGGTAGTCGAAGTCGTTCAGCCATTGGGTGCGCCAGGCCGGATCGAAGGCCGCGCCCACCGCGCCGCCGTAGTAACCACTGAGGGTGTGGGAGTTGGTCGCCGACGGAGGGATCGGCAGCCAGTCGATACCGGCGACCTTCGCAGTCAGGATCGCGATCACGAGCCCGGCAATCTGCAATCCGGGGCCGGCGAGCGACCACCTGTTGCCGGTCGTGAACCGGAGCCTCGACGGCACCGAGGCCCCACAGACCAGCAAGGTGAGCGGCGCGACGGCTGGAGCGAGGAAGTGCGGGTACGGTTGACCGGCGATGGCGGTGACCACCAGGGTGGCGCCGGCCCAGAGGGCGAGCACCCAGCCCACCCGCGTACGCCGGCGATTGGCGATCGCCCCGGCGGCGATCAGCAGTGCAGCGGCGAATGCCAGGCCGAAGTGGACGAACCCCCCGGCCGCACTGGTGGGGAGCGCCTTCTGTGTGTAGCTCACGTAGAACCCGGCGAGCGCGAAGGCCACGGTGCCGGCCCCGGCGGTGATGATCGCGGCCGCCAGCCAGGCGGCGGTGATCACCACGACCGTGCCGAGAAAGACGAAGGCATCGCGCCGGA
>JBAPOS010000164.1:0-1857 GCA_049279755.1 Candidatus Dormiibacterota bacterium | reverse complement strand
GCCTTCGCCTCGGCCGATCGCGCCGCCGCGGCCGCCGGGGTGGACGGCTGGCTGATGATCATCGTTGTCGGCCTGGTCGGGTTCGGGCTGGTGATGGTCTACAGCGCCTCGGAGGCGCTCGGCTACCTGTGGTTCAGCGATCCCAACTACTTCTTCGCACACCAGCTGATAGGGGCCGCCCTCGGCGGCATCGGGCTCGTGGTCGCGGCGAAGCTCGACTATCACCGTCTCTCCGCGCTCGCGCGCCCCGCGATGTTCCTGATGCTGGTCCTGCTGGTGGTGGTGCTCATCCCCCACATCGGGTCACGGCATTTCGGTGCCCAACGCTGGTTCCAGGTCGGTCCCCTGTCGGTGCAGCCCTCTGCGATCGCGGTCGGCGTGGCGATCGTCTTCTTCTCGCGGTGGCTCACCGATCGAGAGGGTTCGGTACGCAGCCTGCGCGGCGTTCGCGACTACGTCATCGTGCTGGCCGTGCTGCTCGGCCTGGTGCTTGCCGAGCGAGACTTCGGCAGCTCCATCGTCATCGCGGCGACGGCGCTGATCCTGCTGGCGCTCGCCGGCGCCCGCAAGCGGCACCTCCTGCTCATCATCGTCGGCTTCGGTGCCTCGGGCGTCGCCCTGGTCGGACTGGTCGCCTACCGGGCGGACCGCCTGGCCCACTTCCTCAACCCGTGCGCCGCCGCGCTGGGCTCGGGGTTCCAGAACTGCCAGGCGCTGTATGCCTTCGGGTCTGGAGGGATCTTCGGGGTCGGCCTGGGCAATTCGGTGCAGAAGTACGAGTGGCTGCCCGAGGCGCACACCGACTTCATCTTCGCCATCATCGGCGAGGAGCTCGGCCTGATCGGAACTGTCGCGGTGCTCGGGGCGTTCCTCTTCCTGGCGTGGCGTGGCATCCGCGCCTCGCTCCGGGCCCCGGATCGATTCGGCGCCCTGCTCGCGGGAGGCATCACCTCGTGGATCTGCATGCAGGCCTTCATCAACGTGATGGCCGTGACTGGGGTGATCCCGACCACGGGCATCCCGCTGCCCTTCATCAGCTACGGTGGCACCTCGCTGGCGACCACCCTCGTGGGCATGGGCATCCTGCTCAACATCTCCGCCCAGGGTCGACGGCAAGGGACGACGAATCGTGCGCACGTTGATCGCTGGGGGGGGAACTGGGGGTCACTTGACCCCGGCCCTGGCGGTCGCGCTCGCGCTCCAAAACGATCGGCCTGACGACGAGGTCACCGTGGTCGGCCGGCGCGACGGGGTCGCGGAGCGGCTGGTGGTGGCAGCCGGGCTGCACCTGGAGACCCTCGAGATCAGTGGTGTCGATGTCGGGAGCGCAGGGGGCATCGCTCGCGCCACCACCCAGGTGACCCGGGCAACCATCGCCGCGCGGGGGCTGCTGCGCCGGCTGCGTCCCGATGTCGTGGTCGGCGTCGGGGGATACGTGTCGGTGCCCGTGGTCGTGGCGGCGCTGGCCCAGCGCATCCCGGTGGTCCTGCTTGAGCAGAACGCGATCCCGGGCCGCGCCACCCGGATGCTCGCCCGGCGAGCCCGGGTGGTGGCCGCCTCCTTTGCGGAGACTGCGGCCCACCTTCCCCACGCCCGTGTCGTCCACACCGGCAACCCCATCCGCGCCGAGCTGCGCGCCATCTCGCGGCGTCCGCTCGGTGACCGTCTTCGCGCGATCCTCGTGACCGGTGGGTCCCAGGGCGCGCGGCGCCTGAATCGGGCGGTCGCGGGGTGCATGGTCGAGCTCCTCAGCGGCGACCCGGAGCTGACCATCGTTCATCAGTGCGGCAGCCTCGACCTCGAGGCTGTGGAGCGCGCCGCCTCGGCGCTGCCGCCACGTCTCGGCGCGAGATACAC
>JBAPOS010000163.1:0-7940 GCA_049279755.1 Candidatus Dormiibacterota bacterium | reverse complement strand
GCGCTGACGCTGGCGCCGCTGACGCTGCTGATGGCGGCGATCGCGATGTCGGCTGCGCTCACCGCCCGCGCACCGCACGACGACGAGGGCTTCTTCCTCTACAGCCTGCGGCTGTTTGCTCACCACGGCGGCGTGTACGACCACGTGCTCACGGCGTACGGGCCGGCGTATCACGAGCTCATGGCTGCGCCGTTGACGCTGCTTGGTGTCAGCATCGACCACAACAGTGGCAGGGTGATGACGGCCGTCATGACGGCGCTCATCACCGCCGCCGCAGGGTTCGTGTGCCTCCGCCTCACGGGTCGCTTGAGCTCCGCGGTGCTCGGCCAGGTGGTGGCGCTGATTGCCGCCATGCCGGTTACCGGCGAGCCCATGGAGCCATCGATTCTCGTGCTGCTGTTCCTTTCGCTGACGGTGCTCGCGGTCAGCGGGCCGAGCTCGGGGCCGGTGCGCCGCGGGGTGCTGGTCGGCGCCTGTATCGCGGTGCTGGCGCTGACCAAGATCAACATCGGCGCCTACGCGGGGGTGGCGGCGCTCGTAGCACTGTTGGGCGTCAGCGCGAGGCCGCGGTCATCACTGTGGACTGTCGGGCTGGCGCTGGGTCTGGCTCCGCCGGTAATTCTGTTGGCAGCCGGTCACGACGACCCCTCAGTGGTCGGGTTCGCGCTGCTGGTCATGCTGCTGGTGGTGGCGTTGCACGTCGCACCCGTGGCGCGGCACTGGCCTCTGCACCGCATCGAGCCGATCACGATGATCGTGGCCGGCGGCGGCTGTGCCGTGCTCATCGGAGCGATCGCGGTGGCCTGGGGGGAGTCGGCGCCCGCGATGGTCCGGGCGACGTTCTTTGCCCCCCTGACCCGGGCCAGCACCGTCGCCTTCCAGTTCACCTGGCTGCCACCCGTGATGGCGGCGGCGGCGCTGGCGCTGCCGGCACTGCTCGCGGCGCGCGCGCCGCGAGCACGCCTCTGGCTGCGCCTCGCGGGCGTGATGATCGCCTTCGTGGTGGCGCTGCTGTTGCTCCAGCCCACGCCCTTCCCCGCCAATGGCCTGGAGCTGCTGGGGCTGCTGCTGGGACCGCTGCTGCTGCTGCCGCGAAGCGGCGAGCCGACCGAGGCGGCGATGCGCGGGCGCCGACTGCTCGCCACCCTGACCGTGCTGGAGTCGCTTCAGGCCTACCCGATCAGCGGCGATCAGGTCTCGTTTTCGCTGTTTCCCGCTCTGCTGGCCGGGGTTGTGGTTGCGAGCGACCTGGCACCGGACCTGAACGCCGCGCTGCGGGCCCGGCTGGGTCAGGTTGTAGCGGTGGCGGCGGTATTGCTGCTGATCGGTCCCCTGTCTCTAGGTGTCGCCTCGTGGCAGGCCTGGAGCCAGGCCCCATCGCTGACGGTCCGCGGGGCATCACTGATCCACCGTCCGGCGGGCGACAGCGACCCGATCGAACAGGTGGTGGCAGCGGCTGAGAGCAGCGGCTGTCGATCGCTGGTCACGTACCCGGGAATGCTGAGCTTCTATCTCTGGAGCTCGCTGCCCCCGCCGCCGGGCGTGGAGCTCGTCGACGGCATCTGGTGGACCCTCGACCCCTATCTCGAACCCGCTGAGCGCGCGCTGTCTCGACGGCACGCTGTCTGCCTGATCCGCAATCCCGGCAATGAGATCTTCTGGTCCGAGCTGGGGCTGGGCCCGTCCGACTCCCGCTTCACCGCGTTCCTCGCGAGCAACTTCCATCAGCTTGGGGAGTACGGCGGGTATCAGCTGTGGCTGCGCTCGTGACGGGTGGCTCCAGCCGGTAAGGGCTGAGACTTGCGGTTGTTCTTTGACGTCCGCCAGAGTGCACGTCGTGGCGAGGACCAAGAGGCGACTGCCGTGACCGGTCAGCAGCACAGGCTGATCGCGGCAATCTAGATGGCAAGACCCAATCAGTTCGTCCATGACATCGTTGTCGTCGGCGGATGCGGTCATGTCGGGCTGCCGTTGGGTCTCGCATTCGCCGACTCTGGCCTCGACGTCAAGTTGTATGACACCAACGCGGACGCCGTCGCCATGGTCAACGGCGGAACGATGCCCTTCATCGAGGCTGGAGCCCCCGAGGTGCTCATTCGTGTTCTCGCGTCGGGTCTTCTCGCCGCGACAACGGATGTCGAGGCGATCGACCGCAGCGAACACGTCGTCGTGGTCGTGGGCACTCCTGTCGACCGCTATCTGAGCCCGGATGTGGAAGCGGTCGCGCGCGTCATCTCGCCCCTGACCGACCACCTCGTCGATGGTCAGCATGTCGTCCTTCGCAGCACCGTATATCCCGGGGTCACCGAGCGCGTTGCCCGGCTGATCGCCAGGATCGGTCGCGACATCGACGTCAGCTTCTGTCCGGAGCGCATCGCCGAAGGTCAGGCGCTGGTCGAGCTGCGCAGCCTGCCGCAGATCATCTCTGGAACAACCCCACGCGCCGTCGAGCGCGCCAGTGCGCTGTTCCGCCGTCTCACTGCGGAGGTTGTCGAGCTCGAGCCTGAGGAGGCCGAGCTTGCCAAGCTGTTCACAAACAGCTGGCGGTACCTCAAGTTCGCGGCCGCCAATCAGATGTTCATGATCGCGAACGACAACGGACTCGACTACGAGCGCATTCGCCGCGCGGTGACCTATCACTATCCGCGCGCCGCCGACCTGCCGGGAGCCGGCTTCACCGCAGGACCGTGCCTCCTCAAGGACACCATGCAGATCACCGCGTTTGCGGAGAACCGGTTCACGCTCGGTCAGGCTGCGGTGATGGTCAACGAGGGAGTGCCCCTCTACGTGCTCGGAAGGCTCGAGCAGCAGTTCGACCTGAGCTCTCTCACCGTGGGTGTCCTGGGCATGGCCTTCAAAGCCGAGTCGGATGACCCCCGACAAAGCCTCAGCTACAAGCTGAAGCGCATCCTCACGGGCAGGGCCGCGCGCGTGCTGTGCAGCGATCCGTTCGTCGTCGGTGACGCGGACCTGGTGCCCCTCGAGACGGTGGTCGCGGAGGCCGATCTGATCATCATCACCGCGCCGCACCGGCAATACCAGGACCTGCGCACGGCAAAGCCGGTCGTCGACATCACCAACCTGCTCGGCAACGGGGTCAGGGTGTGAAGCCACGCGTCAGCGTGGTCATCCCCGCATACAACGAGGGTCCCGCCGTCGTTCCCTTCCTCGACCGCGTCTTCGAGGCGATCACGCTGCCGGCGGAAGTGCTGGTCGTATATGACGCCACCGAGGACACGACGGTCCCGTACCTGGAAACGTACACGCAGCGAGAGCGGCGCCTCCGGCCGGTGCTCAACACACTCGGACGCGGCCCGGCGAACGCGTTGCGCTTCGGCATCGCGCAGGCCCGAGCCGACGTCGTGGTCGTGACCATGGCCGACGGCAGTGACGATCCGATGCAGATCGATCAACTCACCCGGCTCGTCGAGCGCGGCGTGGTCGTGGCCTGCGCATCGCGGTACATGCGCGGCGGTCAGCAGGTCGGGGGGCCGTGGGTGAAGGGACGCGTCTCACGCCTTGCGGGTGTCTCGTTGAACCTGCTGGCGCATGTCGGAACACACGATGCGACCAACTCCTTCAAGGCGTATTCACGCGCGTTCGTGGAGCGGGTCGGTATCGACTCCGACGCCGGCTTCGAGCTTGGCATCGAGCTCGTGGCCAAGGCACGCCGCCTCGGCCTTCCTGTGGCCGAGCTGCCCACGATCTGGCTCGACCGCGCCGACGGCACGTCGAACTTCAAGGTCAGGGCGTGGATACCGAGGTATCTGCACTGGTACCTCTACGCTCTCGGTCTCTCCGGTCGCGATCGACACGCCACGTCACGCCCTCCGAGACCGGGATCGTGACCCGGGTGCTGGTCACGGGGTCCGCCGGCTTCATCGGCGGGTACGTCGTCGAAGAGTTGCTCGGGCGCGGACACGAGGTCGTCGGTGTCGACAACGAGTCGAAGTACGGGCATGTCGCGCGGTCGTTCGACAACCACCCGGGGTACCGGCTCATCCACGGCGATGCGCGCGACCCCGACGTGATGGCCGGCGCGCTCGCGGGCTGCGACCACCTGATCGCCGGCGCAGCGATGATCGGGGGCATCTCGTATTTCCATACGTACGCATACGATCTGCTGGCGGCCAACGAGCGGATCCTGGCCGCAACCTGCGACGCAGCGATTCGAGCGCATCGCGACGGCACGCTGGCCAAGGTGACGTACCTGAGCTCGTCCATGGTCTTCGAGTCCGCCACCACATGGCCCTCGGCTGAGGGGCAGGAACTCGAGATCCCACCTCCCAGATCGTCGTACGGCTTTCAGAAGCTCGCGGTCGAATATTTCGCCCGGGCCGCACACAGTCAGCACGCACTTCCGTACACCATCGTCCGCCCCTTCAACTGCGTGGGAGTCGGCGAGGGCCGGGCGCTCGGCGACGTCGAAATTCTCAGCGGCAACATCAGGCTGGCGATGAGTCATGTGGTCCCCGACCTGGTGCAGAAGGTCGTCAAGGGGCAGGATCCACTGCACATCCTCGGAAGCGGTGAGCAGATCCGTCACTACACGTACGCGGGTGACCTCGCCAGGGGAATCGTCACCGCCATGGAGAGTCCGGCCGCGCTGAACGACGACTTCAATCTTTCCACCAGCGAGTCGACGACGGTCCTCAGCCTGGCGGAGAAGATCTGGCGCAGGATCAACGGCGATGCCGTGCCCTTTCGCCACATCAGCGACGCCCCGTTCGAGTACGACGTGCAGCGGAGGATTCCGTCGGTGGAGAAGGCGCGGCGCGTGCTCGGTTTCGAAGCCACGACGACGCTTGATCAGATGCTTGATCAGGTCATCCCGTGGATCGAGCAGGCGGTCAGAGCCGGCGTGATCTAGCTCGACGCGGGTGCGCGGCTCCGCGGTGTGCGGGCAGACTCCGTGGTCATGGGCGATGTCGAGATCAAGGTCCTGAGCGGCTCGGCCAGGACGCGTGCGCTGCTGAGCGAGATCCTCATCGAGGTCGTCGCGAGCGGTGGCTCGGTGAGCTTCATGCACCCACTCGATGTTGCGGCCGCCGACGCCTACTGGGATGACGCGCTGACTGCCGCCGACCGCGCGGAACGGGTGATCCTTGGCGCCTGGGACGGCGACGTGCTCGCTGGAACGGTGACGCTCCTGCTTGCCCTGCCGCCCAACCAGCCGCATCGGGCCGAGGTGGCCAAGCTCATGACCCGTCCGAGCCATCGCGGGCGGGGGATCGCGACGGCATTGATGCGTGCTGTGGAGGCCGTTGCCGTCGAGCGGGGGCGAACCCTTTTGGTGCTCGACACAGCGGTCGAGGGCGGCGCTGCGGGGTTGTATGCGCGTTTGGGATTCACGCTCACAGGAGAGATCCCGGACTACGCGTTCAAGCCCCATGGAGGGTTGACCGGGACACTCGTCTTCTGGAAGCGGATCGGACCCCACCGTCATCCTGACCTCACGTGATTCAGCGACAGGCCTAAAGTCCTGAGCTATGAACGCCGCCATCGTCGGCTTCGGACTGGGGTTCTTCGTGGCCCTGCAGCTGGGTCCGATGTCGCTCTTCCTCACCAGGTCAACCCTCCGCAGCGGATGGAGAGTTGGGCTCTCGGTCGGAGCCGGCATCGCCTCCGTCGACGGCCTCTACGCGTCCGCCGGTGCCGGAGGAGCGACGCCGCTGCTCACCATCCATCCGGTGCGCCTGGCGCTCGGCCTCGTGGGGGCGATCGTGCTTGTCTGGCTTGGAGCGAGGACGCTCTACAAGGCGCTCCGAGTGCGCATTGGCGGAGAGACTCCGTTCGAGGTGTCGACTCCGAGACGCGCTTTTCTCACCGCACTCGGTGGAACGGCTTCCAACCCGTCCACCATCGTGTCGTGGGGCGCGATCTTCGCCGCCGCGAGCACCGCCGGGTTCGTCCACACGTCCGGATCCGCGGTGCTCCTGGTCGCCGGAGTCGCGGTCGGTAGTCTCACGTGGGTCTCCGTGCTCGCAACCGGCGTCGCATTCGCGGGTCGATCGGTGAGCAAGCGCGCACTCCGCGTCACCGATGGCGTCGCCGGTGCCGGTCTGATCGGATTCGGTGGCGTGCTCGCATACACGACATTGGTAGCCCCGGCAGGAATCGAACCTGCGCACAAGGTTTAGGAAACCTCTGCTCTATCCACTGAGCTACGGGGCCGCCGCCCGTATGCTATCCGGTCGCTGTCATGCCCAACTACGAGAAGCGGCAGTGCGCAGACGTGCTGTACCCGGTCTCGCGATGATGCGTGCGCGGGTCATCCGCTGCGAAATGTCGGGAAGGGGAGATTCGAACTCCCGACCTCACGGTCCCGAACCGTGCACTCTAACCTGGCTGAGCTACTTCCCGACGCCTCGGCCCGGATGATACCACCCGCCTCAGCGGGGTCCCGCCGACCACCACATCACGCCGTTCCGCATCGCATACTGAGGCTATCGCGGTGCCGCCGCGGAAGGAGTCCAGACGTATGGGTCGCATCACCATCGACATGACCATCCACGCTCCCGTATCCACAGTGTTCGCGTACGTGGACGACTATCGCAACACCACCAAGTACATGAAGGATCTGGTCAAGTGGCAACCGACGGGCAAGGTGACACATGGCAAGGGCGCGAAGTTCGGCGTCGGCATGAAGGCCGGTCCGACAACGCTCACATCCGTGGTCGACATCACCACGTGGAGCGAGAACAAGGCGATTGGCTGGCACTCCAATGAGGGCTTCAAGCAGATCGGCATGTGGGTGTTCAAGCCGAAGGGCGACACAACCCAGGTGACCTTCGACATGGAGTACGAGTTCGGCGGTGGGATTGCCGGCAAGCTGCTGGGTCGTGCGGCAGAGCCGATTGTGCGCAGCAACCTGCAGCGATCTGTCGAGACTCTCAAGCGCAACACCGAGAAGCTCGGCGTCGCGAAGCCGGCCGCACAGCCGGCTCCGAAGTCCACCACAAAATCTGCAACAAAGGCGACCTCGTCGTCGGCGAGAAGCACCACAAAAGCTGCAACAAAGCCTGCTGCACGCTCAGGATCCAAGGCGAGAAATTCGTCGAGAAACGCTTAGAATGAAGGCGTTCCCGGCGGAGCGAGCCGGACGAGGAGCGAGAACATGACAAGCGAGAAGACGGCAGCCAACGGACACGAGCCCCATACCGGCGGCGTGCGGGTCAAGCGCGGCCTGGCGGAGATGCTGAAGGGCGGCGTCATCATGGACGTCGTCACCGCGGAGCAGGCGAAGATCGCCGAGGACGCCGGCGCAGTCGCCGTGATGGCCCTCGAGCGCGTGCCCTCCGACATCCGGCGCGACGGCGGTGTCGCTCGCATGAGCGACGTGAGCCTGATCAAGGAGATCATCGCGGCGGTCACGATTCCGGTGATGGCGAAAGCCCGCATCGGACACTTCGTCGAGGCGCAGGTGTTGCAGTCACTCGGTGTGGACTACATCGACGAATCCGAGGTGCTCACCCCCGCGGACGAGGAGCACCACATCGACAAGTGGCGGTTCGACGTGCCCTTCGTGTGCGGCGCTCGGGACCTTGGCGAAGCGCTGCGACGCATCGGCGAAGGCGCGGCGATGATCCGCACCAAGGGCGAGGCGGGAACCGGCAACGTGGTCGAGGCGGTCCGCCACATGCGCGCGGTGCAGGGCGGCATCCGCCGCATCGCGTCGATGCGTCCGGAGGAGCTGATGGCCGAGGCCAAACATCTCGGCGCGCCGTTCGATCTCATCCAGGAGATTCACAGGACGGGCAAGCTTCCCGTGGTGAATTTCTCCGCTGGTGGTATCGCGACTCCCGCCGACGCGGCGCTGATTATGCAACTGGGCTGTGACGGCAACTTCGTCGGGAGTGGGATCTTCAAGAGCACCAATCCCGAGGCTTATGCGAAAGCAATTGTCGCGGCGACGACGTATTACGACAAACCCGAGGTCA
>JBAPOS010000162.1:0-3283 GCA_049279755.1 Candidatus Dormiibacterota bacterium | reverse complement strand
CGCCGCGTCGGGTGCGGCGGCCGCCGCCGAGGTCCCCCCGGAGATCCTCGCCCAATCCCTGGGTCAGTACCTGCGCGCCTGGGTGCAGCGCATTCGCAGTGGCGACAGCGGCGTCCTCCCCGTCGTCTTCGGCATCATCGTCGTCGCCGTCGTCTTCCAGATCGCCAACGGGAAATTCCTGTCGCCGCAGAACCTCGTCAATCTCTTCGAGCAGAGCACCATCTACATGCTCCTGGCGATTGCCGAGATCTTCGCGCTGCTGCTCGGTGAGATTGATCTTTCCGTCGGCCTGGTCATGGGGTTGGGGGCCGTGGTGGTTGCCGAGGAGGTGCAGCCCGCCGGCCTGAACTGGCCGTGGTGGCTGGCCATCATCGTGGCGCTGCTGATCTGCTCGGCGGTCGGGGCGATCCAGGGAACGCTCGTTGCCCGGCTGAGGATGCCCTCGTTCATCGTGACCCTCGGCGGATTGCTGATTCTGGAGGGGGTGTCGATCATCGTCCTTGGCGGCAGCCTCGTCGGTATCGGCAACTCCCACTTCAACAACGAGGTCTTCGTCTACAACCTCTTCTGGGGGCAGTTCGACCCGGGGGTGAGCTGGATCCTGCTGATCGTGGTGGGCGTGCTCGCCGCGACCTGGGAATGGTTCCGGGACGCTCGCCGCCGCCGCTCCGGGCTGGTGGCGCCGCCGGCAAGCCTGACCGCCCTGAAGATCGTCGTTGTGGCGGCTGCGGGAATCCTGGTCGTGGCCGTCTGCAACGTGAACCGGGCCGCCTTCGGGAGCATCGAGGGCCTGCCCTACATCATCCCCATCGTCCTGGTCGTTCTGGCAGCCTGGACCGTGCTGCTCCAGCGAACGCGCTTCGGCCGCTACGTCTACGCGATCGGCGGCAATCCTGAGGCGGCGCGCCGGGCCGGCATCAGCCTCCCGAGCATCCGCACCTGGTGCTTCGTGTTCGGCGCGCTCACGGCAGGCATCGCTGGTGTGCTCTTCGCATCCTGGCAGGTCTCGATAACCACCAACATCATCAAGGATGCCAACAGCTACGTGCTCCTGGCCGTCGCTGCCGCCGTCATCGGCGGGACCAGCCTCTTCGGTGGCCGCGGGAGAACCATCCACGGTGTGCTGGGTGGCCTGGTCATCGGCGCCATCTACAACGGGCTCGAGCTCATCGGGGTCACCTCGGAGTGGATCGATGTGGTTGTCGCGCTCGTGTTGCTCGCCGCAGGAACGATCGACGTCCTGTCCCGGCGCGGCGCGCAGCCACGAGCCTGAGTCCGACGAACGTGCAACCGGCCGCGTGCAAGGGCCATGCGCTGTGAGTTCCATGGCTTCGCCCGAATCCGTCCGCCGGCACAACCTCAGCCTGCTGCTCCGGCTGCTCCATCAGTCGGGCGCCCTGTCCCGATCCGACATGGGAAGCGCCCTGGGGATGACCCGAAGCACGATTGGTGAGCTGGTCGCCGATCTCCGGTCTCGCGGCCTCGTGGAGGAGGGCGATCCAGCGCGGCTCGGTTCCCCAGGACGCCCGTCGCTCGTCGCCAGGCCGAACCCCGAAGGGGCGGCGGTCGTCACCGCTGAGATCGCCGTCAACTCCCTCTCGGCGGCCGTGGTCGGGCTGGGCGGCCGGATCCTCCATCGGGCACGGATCACTCATCAGCCGCGCCGCCTCGCCGTGGATCAGACCATCGAAGACGTCGGCAAGCTCATCCAGACCGCGCAGGCCTCGATCCCCGCGGGATGCTGGGTCGCCGGCCTGGGCATCGCTCTCGCCGGGGTGGTGCGCCGTGCCGACGGCATGGTGATTTTCGCCCCGAACCTTGGATGGCGGGATGTCCCATTGGGGCGCCTGGTCGCGGATCGACTCGGGTCGAGCCTGCCGGTGCTCATCGCCAATGAAGCGGATCTGGGCGCCCTCGCTGAGCACACGTGGGGAGCCGGGGTGGGAGTTCACCATCTCGTCTATGTCTCCAGCGAGGTCGGGGTCGGCGGCGGCCTGGTCATCGACGGGCGGCCGCTGGTCGGGGCAGCCGGGTGCGCGGGCGAGGTGGGGCACTTCCAGGTGAACCCGCGGGGCGAGCGCTGCCGATGCGGGGCGATCGGCTGCTGGGAGACGGAGATCGGGGGCCCCGCGATCCTGCGTCGCATCGGGATCGACGAGAAGAAATACAAGCCCGAAGCGGTCACGCGCCTGCTCCGGGAGGCGGCGTGGGGCGACCCGGTCGCTCTGTCAGCGGTCGAGGACGTCGGCCGCTGGCTGGGCGTCGGCCTGGCGGGTCTGGTGAACGTCTTCAACCCCCAGCGTGTCGTCCTCGGGGGTCTGCTCGGCACCATGTGGCCGGTGGTGGAGCAGATCGTTCAGGAGGAGTTGCGGTCGCGAGTCATGGCGCCCGCGCTCGAGGTGGAGGAGCTCATCCGTCCGACGCAGCTCGGCGCGGATGGACCTTTGCTCGGCGCCGCCGAACTGGCGCTGACGCGCGTCCTCGACGAGCCGACGCTCGTGCCGACGCGCGCCGCGGAGCGAAGATCAGCCTGATCCGCCGCCTGGCGAACCGACCGAGCGGAGGGCGGGATAGTAGTCGCGGAATCGCCGTCGCGCCTCGCGGCTGGGCTCGATCCACGATTCAACGGGATCGACGACCTCGGTGACCCGTACGCACGCGGCGCTCGCCTCGTCGAGGTCGCGATACACGCCGGCCGCGACGCCGGCGAGCAGCGCGGCGCCGAAGGCCGAACCCTGATCGGTCGCCATCACCTCGAGGGGCATCTCGAGAGCGCTGGCGACGATCTCCAGCCACAACCGGCTTCGCGATCCGCCCCCCGAAACGCGGCCAACAGCGGTGGTCGCGCCAACGTCACCAACGACGTCGAGACAATCGCGCAGCGCGAAGGCCACGCCTTCGAGCACGGCACGGGTCAGCGAACCCCGCCCGTGCGTGATGGAGAGGCCGCAGAAGGCGCCTCGCGCGTCCGGATCGGCATGAGGCGTCCGCTCGCCGGCCAGGTAGGGGAGGAAGGTGAGTCCCTCGCAGCCCGGAGGCACGCTTGCGGCCTCCTCGAGCATCGCGTCGTAGTCGATGCCGGGGAGGAGCGTGTTGTGGAACCAGGCCAGCGACCCTGCCGCCGACAGCATCACGCCCATCACGAGCCATCGATCCGGGGCGGCGTGGCAGAAGGCGTGGACCCTTCCCGACGCGTCCGCCAGGAAGCGATCCGTCGCGGCGAGCACAACCCCGGAGGTGCCGAGCACGACCGAGAGCGGGCCGGGGCCCGTTATGCCGGCGC
>JBAPOS010000161.1:0-12799 GCA_049279755.1 Candidatus Dormiibacterota bacterium | reverse complement strand
CGGTCACCCCGGTCTCGACGACGCGGCGCGAGAGCGTCGGGCGCAGCAAGCCGCGGGGTGAGGCGACGACCATCAACGGCTCGGCACGAGTGTGCAGCCGCATCAAGGTCGCCAGCCGTGCGCGAGTCACCTCTTCAGACGGCGGGACCCGATCGAACGGCGGCGTGTCGCCGGCGGGAAAGATCGCGGCGCCGTTGCCGCCATCCCAGACGAGCGAATCCGCGTAGAGGCGTTCCGCCTCGGCGGCCACAACCAGCACGGTCCGCGACGTCTTCTCGCGCAGCCACCAGGCGATGAGGCCGACCGCGCCCGAGGGGACGCCCGCGACGATGCCGCCGCGCGCGTCGGCGAGCCCGGTGAGCTCCGGCAGCTGATCGAGACGTTCTCGAAGCGTGGCAGACACCACCGCGGTGGTTGTGAGGCGGGAGTCAGTCCGTGCCGGCACGGTTCCAGACGTTCATTGCCGCCGCGATTCCCTCGCGCATGATGGCAACGGCCATTTCCGCGGCGCGCGTGACCGACGCCTCAGCCTTCGGGCGTTCCTGGGGCAGGAATGGGTCGAGCACATGCTCGATCAGGTCGTTGGTGTCGCCGTCGCGTCCGATCCCAATGCGGATTCGAGGAAACGCATCCGTCCGCCACGAGTCGATGAGCGACTGCACCCCCCGATGGCCCGCGGCGCTGCCGCCGAGCTTGATCTTCACGCGGCCGAGGGGGAAATCCGCCTCATCGTGGATGACGATCACATCGCCCGGCGAGGTGCCGTGCTTGCTCGTGAGCTGGGCCGCCGCCTTGCCGCTCAGATTCATGAAGGTCTGGGGGCGAGCGGTGAGGACGTCGTAGCCTTCGATGGTCCCGTTCCGAACCCGCGAGGCTCCCTCGCGCCGCTCGCGGCCGAACTTGCCACGGCGCTCGAGCTCGTCAAGGCACATCCATCCGACATTGTGCCGGGTGCGCGCGTATTCGCCTCCCGGGTTGCCGAGGCCGATGATCAACTGGGTCACGGCGATCCCGAGAGCGCGGTGGTCTCGAGATCGGGGATGTCGGCGTCGGGGAGCAGCTTCCGGGTCGCCGCGGTCATCGTCGCCGCCGGCTCCGGGAGCTCATGGTCATGCCCGAGGCAGTGCAGCAACCCGTGGACCGCGAGCAGGCGGAGCTCCGCCACGCCGTCGGGCGCCTGCCCGATCGCACGCTCCACCGATATCGCGACGTCACCGACCCGGGCGCGTTCGCCTGACGGAAATGCGAGCACGTCCGTCGGGGCATCGATGCCAAGAAAGCGCGCGTTGAGATCGCGCAGCTCCGCGTCGTCCGTCAGCCGCACGCTCAGGCTGGCGCGATCAGGGACGTCGAGCTTAATTCCGCAGGCGCGGAGCAGCGTCCCGAGACGGGCGTCCGCGGCAACACGACGCTGCCGCGGGCTGAGGCACTGATCGCGGATGACGCTCACCCGCATTGGCGCAGTTGCGTCAGGTGCTCTTGACGCGACGCTTGCGCGCTGCAAGCAGCTTTCGCTTGCGGCGCACGGACGGCTTCTCGTAGTGCTCGCGTCTGCGAACCTCGGAGAGGATGCCGTTCTGCTTGATCTTCTTGTTGAACCGTCGTAGCGCGCTCTCAAAGGTCTCGCCTTCGCGGACCTTCACTTCCGACACGGTCGGAATCACCTCCTTTCGGCTGGACCCGCGCATCAGTAGCGCGGACTTTGAATTCTACCTTGAGTCCTCGCCACCAAGGACTGCGGTCACCAGCTCGGACATGACCGCGCCAGCCCGCCCGGACAGAATCAGGCTTGCCATGCCGTCGAGATCGGTCACGCCGTCATTCACGATGACCAGCCTCCCGCCCTGACGGACCGCCTCCACCGGCACCGCCGCCGCCGGCCAGACCGAGAGCGTCGACCCCACCGTCAGACATACGTCGCAGCGCCGTGCCTCTTCGATAGCTCGATCCATGTCGACCGCCACCAACGGCTGACCGAAGCTGATCGTCGCGGTCTTGAGCAGGCCGCCGCAGAGTTCGCAGTGCGGGTCCTCGTCTCCCTCGCGCACTCGGTCGAGGGCCACGTCGATGGGCATTCGCCGGTTGCAGTCGAGGCACATCGCCTCGGACGACGTGCCGTGCAGCTCGATGACGTTCACGGCTCCCGCCTTCTGGTGCAGACCGTCGATGTTCTGGGTCACCACCACCGGGGCGAGCCCCGCGCGCTGGAGGCGGGTCACCGCCAGGTGCGCGGCATTCGGCTCGGCGTTCGAGAATCGCGGCTCCAGGCGAGCGCGCCAGCGCTCCACGCGCACCGATCGATCGCTCGTGTAGCTCTCGATCGTGTACCGCTTCGGGTCGGTGGTCTTCCAGACACCGTTCGGCCCGCGAAAGTCGGGAATGCCCGACTCGGTCGAGATCCCTGCGCCGGTGAACACCAGGATGCGCGTGGCACGGCGCAGCCACGGGAGCGCAGCTGCGAGTCCCGAGGTGCCGGCACTGGCCGTGCTTGGCGTCTCCATGCTCGAATTCTCCACCCAGCGCGACAGCCCGCTGTCGTCGCGCCGGCCCAGAATCGACAGCGATGACCGAACTCGCGCTCTCGGACCCCACGACCGCCGCGGCGCTCGACGACGAGCAGCGCGTCGCGGTCAATCATGGGGACGGTCCATGCCTCGTCATCGCCGGGCCGGGGAGCGGCAAGACCCGCATCATCGTGGAGCGTTTTCACCGGCTCTCCGCCCTCGGCGCCGGTGCCAGAAAGCAGCTCGTGCTCACCTACACGCGCAAGGCGGCAGATGAGATGCGTGTGCGCGTGGAGCGGGCACACGGATCGTTCGGCGACGACGCCCCGCTCACCAACTACCACTCGTTCGGTCTCCGGGTGGTGCGCGAATGGGGCTGGCTGCTCGGCATCTCTCCGGTCCTCCGCATCGCCGACGCGGCTGAGCGCTGGCTGCACGTGGAGGCAGTCCTCGAAGAGCTGCGCCCACCGCTGCTCTGGAACCCGCTGCGCCCGCACGACCTGATGGATCCGCTGCTCGACGTCATCGGCGCGGCGAAACAGGAGCTGGTCACGCCGGAGGCGTATGCGACGTGGGCGCAGGCGCGACTCGAGGGATGCGATGACCCCGCCGAACGGATCGTGCTGGAACGGCATGCGGACGTCGCGCGCATCTACGGTCGCCTCGACGAACGCTACCGGCGCGCGGGCGTGTTCGACTTCGACGACTGCATCCTCTACGCGGAGCGCCTGATTCGTGAGCACCCGGCGGTGCGGAGCGCGGTCGCCGATCGGATCAGCCACGTGATGGTCGACGAGTACCAGGACACCAACTACGCGCAGGCCAAGCTGGTCGAGACGCTCGTCGCCGGTCATCGCAACCTGTTCGTCGTCGCGGACGACGACCAGTCCATCTACAAGTTCCGGGGCGCGAGCCGTGCCAACCTCGATCGTTTCACGCGCGAGTACCCGGAGCATCGCCAGCTCGTGCTCACCCACAACTACCGGAGCACCGACCAGATCGTCGCGGCGTCGCGGGCATTGATCGCGGTCGCCAGCCCTGCGACTCGGATCGACAAGCAGCTGATCGCAGATCGTGGATCGGGCACTGCCGTTGAGGTCTGGCGCGCCCCGGAGGAGCGCAGCGAGGCGATGGCCGTGGCCCGCGAATGCGCTCGCCTGATTGCCGGAGGGACTCGGCCCGCAGACATCGCCTGGCTCTTCCGACAGCACGTCGACATGCAGCCCGCGATGCGTGCGCTGCGTCAGTGCGGTGTGCCCTACCAGGTTGCCGGTGGTCGCGGTTTCTTTCAGGAGCGCGAGATCAAGGATGCGCTGGCGCTGCTCGCCGCAGTCGATGACCCCGACGATTCCCAGGCGGTGTTGCGCTGCCTCACGCTTCCTGGCTGGGGCGTCACCACCGCGGGGCGGGTTGCGCTCGTTCGCGCCGCACACCAGCACGACGTGCCGCTGGTCGCGCTCATCGCGAATGCGGCGGTCGAGGATCTCGACGGCGTGGACCTTGTCGCGGCACAGGAATGTGTCAGGGACATCCACGAGCTCCACGCCGCGTCACAGCGTGAAGACGTTCGCGACCTGTTTCAGCTGGCACTCGAAGCGAGCGGATTCCTCGGCATCATCGACGAGCAGTCCGGCGTGGCCCGGTTGCAGATGGGCGCGAATCTCAACAAGCTCGGTGAGCTGCTGGAAACCTTCGCCGACTGGAGTGACGACCGGCGAGTGAGCACCGCGCTCCGCTACATCGGCGTGCTCCGAGACAGCCACGAGGGCGGCGAACTGCCGAGCATCGAGGCCATCGAAGACGGTGTCGTCCTGCTCACCGCTCACGGCTCAAAGGGGCTCGAGTGGCCGGTCGTGTTCCTCTCGCGGTGCACAGAGCGGCGCTGGCAGGGACGCTCCACGTCGTCGTCCGACCTGCAGCTTCCGGACGAGCTCGTGCCTGAACCTCCACCTCCCGGAGATGTCGCCGTCGATGAGGAACGCCGGCTGTTCTACGTCGCGTCGACCCGTGCCCGGGACCGCCTCGTGTACACGTGGGCACGCGCCTATGCGCAACCGTCGAGTGAGGAGTCGTGCACACCGTTGCTCACCATGGCGATGTCACTTCACGGCGGCTCGGTGCTGTCGAGGGACCTGCCGGCGGACAGCACGGTCGGCGTGCGCGCTCCGCGCCCGACGGGCTCCCCCGTGCTCCAGCGTCTCTCGATAGCGGTCTCCGACCTCGGCGTGTTCAGGAATTGCCCGCGACGCTACAACTACCTGCGCCGGTGGCATCTCCCGGTCCGCACCGACGCGCGAAGCTGGTACGGAACTATGGTCCACGAGGTCCTGCGGTCGGCCGCGACCCGCCGAATGGCCGGGGAGACCGTGAGTGGGGACGTGGTGGCGTCGATGTGGGAGGCGGCCTGGGAACAATCGCGCGGCCCGAAGGGACGCCACGCGGAGCTGCGCGCTCACGGAGAAGCGCAGCTGCGCACCTACCTCGAGTCACCCGGCTGGCTCGACACCACAATCGATCAGGTCGAGGAACCGGTGACCATCAGCCTCGACCATGCCGACGCCGCGGGTCGCTTCGACCGGATTGACACGCGCGCCGACGGGATTCCGACCGTCGTCGATTACAAAACGGGCCGACCGAAGGATGAGGGACCTCTGCGCGCGGACCTGCAGCTCCGTGCCTACGCGGTCGGACTCGCCCAGCGTGAGCACGCCGATGAGGTTGCCGTCGAATTCCACTACCTGCAGGGCGCCGTCACCCGAGTGATCGCTGACAAGGGATTTCTGCGAAAGGCGCACGGCCATCTGTCTGCGACAGCGCGCGAGCTGGCGCTGGCGTCGAGCACCGGATCGTTTCCGCCGAAGCCTTCGCGATGGCAATGCCAGCGCTGCGACTTCCGAACCGTGTGCGACGAGGGGCGCGCCGCGGCTGTCGCTGATTAGCGCGCGGCGCCGACACCACGGTCGTCGATGATCATCAGGACGACGTTTCCCGTCTTTTGCTTTGTTTCGACGTACCTGGTCGCGTCGACCACCTCTTCCAGAGGGTAGCGCCGATCGATGACCGCGCGATATTTTCCGGCCTCGAAGATCTCCTTGAGAAAGATAACGTCCTCCTTCTTGAATCGCGGAGGTATCGGGAACAGCACGTGCTTGTTGCCGATCCGCGCCGTCCATACGGCCAGCACCAGGTTGACCAGGTGGTCGGTCGCGACGAAGTACCCGCCTCGCTTCAATGAGTTTCGACATCTGCCGAACGACTGCTTGCCAACGGAGTCGAAAATGACGTCGTAGAGGCGACCACTCTTGGTGAAGTCTTCCTGTGTGTAGTCGATCACCTCGTCGGCGCCGAGCGATTTGACCAACTCGAAATTCTTCGTGTTGCACACTGCGGTGACGTCGGCGCCGAAGTATCTGGCCAGCTGCAGCCCGGCGGTGCCGATAGATCCGGAGGCGCCGTTGACGAGGATCCTCTGTCCGTGCCTGAGATGTGCCGGTCTCAGCGCGTTCAAGGCGAGGATCGCTCCGTCGCAGACTGCCGCGGCCTCATCGAACGCCATGCCGGCCGGCATGTGCGCCAGCGCAGCGCTCTCCTGCATGCAGATGAACTCCGCGTGCGTCCCGAACTTCCAGGGATTGATGCCGAAGACCCGGTCTCCGACCTTGAACTCGGTGACAGCAGCGCCGACCGCCTCGACTTCCCCGGCCAGATCGCTGCCGAGGATCCTCCGTTTCGGTCGCAGGAGGCCGCTGACGAATCGCGAAGCGAACAGCTCCGCGCTCCGGAGCCCGGTATCCGTTCGGCTCACGGTGGCTGCGTGGATCTTGACGAGGACTTCGTGGTCGTTGGGGACGGGGCGCGGCACATCTTCGATGTGGAGGACGTCGGGAGGCCCGTACCTGTCGTACACAACCGCTCTCACGAGGCCGTCTCCATGGCTCCAGCGGCACGTCGAAGATTCTCGAGGCCGTCGAGAATCAGGTCCAGCCCGAACTCGAATTCCTCCGCGTAGTCGTAGCCCGGCTTCATGGCGTGCTCGATGATCATCTCGGCGAGGTGGGGGTAGCTGTGTGCCGGTAGCTCACGAAGGATGCTCTCGGCCAGCTCTGCGCTCTCCGCCGAGGTGCGGGAGGGCAAATTCACCAGCTGCAGGGCGTAGCCGTAGATGTAGCCGTCCATGACGGAGAAGGCGTGAGCGGCCATGTCGATGGAGAACCCCGCCTTCCGGAGGCTGCCGATCACCGAGTCGTGGTGCCGCAGCGTCGCCGGACCGGGTTTGGTCCGCGACTGCATCAGGCTTGGCGCCCATGGGTGGCGCACCAGGACGTCGCGGGCCGAGATCGCTCGCCGGCGCATCGCCGTCTTCCAGTCCCCACGGTCGGACGGCACCTCGATCTCGCTGAACACGAGATCGACGATGCCGTCGAGGATGTCGTCCTTCCCGGCGATGTGGTTGTAGAGGGACATCGCCTCGACCTGGAGCCGCTCGCCGAGCCGGCGCATCGTGAGCGCTTCGATCCCACCCTCGTCGGTGAGCGCAAGGGCGGCGCGCAGCACCCGCTCCCGGCTCAACGGAGCACGGGGCCTGGCTCTCAATGCGGTTTGGGTGGCCACCAGCATTCTCCGCCGCTGACTCTAACGTACATGGTAAGTCCGCTCAGGAAGGGTGCCCTTGACAAACTTACGTCGTAAGTGTAGCTTACAGCCTAAGCTTACAGCGTATGTCCAAGGAGACCTCGATGAACCCACCCAAGCGCCTCGCCAGAATCGCCGGCGGCCTCTACCTGCTCGTCGGCATCTTCGGCGGCTTCGCCGAAGGGTTCGTGGAGCCCAAGATGTACGTCGCCGGCAACGCCGCCGCTACCGCTGGAAATGTGGTCGCCAATGCCGGCCTGCTCCGGATGGGCGTCCTTTCCGACCTGCTCGATGGAACCTTCTTCGTCTTCACGGCCCTCGCCCTCTACATGCTCCTGAAGGACGTGCACAAGAGCGCGGCCAGGGCGATGCTCGTCTTTGTGGCGCTTGCCGCTGCCATCACGTGTGTCAGCGCGGTGTTCGAGTTCGAGGGTCTGCGGGTCGCTACCGGCGGAGTCAGCGCGGCCACCCTTGGCGTCGGCGGTTCGAACGCCCTCGTCCTGCTCCTCCTCGACGCCCAGCACTACGGACTCCTCACCGCGCAGATCTTCTTCGGCCTCTGGCTGGCGCCGCTCGGTTATCTCGCCTACAAGTCCGGATGGTTCCCCAAGGCGCTTGGCGTCGTGCTCGTCGTGGCCAGCGTCTCCTACCTGGTGGACGTGCTCGCGGCCTTCCTGGTCCCCGACCTCGACAAGCACATCCATGCTTTCACCAGCATCGTGCCGGCAATCGCCGAGCCCTGGATGGTCGTCTACCTGCTCGTGATCGGCGTGAGGGCCGCAAGGCCCGCGAAGCGCATCCTCGCCGCTCAGCTGGTGGCGAGCTAGCACGGCACACCACACGTCGTGATGACCCTGAGACGGTCACCCGGCGTTCCGCAACCAGCCCGGTCGGGTTTGCCCCGGCCGGGCTTCTTCTCTTTCGCGAGGCGGCGCGTCGCGTCGGGGGATTCGCGTCTCCGGCTACTGATGCGCGGTGAGATCGTCGAGCATCGAGAACAGTCGATCGGCAACCCTTTTCGGGTCGACGCGATACGCCCCGTGCTCGTATTCGTTGGTGATCCATGGGCGGCAGTTACCGAGGAGCGACACCGTCTCCAGGGCCATGGCGCGTTCCACGTACTCATCGTCCCAGTAGACGGTACCGACCACGGGGACGGTGTTCGCGCGCAGCCTCGAGACGTCGTAGAGCGGCGGCCAGCCTTCGTGCTCGGCCAAAACGTGCGCGACGTCTCGCAGCGGGCACAGGTCGGCAAGCTCCTCCAGCATCCACGGGAACACGGCCTCACCGGTGAAGCACGGCACCGGCTGGGCGTCGAGTGCGAAACGTGGATCGGCGAGCCGCGCACGCTCCGCTGCCCATCGTGTCGCTGGCCCGCTGGAGTACGCGGCTTCGTGCAGCACCGTGTAGACAGGGTTGGTCGCGGGCGACATCATCGCGGCGACGTCGGTGTGGACGGCGCCGCCAAGCACGTGCAGTTGCTCGAGGTCGTTGTCGGCTCGCTCGATGACTGCGTGCAGCTCCGCAGCGCCATGCTGGTGGCCGAGCACGGCCCCCAGCATGAGAAAGCGGCGCGCGCTGAGTCGCTGGCCCCGACCGTCGATCTCGGTACTGGTTTCGAGGTGATCGACGATCCTGCGCACCCGCGCCGCATCATCGGGAAATCGTGCGTAGTACTTCGCGTTGAGGCTGGCCACGTGGTTGAACAGTCTCGTGCAGATCTCTTCGGTCTCATGCAGGACAGGCGCGAACCCGCCGGTGATGATCACGCCGCGGATGTGCTCAGGCAGGAACGATAGATATGTCAGCGAGCAGAAGCCACCGAAGCTCTGACCGAAGACGTACCAGTCCGTGTCCTCGCCGTAGAGCGTCGCGCGGAATCGCTCCGCATCGCGCACGATCGAGTCCTGTCGAAAGTGACGCAGATAGTCGCCGAGTGTCGCGGGGTCGGCGAAGGGCAACGAGCGCGCTTCGAGCGGCGTGCTCAGGCCGGTGCCACGCTGATCGAGCAACAGCACGCGATATCGCGTCAGCAGCTGTTCGAGCCACCCTCCACGTTGAGCTGGAAAGGCAGACTCGAATCCCGGACCTCCCTGGAACCACACGATCGCCGGACGATTCGCGTCGTCCGCATGCTCAACCGCGACGACCTCACGAGCAAAGACGCTGATCTGCGCCCCGGATGGCTCGCTCCAGTCAAGCGGCACATCGATCCGGTGCCCAGTGAGCACCATCCGATCCACAACTACGCGCGAACGCATCGCCGGAATTGTCGCCTAAAGTCAAGCTGAAACCACAGCGAGAGGCGACGCTGGGCCGAGCGTCAGACAAGGAGGCGAGCACCGGAGTGAGGGAGCGCACTGTCGTGCGTGACCGAACGAGGAGCGCAAGCCGACGCCGTATCACGCCGGCCCAGCGTCGCCGTCGCGCTAGGGGTGGAGGCGGAACTCTCTCCAGAAGCCCACAAGCGAGGCTTCATCGCCTTCGGGCTCGACGTCCTCGGGGAGCTGGGTGCGCCACGGGAGCATCAGGTCGAACACGACCTCCTGGATCGTCCAGAGAATGTCCATCACCTCGGTGATCTTGACCTGGCGACGAGCGAGGGCTGTCTCCACCGTGGAGAGCGCGTCGACATCGCCCGTCTTCCGGACGGCGCCGCGCGCGAAGATGAACACCTTGTGCGCCCGCTCGGCGACGTCCGGCGGTACTTCCTTGATGCCCTGGAGGTGGGTTTCCTCGCAAAGCTCGATAGCGCTGTCGACCCGTTCGACAAGCCGGCGCAGGCGGGTTCGCTCGACAACCTCGCGACGATGCCTGCGGCGGGCGGCGTGCACCTCTTCAGTGGCGCTCTCGATGAGAAGCCCCGGGTCGACTACCTGACTACGTTCCAGTACCTCGGGTTCTCGTATCACGTAGTCAAGCCTACCCGCTCGGGTCATTGACATCAACGGCACATTTAGGGTGAGATTGATGCATGGACCGCATCAATGCCGACCTTCTACGCACTATTGTCGAACTTGCCAAAGTCGAACATCTCAGCCGAGCCGCCGAAGCGCTGCAAGCTGATCAATCAACCGTGTCCCGAAAGGTGGCTCGCCTGGAGCAGGAGGTGGGGGTGCTGCTCTTCGAGAGGATCGGCCGGAACATCCGGCTGACACAGGCCGGGCGACGGCTCGTGGGCCGTGCGGAGCGCATCCTTGACGACCTCCGCGACGCCATCGCCGAAGCCGAGGGGGCGGTGGCAGCGGAGAGCGGGCGGGTCTGCGTCGCCTTCCTCCACACCGTCGGGGCTCGCTGGCTTCCCGAACGCCTCGCGCGCTTCCTCGAGAGCTATCCGGCAGTGCGATTCACCCTCGAGGAGGGCACGACTGCCGAGGTGATGAGCGGCGTGCTCGGCGGCGATTACGACCTCGGCATTCTCGGCCCCCCACCCACCGGCGTCGTTGACCTCGAGATCCATCCGCTCTTCCGCGAGCGGGTCGCAGTCGTCGTCCCCGTCAACCACCGTCTGGTCGGTCGGAGTTCATGCACGCTCGAGGACGTCGCCGGCGAGCCGCTGATCCTGCCGCGGTCGCGAAGTGGGCTCCGGCGAGTGATCGACGCAGCTTTCGCCGCTCAGGGCCTGACCACCCACGTCGCCTACGAGGGCGACGATTTCACGATCGTGCAGGGGCTGGTCGAGGCTGGCCTCGGAACGACGCTCATGCCCATGCCGCTCCCGGTGCCGAGCACCCGGGTGGCGGTGATCCCGCTTCGTGATCCTCCGATCGCGCGTACCATGGCCCTCTGCTGGGATCGGCGACGCACCCTGCCCCCAGCCGCGAACCTCTTCGCCCAGCGACTCATCGCCGAGGCGCACGACCCGTTCGACCTGGCGGTCAGCGCCTGACCGTCACCTTCACAGCACTTCACCAATGATCATCCCCGCCGTCCTGATTGTCATCGCCGTGCTCCTGGCTGCCGTCGGAGGCGCTGCCCTGGTCAGCGCTCGGCGTGGGACTCAGGAAAGCTTTCAGGCGCCCCTCGTGAGTCAGAGCCTTGCCGACGCCACCCAGTACGCGGCGGCATTGGTCGCCGAGGCGCGGACCTCCGCCCTGCACGCCCACGAGGCGGCCATGGAGGAGGTCAGCGAGCGGCTCGCCGCAGTCGAGGGCCGGGAGACGGTCATCGCCGAACGCCACAAGCACCTCCGCGAGCGCCGCGAGATCTTCGACGACCGGCGGTTCGCGTACCGCAAACGCCGAGATGAGATCGAGGAGCGGCGCGCACGCGTCGCCGAGCAGGGCGCCGAGATCGATGAGATGCTGCGCGCCAAGGCGACGCTCGACCGCGACGCCGCGGCGCTGCTCGTGCTGGAGCGGACCCGGTCCGAGCTCGTGGTAGAGCGCGCGGCGCTGGTCGAGGCGACCGTGGCCGACATCATCGGCGACCGCGTCGAGACCAGCGCGAACGACCTGATCCTGCAGGCCGTCGAGCGGCAGGACACGTCCAACGTCGACAGCGCTCCGAGGATCTCACCGTTCGCGCTTGAGGGTCTCGACGACCATGCCCGCGAGCGGGTGCTCTCCGCCCTGGCGGTGATCGCGGAGCAGACCGGCGCGGAGCTCGGCATCGACGCTGAGAAGCAGCAGGCGACGCTGCGCACGGTCGATCCCATCGGTCGCGAGATCGCGCGACAGGCGGCCCTCGAGGTCGTCGACCGGCGAATCCAGGCGGCCGAGGTTCCGCCGGTCATCCAGCGGGTACGCCGGACGACCCAGCGCCGCGTTGTGGAGGTTGGCGAGCGCGCTCTCTGGATGATGCAGATCGAGGGGCGTCCCGAGCTCGCCGAGCTGGTGGGCACGCTCCACCACCGCTTCTCCTATGGGCAGAACGCACTCCTCCATTGCGAGGAGACCGGTCATCTCTGCGGAGTGCTCGCCGCCGAGCTTGGCCTGCCGCAGAAGCTCGCCCGCGAAGCGGGGATGCTCCACGACATCGGCAAGGCGGTCGACCACGACGTCGAGGGAGTGCACGCGATCATCGGCGGCGAACTGCTCAGGGTGCTGGGCGTCGATCCCGGAATCGTTCACGCCGTCAAGGCTCACCACTTCGACGAGGAACCGTCAACCGACCTGGCGATGCTGACGATCTGCGCCGATGCCATCTCCGCATCACGACCCGGCGCGCGTCGCGACACGTTGGCAACGTACCTGCTCCGCCTCGAACAACTGCAGACGATCGCGACGCGACATGGCGGCGTCGATCGCGCGTTTCCACTTCAGGCCGGCCGGGAGCTCCGCGTCTTCGTCAAGGCGTCACAGGTCAAGGACACCGACATGCCTCCACTCACCAGCGAGATCGCTCGGGAGATCGAGTCCGAGATGCAGTACCCCGGGATCATCAAGGTGACGGTGATCCGGGAGACGACCGCCACCGCCACTGCGCCGGCGCAATTGGTGCCGGTGCGCACAGCCGTGGCCGAGCACGCCGGAGGACGTCAGGAGGCGGCCGCTGACGGATCGCCGGAGACCGATGACGAAGCGTCCGATGAGGTCCCCGACGACGTCATTGACGTCGGATCCGACGAGGACTGAACCGAGGTCGCTGCGTCGCGGCGCAGATGCTCGCTCACCACACGCGCGGTTTCGGCGGGGCGCTCGTGGAAGAAGAGGTGACCGCAT
>JBAPOS010000160.1:0-11529 GCA_049279755.1 Candidatus Dormiibacterota bacterium | reverse complement strand
GTGCTGACGGGGCGGGCGCGGAGGGCTGCGGTGCCGGCGCTGGTGGCGCAGGTGCAGGTTCGACGCGAGTCCGGTGGCGCGCGGACGAGGTGACGCGATCGGCGAGGCGCTCCGCAAGGTGCAGGGCTGCGCGGTCCAGCCCGGTTGCGTGGCCGGCCACGGCGACACCGACCACCACCGCGCTCAGCGGCCAGAGTGCAGAGAACAGCGAGAGCCCGGAGAGCACGCCGAAAGCGGCGAGGATGGGATGCCGGCGCACATATGAAGGAGGTGCTGCGGCGGGTGCGGGGGTCGAAACGCGATCGTCTGTGATGGTCATGTCACGAGGCTATGTGAGCGCTCGGGACAGGTCGCGGACCAACGCCAATTCAGGTCAGACGTTGCTGTTCCGGTCTCGTTACCACGCTGTGACGCTCCCGTGGACAGCCGCCGATGGATGCCGCGACACAATCGGAACGCCGGTCGCGGGGGGCTGACCGTGGACGTGACAGGAGGTCGTTCGGTGTTCAGGGGACAGCTGCGTCGTGACGTGACATGAGTGAGATGACGGTGGCGCGTCCACGGCTCCTCGCGTCGCGAGCTCGCGGCAGGATCGGCCGCTTGAGCGGTCCCCAACGCCTCGCGGTTTTCTCCATCGGCCTCGGGCTCATCGGTATCGCGCTGTGGTTGCTGCCACTGCGGGACGTCCAGCGCGTCACGCTGATGGGCGCAATTCCATGGTGGGCCGAGCTCGCCGCCGTCTACGCGACCAGCCTGCTGTTCGTTCAGGTGCGCGTTCATCGCGAGGTGTCGACGCTCTCCCTGACGGAGATCCCGGTGGCGCTGGGCCTGTTCCTCATCGACCCGCACCAGCTGCTCGCCTGCTACGTCGCCGGCGTGCTCCTTGCCAGCTGGACGCGGCAGCGGCGCATCCGGTGGGTCAAGGACTTCGCCAACGCGATGCTCGATGTCGTCTACATCGGCGTCGCCGTGCTCGTCTTCAACGCGGTGGGGCCGGTTGCAAGCGATCCGCTCGCGGTGCGCAGCATCGTGGCATTTGCCGCAGCGATGATCGCCTCGGGCTGGTTCGTCTACCCCATCGCACTCAACGCCGGCACCATGCTCGCCCAGGGCCGGCTCGATCTCGGTGACGTGGCGCGCGCCTATCTGTTCCAGGTGATCGCCACGACCACGAACGCGTCACTCGGAATCGTGGCGCTGGTGATCCTCACGACGCGTCCGGTGCTCGCCGTCGCACTCGTCCCGCCGGTGGTTCTCGTGCTCGCCGGACAGATCGCCGCCAGCGAGAGCCAGCGCCGCGCCGACCGCAACGAATTCCTCTACCGCACCACCGAGATCCTCCACTCGACACGACGTGTCGGTGAGCGCGCGGGCGAGCTCCTGAACGGCATCACCACGATGTTCGGCGTCGAACGTGCCGAGCTCGTGGTCATCCCGGAGGTGCGCGGCCCGGCCGTGCGCTTCAATTCCACAGGCGACGACGACCACGCGGACGCCACGACATCGGAGCTGACGTTTGCCGAGCAGGAGGTGCTCAACGAGCTGCGCACCACAGCGATCCTCACCGGATCGGTCGCGACCGATCAAACCCTCGGGCTAGCGCTTGCGGAGCGCTCGGCGAGTGCCGGGACGGTGGTCGTTCTCCGCGGGCTCGAGGGCCCGCAAGGCATGCTGCTGCTTCTCAACCCGACACGTGGAAGCAAGCTCGGTGCCCACGAGCAGAGCCTGCTCAGCACGGTCGCCGGACTCATCAGCGTGGCCCTCGAGAACGGTCAGCTGGCCGAGGCCATCAAGGCGATGTCGGTCGAAAAGGCCGAGCTCGCGCGCCGGGCGTTCTATGACCCACTCACCAAGATCGCGAACCGGTCGCTCTTCATCGAGACGGTCGCGACAGCGCTCGCCCAGCTACCCAGCTCTCAGCGTCCGGTCGCGGTGATGTTCATCGATCTCGACGGGTTCAAGGAGATCAACGACACCTTCGGGCACGCCATGGGCGACCGGGTGCTCAGCGAGGTGGCGGCACGCCTGCGCGTGCAGGTCCGCAAGCTCGATCTCGCCGCGCGTATCGGGGGTGACGAGTTCGGCATGCTCCTCGACGGCATGCGCCACCACAGCGACGCCGCCGTGGTGGCTGATCGGATCATCGAGACGCTGCGGCGGCCGATTCCGCTCGGCGACGCTGTGATCAGCATTGGGGCGAGCGTGGGGGTCGCGGTCGTCGACGATGCGGCCGATGCCCCCGAACCCGAGGAGTTGATGCGCCGCGCGGACATGGCCATGTATCTCGCCAAACGCCAGGGCAAGAATCGCTTCGTGGTGTTCGACGAGACGGCACGGACCCCGGTCATCGCCAGGATCCCCGAACCCGCCCGGCAGGCCGCCGGCTGAGGCCGGAACCGGCTCGATCTACGATGGGCGGGTGAAACCGCCGCGCTGCCTGTCGATCGCCACGTCCGATTCCGGTGGTGGCGCTGGAATTCAGGCGGACCTCAAGGCGTTTGCCGCGGCCGGCTGCCACGGCATGACGGCGATCGTCGGCGTCACGGCACAGAACACCGCGGCGATCCTGGCGACGTACCCGCTGCCCACGTGGGTCATCACCGCGCAACTCGAGGCCGTGTACGACGACATCGGTGTCGACGCCTCCAAGACCGGAGCCCTGCTCTCGGCGGACATCATCGTCGCGGTCGCCGAATTCCTTGCGCGTCACCCAACCCCGCTCGTCGTCGACCCGGTGCTGCGAGCGAGCACCGGGGCGCCGCTGCTGGATGCTGACGCGGTGGCGGTGCTGATCGGATCGCTGCTCCCGCTGGCCACGGTGGTGACACCGAACCTCGCTGAGGCTCGTGTCCTTGCCGGCGGTGACGGTGATCGGCGGTCGCTTGCCGAGCTGATCGTCGCCCGCGGTGCTCACGCGGTGCTGATCACCGCTGGGGAGGGCGAGGGATCAGACCTGCTCTACGACGGCGCCGAATTCCTAGAGATCCCCGTCACCTGGGTGGAGGGATCGGCAACCCATGGCACCGGGTGCACGCATTCGGCGACGCTCGCAGCGTCGCTCGCGCTTGGGATCCCACTCGCAGACGCTGCCCGCCAAGCGGCCGATGTCACCGCGGCCGCGATCGAGCACGGGCTCGTCGGGATCGGTGAGGGAGCGGGACCCGTCGCGGTCGGTCAGCCCTCGTGGGCCAGCCAGCGGGTGCGAACCAGGTAGAAGAGCGTCCCGATCCCGATCAGGTCGATGAGGAGGAGGATCGGGCCGAGGTTCAGGCCATTGCCGAACTCCAGACCGCTCAGCGGCGTGAGTGCTTCGACAGGTGGGATCCGGGCCGCGTCGAGACTCTCACCCGAGGTCACCGCGCTAACGGTGGTTGAAAGTGGAGCGAAGGGGGTCGGGTCAACCGGCGTCTGCGCGTGAGCGGCCTCTGTGGCATCGGCCGTGCTGCTGCTGCCCCCGGAGTGACCCCCGCCCGATCCTCCTGAGGATGCGACCGGCTTCGGGGTCGGGGCCGGCGCCTTGGTCGGAGCCGGCGTGGAGCTGGATGACGGCGTTGGCGTCGGATTCCCACCTCCCGCGCCACCCTGGCCCCTGCTGCCACTGCCGTTCGGGGTCGGTGTCGGTGTCGGGGTCGGGGTGACCACCGGCGACGGCGATGGCGTCGGAGTGCACCAAGGGTGGGGGTGGTGATGGCACGGCGGCAGCGTCGGTGTGGTTGTCGGCGTGGCAGACGGCGAAGGGGTGGGGCTCGGGGCGGCGGCGACCCCGGAGGCGCCGGCGAGCATGATCGCGAAGACGCCTGGAAGCAGCGCGATCACCGCGCGACCTCTCGGCCCCAGCCGGGGTGTCAGCCTGCCGATTGCGTTTGCACTCATTGACGTGTTCCAACTCTGGTCTTAATACCTGCATGCCGAGATGAGAGTCGGCGGCTCGTCACGGCGCCGCGAGGCCCTGTTCACAGAGTTCACAGCGGCGTTGAGCGCCGGCCTACGATGCAGCCGGTGTGCACGATCCTGCTCGCCTGGCAATCCCACCCGGGCACCCCGGTGGTGCTGGCGGCCAACCGCGATGAGCTCATCGCCCGGCCGAGCGCACCTCCCGGCATCCTGCGGAGCAGCCCGCTGATCGTCGGTGGTCGCGACCTCGTGGCCGGAGGGACCTGGCTCGCCGTCGCGGCGGACGGCACGGTCTGCGCGGTCACCAACAGGCATACCGGCGAGGGTCCACCGCTGGCGGCTGATCCTTCGCGTCGATCACGGGGCGAGATCCCGGTCGCGCTGCTCACCATCGATCCGACCGACGTCCCGGCAAGCCTCGCCGCCCTCGGACCGGGCCGTTACAACCCGGTGAACGTTCTCTGGGCGAACGCCGACCGAGCCCTGGCGGCCCATGTCGACGATTCCGGTCCGGTGCGCGTGGTGGACCTCGGCCCCGGTGCGCACGTGCTCACCACACGAGACATCGACGACGACCGCAGCCCCAAGGTCGCGATGCTGCTTGCCGCGATGGGCCGAGCGCTGTCATCGGCCGGGTATGCGGAGGCAAGCTTGATCGGCATGCGTGCAGTGCTCGCCGATCACACCTCCGCGAGCGACTCACCGGTGGATGCTGCGTGCATCCACGGCGATGTCTACGGGACGGTGTCGGCGTCGACCGTGATCGCCGGACCCGACCGTGTCGTGTATGAGCACGCCCCGGGACGCCCCTGTATCACCCCGTTTGTAGCGGTGCCGATGACGATCTAGTGCCCACCGTGGGATGCGAGGATCGTTTTGACGAGCAGGCTCACCATCGCGACGATCGCGTAGCCGCGCACCGTGCACAGGGCGATCAGGCGTCCGCGCGATTTCACGGGCTGGTTTAGCAACGCCAGCGACGGCATCCGCCACGTCTCGCGCTCCTCATCCATCCGCGGATCAGGCGGTAGCGCTCTCCGTGCACGTATGTTGATGGCGATCGCGATCACCAGCCCGACGAGCATGACCGCAGTCAGCACGACCAGGAGTCGAGGGACGTCGATGTTGGGAAAGATCGTCGACACGACGAGGATGACTGACAGAACCAGCAGGACCCCGAGGATCAGCGACGCGAGCAGGTTGAACCAGGGACGGTTAATCCAGGGGCCGAGCACGTCTCTGTCATTGCAGAGGAAGAGCAGGAAGAGACACGCGCTCGGCAGCATCACGCCCGCGAGCGCCTGCACCGCGGTGGTGACCAATCCGAGCGGGACACCTGGGATGAGCACGAACACTGCCGCGAGCGTCACGAGTCCGGTGAACATGGCGTAGAACGACTTCGCCTCGCGCCACGAGCGGTGGAGCGAATTCCTGACTCCGAACGTGTCGCCGAACGCGTATGACGTCGACAGCGTGACCGCACTCGCGCCGACGACCGACGCGTCAATCAGCAGGATCGAGAAGATGGCGCCGACCGCCGGGCCGACATGTGCCCGCAGAGAATTCGCGAGGTCGAACGCGTTGGTGAAGGCATTCGGATTTCCCGCGCCCCTGCCATCGCTGCCGAACGCGAAGGCCGTGGCCACCATGATGGCGGTTGCTCCGATAACCACGATCATCGCGCCGATCACCGTGTCTGCCCGTTCGTAGGGGATCCAGCGTGGCGTGATGCGTTTGTCGACGACGTTCGACTGCTGAAAAAACAGCTGCCACGGGGTGACCGTTGTGCCGACGACGGCAACGATGAGCAGGACGCCATTGGAGCTGAGGCCGCCTTGAATACCGGGGATGACGAAGTGCTGGACGACGGGGCCGAGCGTCGGATGGCACAGCAGCATCAGCGGGATGCACAGCAGGTTGCCGAAGAGAATGACGAACATCAGCCGCTCCCACGTCTCGAAACGGCCGGTGACCGTGATCCCGACAAGGAGAAGGCCGGCAAGCGGCACAGCGATCCATGCGGGTACTCCGAAGTATTGAGCGCCCAACGAGATGCCGATGAACTCTGTCGCGATCGTGAGGAAGTTGAGCACGAAGAGATCGCTGACCGCGAAGCGGCCCCAGATCTTGCCGAAACGCTCGAAGATGAGCCGACCGTGCCCCACTCCTGAGACCGCTCCGAGGCGTACCACCATCTCCTGGTTGACGATCAGCACCGGGATGAGCAGCAGGAGCGTCCAGAGAAGGCTTGCTCCGTAGTCCTGTCCGGCCGCCGCATACGTCGAAACGCCTCCGGCGTCGTTATCGCCCACCATCACGATGAGACCAGGACCGATGATCACCGCAAGAGCGAGAAGCCGGCGACGCCACGACCGCGCACCAGACTGCTCGTGCTCTCCGAGAGTGCCAAAGGCGCCGCGAATGTCGCCGCGATGCACGGCATCAAGGACCACAGCGTTGCCGTGCGCCACTTTGGCGTCCGCCCTGCGAACCTTCTCCTGCGCCAATTCGGACCTCCCACCGTCGAAGACGGCAAGACTGAGCGGGCCTCTCCGCTCAGGAGGTCACGAGTGCTTCGCTACCTCGCTGCGGGCGGGCCCGTGAGTTGCCGGGACTGGGGACTGTCGCCGCCGTCCATGTGCTGGTGCATGCACCCCTAAAAATCGGTTGCCGTACACGGAGTGTACAACCGGAACGTCGAACGAAGCCCGGCGAGGTCAGTCGCCGTCGGCCTCCGCGCGACGTCGCCACGAATTGGGCAGCATGGCCTCCAGCACATCATCGACGGTGATGACACCGATGACCCGATCGTCGTCCTCGAGGACCGCGACAACAGTGAGGTTGAAGTCGGCCATACGCCGCGCCACTTCCGGAAAGTCATCGTCGACATGCACCGATGCGTTGCTGTGCTCGACGAGGTCCGATATCCGCATGCCTCCGTCGGCGCGGAGCAGCTCGATGAGCGGCACCGAACCGGCGAGGTGTCCGTCGTCGAGCAGGAACACGTCGGCGGCGACCTGGGGGAGCACGTCTGCAGCGCGCACCGCGGCGAGCGCGTCGCTCACGGTTGCATCGGGCGGGACCGACACGAAGTCGGGGCTCATGAGTCCCCCGGCGCTGCTCTGTCCATAACTCAGCAGTGCGCGGACCTTGGCCTGCTGCGTCGGAGGCAGGAGCGAAAGAATCGGAGCGCGTCGGGGCTGATCGAGCTCGGTGACGAGGTCGGCCGCATCGTCTGGACCCATCTCGGCGAGCACCGCTGCCGCCTCGGCGTCGGATTTGTCGCGGAGAAACTCAACCTGGTGCTCGGTATTCAGCTCCTCGAAGACATCGGCCTCGAGCTCGGGATCGCCGTGCACCGCCGAGATGATCTCCTCACCCTCGTCATGTGATGCGGCTTCCACGAGGTCTGCGATCTGCGCGGGGTGGAGGCGACGCAGACGCCGGAGCGGCATGAGCAGACGCGAGCTCGGTACGTGCCCGACGAAGGGCTCGACAGCGGCCCAGTCGACGAATCCCGGCTTCTCACCTCCGCCGCCGAAAAGACGGCCGCGCAAACCGCGGGGGCGGGTGTCGACGCCCGCGACCACCCACCTCGAGTCCTCCTGGCGCAACTCGATGTCATGAGCCACCACGAGCCTGCCGGCGTCGACGCTGATGAGCCGGCGGCCGAGCACGTCGTCACCGAGCAACACCTCCCCCTGGCGCCGCTCGAAATGAGCGAGGTTGAGATCCTCGCCGGCGAGCTGGACGCTGCCGGGTCTCATCGCGGCAATGCGGTCGCGTGGGATGAAGAGCTTCCTGCCGGCGATGCGAGCGACCAGGCCGGTGACCGGCGGGTAGCCGCCCTCGGCGAACCGGGCGATGACATCGTCCACCCGGCCGAGCCGGCCTCCTGCTCGGTCGACGAGAGGGCTGTGCAGGATCCCTGTAAGTGCCAGCCGGACCGATTCGGCGGCTGGCTCCCCGGCGTCTGAGGTGGACATACCGCAGTCAGTCTGCCATGTCGCGAGCGGTCGTGTCTGTCCGCGCACTGTCCGGACCGGCGACCGATGGTTACGGGGTGTCCGTGTCCGCCTGGCTGGCCCACCGTACCCCCGTCACCACCCCTACACTGGCTGAGGCCGACCGCGGGCACGGACTTCTCCGTTCGCTCGCGACGTTCGGCGGGGAGGGATATCGCGTGGAGTTCACCGACGCTCCGTGGATGCTCGGCGTGCGCGCACCGGACAGCAGCCGGGCCATCATGGTGGTGACCGTCGACGGCGAGCTCGCCGTCGCAGTGCGAGATGCGGTGCCGCGAAGGATGGCCGTGATTCGCGACGCGCGCTCCGACGACGCCGGAGAGATCGCGAGCGCCTGCCTTCCCTGGCCGTGGATGGTCGTGGGGAGCAATGTCACGCTGGCGCCCGCCCTGGCCCGCATCCTGCGCGAACGGCCGGTCCTGACCTTTTGGCTCGGCGCCGCGCCGGACGGGCTTCCAGGGCACGCTCGCGTCTTCGACCGCACGGCAGCACTGTTCGACACCATCAGAGGTGCGTGCGAGGCGACCGTCGGCGGGATGCGCCTGGCGCCAGGGAGCGGGGTTGAGCTCGGCGACGGAACCTTGCTCAGGAGCGCGACCCTCGAGTCGCTGGTGGCCGCGTACCCGGCCGGGTTTGCGCTCCCCACGCGCCACTTCCGGGCGGTCTCGGAAGCGCTCGCCAGGCGCAATATCGGGTGGACGGCGCAGCGTGACGGCAGCACCCGCATGACCCTGGTGCCTTCGGCGGCGGTCATCCGGCAGTGAGAGCCAACCCTGAGGTTCTGATCCTCGAGGACGACGCCGAGACCCTCAACGAGCTGCAGGGTCACTTCGCACGCAAGCGCTTCCATCCGCTCGGCGCCCGCAGCGCCGCGCGCGCCCTCTCGCTGCTGGAACACAACCGATACTCGAGCAGACCAGTGCTCGCGATCATCGACTGGGATCTGGGCAAGGCCCCCGACCGGAGCGCGAGCAGCGGCGACGTGCTGTCGCGACTCGCCCGCGAGCTTCGGGAATGCCCGGTCATCGTGTACTCGCAGAACATCGACGCCTTCAATGTCCGCAGCCAGATCCAGCGCTCGCACCCCCGCGCCCTGCTCCATGACAAGCGCGACGGCGATGCGTCGTTGCTCGAACGGATCGACAGGATGCTCGATCGCACCGTCGGCGACCTGCGCATTCACGACGGGACCGTGGTGGTGCATCTCCCGACACTTGACCAGCACCACCATCGCGAGGCGATCCGGCTGGTGGTGCACCACCCCGACATCGTCACCTTCCATTCGGACACGGCGACCAAGGCGGTGCGTCGCTTCGGCGAATGGCTGCACGGCCACGGTTCGGCGGTGCGCCTCGTGAGTCACGGCAACCGCAAGTACCGGCTCAGCGTGACGGCGACCGAGGGGTCCGCTCCCGACCCCGAGGCGTGAACCTCACCCTGGCCGAGATCTCCGAGCTTCCCCTCGTCGCGGCTCTGATCGACGCCGACGGGGCGGTGATCGCGCGCACGCCCGAGTGGGACGGAACCGGGCCTGGCGCGGTCTCCTATCCGGTGCGCAGCGTGCGCCTGGTGGTTCGAACCCTCCCCGCGTCCGAGCAGTGCGATGCGGTCCTCAGCCGGCTGCTCAAGTCGATCGACGGCGCGGCGCTCGCGCTGAGTGGCACGCAGGCAAAGCGGGTCCGCATGCTCGCCGGGTCATTGCGATTGGTCGCCGGCCGCGAACCTGGCGGATGGGGCACCACCGACGACGTCATCGACCTGGCCCGAGCCGGCATCACGGCCCGCACCGGCCTCAGCGTCGAGGCGGTCACCGGACCGGCCCGCCCCGTGCTCGGTCCTCAGGGCGCGGCGCTTGTCCTCGTCCAGCTCGCGGTCAACGCGGAGCGTCACGACAGAGCGCGCGCCGTCCGTCTGGAGGTCGACCGCACGACCTTTCGCGTCGTGTGGCGCCACACCGGGCCGACCCCACGAATTGCGACCTCGCGCCGGCGCGCCGAGCGCGATCGGTGGGGGCTCGGATTCGCGCGGATCGCGGCCGACGCCATCGGCGGTACGGTGTATCCGCCCCGGGCCACCGGGGATGGGATGCTCGCCGCAACCCTCGAGCTCGGCATCCGGAGGCTGGCGTTACCGCTCGCCGCGGTGCGCGACGGTCGCGTCTGCCGGGCAACCCGGTCGTGGGATGAGGAGACGGGCCTGGCGCCGGGGAGCGCGCCAGCGCCGGGTTCGAAGCTCGCGACCATCGAGGCGGCGGCCGGGTTGGCGCCGGGGCGGATCGTGGCCCAAGGCGGGTTCAGCGCGCGTGGCGGTCTGCAAGCCCTCTGGGTGGCGGTACCGCCCGACGACTCGTCATCACGCGCCCGAGACGTGGTGAGTGGCCTCATCCACGAACGCTCGCTCTCGGATCACGTCGAGGAACCGGCTCGGTCGACGATCGGCGGTCTGGCCCTCCTGCTGGCGACGTTGCTGGGTGACCCCATGCCGCGCGTCCCGATCGCGGCCTGGAGGCGGCGGATGCTCGAGGTCGGCGCCGCGTTCGGCATCGACGGCGGGATCCCCCACTTCGACGGCGTCGGCGCGATCGACCCCCAGGTCGTGGCTGTGCTCGCACCGTCGAGCGATGGATTCGAGGTCGAGGGTGAGCGGTTGTGGCTCCGGATCCGGGAAGAATGCCGCGACGACGCCGCGGTGCGGGTGCTGCTCAGGCCAGGCGAGGATCGGATCCCGCTGGGCTGACCATCGGCGTGGCCGGGGATCGCAGAAGGAGCGACGTGATCGCCGCGAGAAGTGGGTGTGCGGCACGTTCGGTCGGGTCGGCACCTGCCTCTTCGAGGGCGGCATCCAGCCTCATGAGATCGGCCGCGAGGACGCGCACGGCGGCGTGGATAACCGCCGCCGGATCGCCCGCGTCGGCGGGCTCCCAGCCGTTGTCCGCAGTCGCCAGGGGCAGTTCGGGCGCGTACTCGACCCCGTCGCGCGCTCCCATCAGGTAGGCGGTGGTCCAGACGTCATGCCCGAGCGCTTCCTGGTGGCGGATGCGCCCGGCCAGCCGGCGCAGCGGATCCGGATCGCCGCCGAGCACGGCAGCCTGCTCAACAAGGCGCAGTACGAGCAGCTTCTGGTACCGGGCCACCCAGTATCGCGACACACCGGCGGTCAGAAGCTTGGAGAGCCGAACGTGCCCGATGCTCACCCGGGCCGGGGAGGTGGCACCTGCATCGGGGATGAGCACCTCCACATCGCGACCCACGTCCCAGACGCCACCCAGGAGTCGGACGATCGACGTTGGACGCCAGACCTCTGCAGCCCGATCCCACCAGTCGATGGGAACATCGCTGAACGAACGCTCACACGTGCTGGTCAGGAGAGCCTGATGCAACTCCTCACGCGGACGCGCCGCGAGGAGCGTCCAGCCGTCGGGAAGTGCGTGTGTGGCCATCGAAATCTGTGCTGAAATGTGGAGAGAACGGATGCTGTGAAGCGGCGCTGTGCCGTGACCTGGCGTGCAGTATGCCCTGGATCTTTCGGAAACGGTGTACTGCGGGCGACATATGGGGCTGCGAGCTCGTATGGCCCAGGCCTCGCTCAGGGGGCAGGGCAGGGACGGTGC